>CAZCPB010000341.1:0-3393 GCA_964500365.1 uncultured Phycisphaeraceae bacterium
TACTTCTTCGTCGCCGTGGCGTTCTGGAACCTCGTGGGCGCGGGGCTGTTCGGGCTGTGCGCGTGGAAGGCGGGCGAGGGGATCAACATGCTCGGCCCGGCGCTGACGTCGATGACGCCGGCGACCAGCCTGTACGCGATGATGTACCCGGCCGACGCGATGACGGACACGGTGGCCGACGGCACGGCGGGGCTGGCGCGGGCGCGGGTGTGCGCCGCGATCGGGGCGTTTTTTGCCGCGGCGCTGTACCTGGTGCTCGTCTACGGCGTGCACGCGAACATGGTGCGGACGTTCGACGTGACGGTGCGGAGGCTGGCGGGGACGAAGTAGGTGAGGCCGTGCAGGGGTGCGCACGCGGCGGTTCAGCCGCGCAGCGAGCCAAGCCACTCCGGCAACTGCTGGACCTTCCCGTCCTTGTCCACGCACGCCAGAGTCGTGCTCGCCGCGGCGGCGGTTTCTTCGGCGGGCTTGCTGAGACGCTCGACGACCACGAGGTCGTACTCGTGCTCGATCTTGACGCGGCTGGTGCCGACGACGCGGGTGCGGACCTCGACGAGGTCGTCGTACATGATCGGGCGCCGGTAGCGCACGTCGAGCTTGACGACGACCAGGAACACGCCGGCCTGCTCGAGGTGGGCGTAGGTCGCGCCGGTGTCGCGGAGGATCTCGGTGCGGCCGATCTCGAGCCAGGGGACGTACGCCGCGTGGTGCGCGACGCCCATGGGGTCGCACTCGCAGTAGCGGACGCGCAGGCGCGAGACGCCGGAGGCCGGGATCGGGCCCGGGCGGGGCGTGCATGAATATGCAGATGTGGAATTTTCAGTCATGACGCCGAAGAATCTCCCGGTGGGCGTGCCCGGCGGCCGATTGTTTGCGCGCCGCGGCGGGCGGGCGCGCCGGTGGAGGAACGATCGATGCGGACTACGCTTCGGGCCTTGAAGCCCACGGTCTCGAACACGGACGCCGCGCGCCGGGCGCGCACGCCGGCGAAGCGGGCCGCGAGCGCGCCGGCCGCCCCGGGCCGTCCGGGTGACGAGGTCCGCGTCCGCCTGCTCGAGGAGACCGACTCGATCCCCGAGATCACCCGCCTGCTGCACCGGGCGTACGCGGGCCAGGTGGCGATGGGGCTGCGGCCGCTGGCGGGGCGCCAGGACGACGCGACGACGGAGCGGCGCTGCCGGTCGGCCGAGTGCTTTGTCGCGACGGTGGCCGACACGACGCACGAGCGCGGCGAGCGGATCGTGGGCATCATCCTCTTCCACGAGGTCGAGCCGGACCAGGGGCCGCCGTGGTTCCAGAACAAGCACGTGGACAGCTTCTCGCAGTTCGCGGTGGACCCCGACCTCCAAGGCAAGGGGATCGGCCGGCTGCGGCGGGCGACGGCCGAGCGCCGGGCCCGCGAGTGCGGCGCGACCGAGCTGGCCCTCTCCATGGCCGACCCCGACACGGCGCTGAAGGAGTTTTATCTGAAGCGGGGCTACCGGTTCATCGAGCACTGGAAGTGGCCGTACACGAACTACACCAGCGCGATCCTGAGCAAGTCCCTGGCGAGCGCGTAAAGAAGGGCGCCCGCCGTAGACGGGCGCCCTTTCTCTCTCCGCGCTGCCGCGTCGCGGCAGCGCCTCCCCCCTTCGGGGGCGCGTGAAGGCGTCGATCGTTGTGTTCAGCGGCGGCGGCGGAGCGCGACCAGCGCGCCCGCGCCGAGCAGGCCCGCGGCGCCCGGCGCGGGGATGTTCACGAACACGTTGTCGAGGTACGCGTCGGTCTCGCGGGTCATGTCGTAGAACCGCGCCCACGTGAAGCGGTCGAGCTTGCCGAGCGAGCCGGAGCGGAAGGGCAGGTCGTCGCCGATCATGGTCAGCGGGCCGCCCTTGTACCCCCAGAACATGTCGTAGCGGTCGGTGGTGAGGTCGATCGTGAGGCGGACGGTCTGCCAGCGGTTGGCCTGGTAGCCCGTGAGCAGGGTGAGGTCCGAGCCCTGGGCGTTCTTGGCGGTGAGCTTGCCCTGGTAGCCCCAGGTGATCTGCGGGCCGCGGTCGGTGATCGAGCTGAACCCGCCGCCGCCGTGGTCGCCGCCCAGGATGATCGAGCCGCCGGCGGTGAGCGAAGCGTTGTCGGTGACCCAGATGTCGAAGCCGGCGGTGACGACGACGTTGGCGCCCTGCGCGACGGTCTGGCCGAAGAGGTTGACGAGGTGCATCGAGGCCCCCTCGTTGCCCGTCTTGAGACGGAGGGAGTTGCCGACCGGGCCGGCCCCGTCGAAGGTCGCCGTGCCCGCCACCGTGTAGTGGGTCGAGAGCGACTCGCCCAGGTGGTTCGACACGTAGTTCGACGGGAAGTGCCACGCGCCGGCCCCCGCGGTGACGTCCGGGGCCAGGCCGATGGGCAGCTGGTTCATGTCGCCGTCGGAGATGATGCCACCCAGGGCGATCGACGAGGACAGAGCGATACCGGCGACTGCGAGCGCAGCTTTCATTCCTCTACTCCCCATGTAGCGCCGGATGGCGTGAGCCCCCGAGGCGCGAGACCGTGGCGGCGGTGGTGAAACGCCGCTCAGAGGGAATGTGCCTCAGGAAAACGGCAAAGCCAGCAAAGTCGCGCGAGATTGCGCGGATTACCCAGTTGGAACGTCCGGTCACCGGCGAGCCAGGGGTTTTCGGGTGGATTTCATTTTAGTACATGCTAAAATGATTGCGTGGACGTTTTGGAGCTCATCGCGCAGCCCCGGAAGCGCCAGATCCTGCAGATGGTCTGGCGGCGGGAATTGAGCGCGGGGGAAATCGCGGCGAAGTTCGACGTCTCGTTCTCGGCCGTCTCGCAGCATGTGAGCGTCCTGAAGGAGGCCGGGCTGCTTGCGGAGCGGCGCGACGGCAAGCGCCGGCTGTACCGGGCGGAGCGCGAGCGGCTGGGGCCGTTTGCCGCGGCGTTGGAAGCGATGTGGGCCGAGCGGCTCAATGTCCTGAAGAATCTGGCGGAGGAAGAGGCCTCGCCGGGCGGGTCAGACAAGAGGAGTGCGGACGATGACGGGGCCAACTGATCTGTCGGGCGTGGTTGAGTTGAGCATGACGATCCACGCGGCACCGGCGACGGTGTTCCGCTTCTTCATCGACCCGGCGAGGTTCGCGCGCTGGTGGGCGGCGCCGGGCGGGGGCAAGGCAACAATCGAGCCGCGGCAGGACGGGGCGGTGAGGATTGAGTACCAGGGCGGCGGGGCGGTGATGTCGGGGCGGGTCGAGGAGATCGATGAGCCGCGGCGCTTCGTGTTCACGTGGGGGTACGAGAAGGGCAACGACGCGGTCGCGCCGGGCGCATCGCGGGTCGAGATCACGCTGAAGGAAGTCGGCGAGGGCACGCTCCTGACGCTGCGGCACTCGGGCCTGCCGACGCCGGAGC
>CAZCPB010000342.1:0-3343 GCA_964500365.1 uncultured Phycisphaeraceae bacterium
CGCTTGCCGGAAGCGCGATGCGTGGAGGCAAGTGCAGGACCTCGGCGAACCCCTTGGCCGTTGGTCGAGCCGAGCAGGTCCACGGTGTGCCCTTCGCGCTTGAGCTTCTGCGCGAGCTGGTTGGCGACGTTGATCCCGCGATGGTCCGCGCCGATCGCGATGTTCATGACCCGCTCCTTCCCTGATCCCGGTCCGTCGTTCGCAAGCCTTTCCACCCTCACCTCAGATCACCCTTCTCACCGACCTCCCATCCTACGTCCCCCCCGGCCCCGTCAGTTCTTCCAGCCGCCCGCGCACCAGCTCCATGATCCGTCTCGCGGCGCTGTCGTACACCGCCTGCGACTGCCCGATCGGGTCCGGGACGCTGGCCCCCGAGGGGTCGAGCAGGTGGATGCGGTCGGCCGCCTCGGGCACCATCGCGCCGAGAGCCTTGGCGTGCGAGGCGGTCATGGCGTACACCGCCTCGGCCTCTTCCACCATCTCGCGCGACACCTCGCGCGAGCGGTGCTCCAACGGCGTGATGCCGAGCCCCTTCATCGCCTGAACGCCCTCGGCCGTCGCCGCCTCCCCCGTTGCCGCGGACGTACCCGCCGAGCCCACCGCGATCGGGACCTCGCCCGGGCGGGTCTTCAGTTCGGTCGCCAGCAGGTGGAACGCCGCGGCCTCGGCCATCGGGCTGCGGCACGTGTTCCCGGTGCACACGAAGAGCACGATGCGCTGGAGACGCTTCTGGACGGTGCGCGCCGGCAACGCGCCCTCCTCCAGCACCCGCGCCCCGCCCTCGAGCGTCAGCAGCACGACCGTCGAGGGGGCGCCGAGGCTCGCCCGCCCGTCGTACAGGACGTGCCCGATCCCCGCCGCGTCCGCCCCCGCCTGGAACTCGGGCGAGGACGGGTCCTCGCCGCGCCCCAGCGCCGAAAGCCGCTCGGCGATGACGGGCACGCTCGCGCGGGTCAGCAGGTCGGACGCGATCGGATGATCGGGCACGCGGAGCGAGAACGCCGGGACGCCGTTGGGCGAAGGCCGCTCGATCGTGCCGCGTGCCGCGCCGATCGCCCGCATGGAGGCCTCGATCGCCGACTCCTCCATCTCGATCACGAGCCGGACCGGGCCCGGGGTGAGCCGGTCGAGGGCGCGGGCGTGCAGCGGGAACCTGAGCGGTACCGCCTCCCGTACCGCGCCGACTGAAGGAGCGTGCCACGTGCCGGGGCGCGGCCTGCCCGCGGCATCCTTCTCGAAAGCGGGGGTCAGCGCCCGGAGCCGGGACAACCCCTCCACTGTCGCCACGCTCGACCCGATCCCGTAGACCGTTTCGGTCGGGAAGACGACCAGCCCGCCGGTGCGAAGGGCCCGCGCGGCACGCTCAACCGCCGCTGCCGCGTCCTGCTTGGAGAGCGCCTGAAGATGTGTCGCCGTCCCGTTCACCGTGGGGCAGTATGGGTGGCGGGCGACGAATGTTCAAATCGGCTCCCGCTCGCAGGATCGCGGGAATACCGCGGGCGAAATCGCGATCCGCACCCGTCCGCAACCCGTATACTTGTTCCGGGTGGAAGGTCTCACCGTGTCCCCGGAACCCCGGGGCGGTGACGATCCGAACAGAGAGAAGGTCCAGCGCCGACGGCGGCGCGCGCCAACAGGAGCCCGCCATGCTTCGCACGTCCGTCCGCCGCGCGTTCACGCTCGTCGAGCTCCTGGTCGTCATTGTCATCATCACGGTGGTGATCTCGCTGGTGATCCCGGCGGTGGGCAAGGTGCGGCGGAGCGCGAAGGTTGCCGCGAGCCAGCAGCTGGCGACCAACGTCGCCAACTCCGCGACGACGTTCAAGGTGGACAAGGGACGGCTGCCGGGCTTCTACTCGGCGCGCGACATGGGCCTCAAGGAGAACGCCGACACGCAGGGCATGCCCGCGATGCTCAACGCCCTGATCGAGCTCTCGGGCGGCGGCGTCGCCGTCGGCGGGCCGCTCCCGGCGGGGAGCAGCGCCGTGCAGATCGCGCCCTTTGCCGCGGCGGGCGGCAAGACCGCCCAGGTCGTGTGGTTCGACCCCAAGCTCTTCGGCTCCAAGACCGATCTCGGCGGCGGCTACTTCACGCCCGACAAGAAGTACCTCGCCACGCCCAAGGGCGTCGAGGGCCGCTTCGGGAAGATGTCCAACACCGTGCCCGACCTGGTGGACCCCTTCGGCACCCCGCTCCTGCTTTGGACGGCCGACCCGGCGATGAACAGCCCCGTCGCCTTCGACAACGGCACGAGCGGGCACAACAACTTCGTGCGTCTGAACTCCGACAAGGACAACCCCAACAGCCCGGCGATGTTCTACTGGTCCTCGAACGCGGCGCACCTGAAGGCGACCAGCCTGGGCAAGCTGCGCACCAGTCAGAAGAAGGTCGGCTCCTCGAAGGAGTACAGCCTCATCGGCGACGGGCTCGCCCACGACGAGATCGAGGAATCGCTGACGGGCGTCCTCGGCAACCCCGGCTTCTACACGGGCGACCCAGCGCTGGGCGTCGACGCACTCCTCCCCAGCCAGCCGCGGGGCAGGTTCATCGTCCACGCCGCCGACCCCGACGGCTATTACTTCGGCAACAAGAGCGAGGGCAAGCGCCAGGCCGGCGTGGACACGCTCAAGTTCGGCTACAACTTCCTGCTCTCCGACGGCAACGTCCGCAAGGACGAAAAGGGCCAGGTCACGTCGACCGACATCACCAAGGGCTTCGGAGACATCCTCGCGGTCGGGGGCTCGTGATCTTCGGCCCGCGCCGGGCCTTCCAGCATCGAGCGATCGGGTAGCCTGTCCGCGTGAGCGGGACGCTCGACGGGGACGGGGTTGATCGGTCCGCGCCGACGGGCGCGGCACGTCGCGCCACGTTCGCCTTCGCGTCGCTCGCGCTGGGCATGGTGCTCGCCCGAGAAGTCGTGGCAGTGCCCCCCGTCATCTGGTGGTCGCTCGGTGCCGCGGCGGCCGCGGCGGGCGCGCTGCTGCGCGGACGGGGCGCGTGCGCAGCGCTCTGCATCGCGGCCCTGGCCATCGGCGCCGGGAGCTTTGCTTCGCGCATCAATTCCCCGAAGGATGACGCCCTCATGCGGATGATCGCCTCGGCCGGGGCCGGCGCCCCGCTGCTGCTCACCGTGGAGGGTCTCGCGCTCGAAACGCCGCGCCCGCCGCTGCTGGACTCGCCCCTGGCCGCCTTCGGACAGGCCGCGCCGCTCGGGTCGTTCTCGCTCCGCGCCGAGCGCGTCCTGACGGAGTCGGGCTGGGCGGACTGCTCGTCCACGCTCTGGTGCCGCGTGAAGGGAACGGTGTACTCGAGCCGCGACGGCCTGGGCGGGTTCGGGGTGCGG
>CAZCPB010000343.1:0-3336 GCA_964500365.1 uncultured Phycisphaeraceae bacterium
GGGCTCGACATTCGCCCCGCGGCCTCCCCGCTGAAAAACCGGAATTCCTGCCGCGCTCACCGCGGTGCGCGCTCTTCGATCGCGGCCTGCGCCAGCGCCTGCGCCTTCTCGAGCGCCTCGCCCGCCGTCGTCTTGACGTCCGGCTCGACGCCCGTTCCTTCCCAATTGGTCTTGCTGATCGGGTTGTTGGCCCGCATGTAGGGCACCCGGATCATGAACCGCTCGCCGATGGGCTCGCCCCGAACGGGGTGCGCGCCCCCGCCGGTGGTCTCCCCCACGATCGTCGCGCGCTTCAGGTTCTTCAGGTTGTACGAGAACTCTTCGGCGCCCGAGAACGTCCGCCCGCTCGTCAGCACGTACACGGGCAGGTCGGGCGCGAACCGCGACCCGGGGATCTCCGACACGGTCCAGAACTCCTCCACCACGTTCCCGTTCCGATCGATCATGCTGTTGAGGTGCGTGGGCTGGTCGAAGAGGTAGCTCGTGATGAAGCGGATCATCTCCGGGCTGCCGCCCCCGTTGTGCCGCAGGTCGAAGATCAGCGCGTCGCAGTTGGCCAGGAACGCCAGGGCCGCCGCGGCGGTCCGCCTGGCCTCGTCGTGATCGATGAACAGGTCGAACCGCACGTAGCCGATGTTGCCCGGCAGGATCTCGACCTTCTTGAACGCGAAGTTTTCGCGGCGCATCCGCTCGGGCCCGGGCATCCCGATCGACTCTCCCGGCGACCGGCGCGGCGCGGGGCCCACGCCCAGGTGCCGGTCGCGGCTGATCGCCCGCAGATCATCGGTGAGCCGCGCCGCGAGAACCCCGTCGGTGTTCAGATCGTCGTACTCCCCCGCCGCGAGCCTGGCCTCGATGCTCGCCGCCATCTTCTCGCCCACCTCGGGGTAGACGTAGCCGTTCCGCAGCGCCGCGGCGGCGCCCTTGACCACTTCGGCCCGGACCTCGGGGGTCACCGGCGTCGAGGTCTCGAAGGCCCCGCCCGAGGAGATCACGATCGCGTCCAGCTTGCCCGCGTCCGCGGACGAGAACTGGAACTCGAAGGTCATGGGCCCGGCGTTGGGGCTGCGGACGGCGAGCGTCAGCGACCGCTCCGCCGCGCCGATGAAGCGCTCGGGCACCAGCCGGCCCCACTGCTCGCGCAGCTCCGCCGCGCGGGCCGCGCGCTCCTCCATAGGCGTCCGCCCCAGCCGCTCGGCGCTGGCCCAGGCCCGCTCGAACTTCTCGACCTGGGCCGGCGCCGCCGCCTCCATCATCGCGAAATACGCCGCGGCACACTTGCCCTGCGGCGTGTCGGGCAGCGTCAGCGCCGGCGGCTGGTCGGCCCCGGCCCGTGCGGGGGCCGCCAGCTCCGCCGCGGCGCCGATGGCGCCCACCACGAGACCCAGGGCGATGCGGGCCGTGAGCCACGCCCAGGATCGGCCGCGTGCTCTCTCCGTTCGCGGCGTGCGGGCGGGCTCGGGCGAGGGGGTGCAGGAGTTCATGGCCGTGTCCCTTGGGTGCCGGGGGGGTGCCGGCCCACATAGTACGATTCGTACTATTGTACGGAAGATGCGCCGGGCGGTTTCGTCCGTCGCGCCCGGGGCGCGATTCCGCTATGGTGCCCCTCCCGACCTCTTCCCGGAGTCCCGATGCCGGCACGACCGCGCAGCGAACTCGAAGGCTTCGTCCTGGGACTCACCTGGCAGCTCGGCCCGGCCAGCCCCTACGAGGTCCGCCGCCGCATGCTCGAGTCCCCCTCGACGCAGTGGAGCGGCAGCGCCGGGGCCATCTACCCGCTGATGCGGCGGCTCGAGCGGGCGGGGCTCCTGGCCTCGCGGGCCGAACGGGCCGGGAAGCGGAAGCGCCGGGTCTACACCGTCACGCCCAAGGGCCTGGCGGCGCTGCGCGCGTGGGTCGGTCCGCCCCTGGGCAAGGACGCCGTCACCGTCGCGCACGACCCGCTCCGCTCGCGGGCGCGGTTCCTCGCCGCGCTCCCCCCGTCCCAGCGTCAGGAATGGATCGACGCGGCCCGCGGCGTGCTCGACGAGGTGGAGCGGAGCGTCCGCGACTGGGCGCGCAAGCACGCCGCCGCGCCCGCCGAGCCCCTCGCCCGGGCCGCGGCGCTCATGACCCGCAGCGGCGAGATCGATGTCGAATCCCGCCGGCGCTGGCTCGACGCGGTCGCCGAGGCCCGCTGGTAGCAAGCCGCCGCTCACCCGCCGGACGGAGCCGGCTCCTTCGATTCGTCCACGCCCGTCACCCGCACCTTGGCCCTGACCTCCTCCAGCGTGCCGTCGCACGCCGCCCGCATGGGGTGCCCGTCGGGGAGTATCCGCGCCGCCATGGCGCTGGCCCGCTCGGCACGCTCGAGCGCCTCGGCGTCGCGCCCCAGCCGGTTCAGGCAGTTCGCCGCGGCACCCAGGCTCCGCGCCGTGTCGGTGTGGTCGCCGGGGTACAGCCGCCGGTACATCGCCAGCGCCTCGGCGTGCAGCGCCAGCGCCTCCTCCGACTCGCGGAGCAGGTGCCGGCACGAGGCGAGGTTGTACAGGCTCACCGCGACGTCGGGGTGGTCGCCCTTGAAAAGCCCGCGCCGCATCTCCAGCGCCTCGACCAGCAGCGGCAGCGCGTCCGGAGCACGCCCGAGCCCCACCAGGCAGTTGGCGACGTTGTTCATGCTCGTTGCGACGCCCGGGCTCCCCGGCGCCAGCCGCCGGTGCATCTCGAGCGCCTCCTCGAACTTCGGGAGCGCCTCGGCAGAGCGACCGAGGTTGTTCAGGCAGTTGCCCAGGTTGTTCAGCCCCGCCGCGACGTGCGCGTGGTCGCCGGGGTGCAGCCGCCGGTGCATATCCAGTCCGGCCTCGTAGCCCGCCAGCGCCTGCTCGTACCTGCCCAGCTTGGCGAGGCACGCCGCGGTGTTGTTGAGGCTCGCCGCGACGTCGGCGTGGTCGCCGGTGAACAGCCGGCGGCGCATCTCGAGGGCCGCCTCGTGGCGCGTGAGCGCCTCGGAGGATCGGCCCAGGTCGTCCAGGCACAGGCCCAGGGCGTCGAGGCTCTCGGCCACCGCCGCGTGGTCGCCGTCGTGGCGCGACTCGCGCGTGCGCAGCGCGCTCTCGAACCGCCCCAGCGCCTCGGCGGCACGGCCGTTGTTCTGCAGGATCGTCGCGATCGTGCTCGTCAGGCTCGCCTCGGTCTCGGGGTCGTCCTTGAAGCGCCCCGCGTCGATGTCCCTGAGCGCCAGGGACATCGCCTCGGCGATCGTCGTGCCCTGCCTCCCGCCCGCGGTGTTGGGGTCGCTCGACTTGAGTGCCGCGATCACGAAGCCGTTGATCGTCTCGGCCCGGGCACGGGCCAGGG
>CAZCPB010000344.1:0-2068 GCA_964500365.1 uncultured Phycisphaeraceae bacterium
AGATACACCACCCCCATCCCGCCCTCGCCCAGCACCGACTCGATCCGGTACCGCGAGATGATGCTCCCCGGCCCCAGCGCGCCAAAGCCGCCGTGCATCGGCCGATCAGCCGGCGCCGTCGAAGCGGTCGCCGCCTGCGATGGCGGAATCGTCGGATCGTTCGAGCCGGACTCGGACATCGATGCCCCCTCTTCCTTCTCCCAGTCTACTCCCGCCCGGGGATTCCGCCAGTTCTCAATGTTCAACGCACGCAAAGTCCGCCGAGAGATGAGCCGCGCGGGGACCAGTGAGCCCGCTCACCTCTCGAATCTCTCCACGCCCCGTAGCATCCCGCTCACGCCCCGGGAAGAATCCCGCCGCATGATGCGCCGCGCTGCGCAACGCCCCGGCCACGCGCCGCCGCCGGACCTCCCCTGGCACGCCATCGCGCCCGACAAGGCCCTCGCCGCGCTCGACGCCGCGCCCGCCGGGCTCGCCGGCGCCGAAGCCGCGGCACGCCTCGCCCGCTACGGCCCCAACCGCATGCCCACCGCCGGCGCCCCGCCGTGGTGGCGCATCTTCCTCCGCCAGTTCGTCAGCCCCCTCATCGCGGTCCTCGCCCTCGCCGCGCTCCTCTCGATCGCCATCGGCGACCTCGCCGACGCCGGCTTCATCGGCGCCGTGATGGTCCTGAACGCCATCATCGGCGGCCTCCAGGAATGGCGCGCCGAGCGCAGCGCCCACGCTCTCCGCAAGCTGCTCGCTTTCCGTGCCGCGGTGCAGCGCGGCGGCGAAGTCCGCGAAGTGGACGCCGCCGACATCGTCCCCGGCGATGTCCTCTGGCTCGAATCGGGCTACCGCGTCCCGGCCGATGCCCGCCTCCTCTCCGAGACCGGCCTCGAAACCGACGAATCGCTCCTGACCGGCGAATCGCTCGTCGTGGACAAGGACGCGGCATGGACCGGCCCCGAAGCCACGCCCCTGGCCGACCGCCTGAACATGGTCCACGCCGGCACCACCGTGGTCCGCGGACGCGCCACCGCCCTGGTCGTCGCGACCGGCGAGGCCTCGAGCGCCGGGCGGCTCGCGATCGACGTCCTCGGCGCGCCGCCCGGCCGCCCGCCGCTGCTCGTCCGCCTCGACCGCTTCTCGCGCATGCTCGGCCTGGCCTCGATCCTCGTCGCCGGCATCGTCGCCCTCGTCGGCGTCTCGCTCCACGACCACGACCTCGCCCACATGGCCCTCTTCGGCGTCGCCCTCGTCGTCGCCATCATCCCCGAGGGACTCCCCGTCGCCATCACCATCGCGCTGGCCGTCGCGAGCTCGCGCCTGGCCCGGCGCGGCGTCATCGTCCGCCGCCTCGGCGCCGTCGAGGGCCTCGGCAGCTGCACGCTCATCGCCAGCGACAAGACCGGCACCCTCACCTGCAACGAGCTCACCGTCCGCGAGGTCCGCCTCCCCGGCGGCCGGCGCTTCGAGGTCACCGGCGAGGGCTTCGCGCCCCGAGGCGAGGTGCCGGGGCTCGGCCCGGAATTGTCCGAGCGCGCCGCGCTGCTCGCCCTCGCCCGCGCCGCCGTCCTTTGCAACGAGGGCGACCTCCACCAGCGCGACGGCAACTGGGTCTGGCGCGGCGACCCCACCGACATCGCCCTGCTCGCGCTCGCCCACAAGCTCGGCGTCTCGCGGCCCCCGGCCCTCGAGCGCCATCCCCAGGTCAACGCCATCCCTTTCGAGGCCGAGCACCGCTTCGCCGCGTCGTTCAACCGCGACGGCGACGCGCTCCGCGTCCACGTCAAGGGCGCCCCCGAGCGCGTGCTGGCGATGTGCGAGGGCGCCGATCCGCCCGCGCTGCGTGGCGCGGCAGAGGAAATGGCCGCTTCCGGCATGCGTGTCCTGGCGATCGCGGACGGCCCGGGCCCGGCGGCCCTCGGCCCCGGCGATGCGCCGCCCCAGCCGTCGGGCCTGCGCTGCCTCGGCCTGGTCGGCATGATCGACCCCGCGCGGGCCGGCGCCGCCGAGGCCGTCGCCGTCTGCGCCCGCGCCGGCGTCGGCGTCTGTATGGTGACGGGCGACCACCCGACGACCGCGC
>CAZCPB010000344.1:2168-3312 GCA_964500365.1 uncultured Phycisphaeraceae bacterium
CCGCGCCGCCCCGCACCAGAAGCTCCGCATCGTCGGCGCCGCCCGCGACGCGGGGCACTTCGTGGCCGTGACCGGCGACGGCGCCAACGACGCGCCCGCGCTCCGCGCCGCGCACATCGGCGTCGCCATGGGCCGCTCCGGCACCGACATCGCCCGCGACGCCTCCGACCTCGTCGTCAGCGACGACAACTTCGCCACCATCGTCGCCGGCGTCGAGGAAGGGCGCGTCGCCTACGACAACATCCGCAAGGTGATCTACTTCCTGGTCTCGACCAGCGGCGCCGAGGTCGTCGTCGTCACCCTCGCCGTCGCGCTCGGCCTCCCGCTCCCGCTCCTGCCCGTGCAGTTGCTCTGGCTCAACCTCGTCACGCAGGGGATGCAGCACGTCGCCCTCGCCTTCGAGAAGAAGGAAGACGACATCCTCGCCCGCCGGCCGCGCCCGCCCAACGAGCCGGTCTTCAACCGCCTCATGATCGAGCGCGTCCTGCTCGGCGCGGTCGTGATGGGCGTCGTGTCGCTCGGGGCGTTCTGGTGGATGATCGAGAACGGCTGGCCCGTCGAGGACGCCCGTAACGCGCTGCTCCTGCTCATCGTGCTCTTCGAGAACGTCCAGATCGGCAACTGCCGCTCCGAGACCCGCTCGGGCCTGGCCATGTCTCCCTTCAGCAATCCGCTCCTCTTCGCCGCGGCCGTCGGCTCGCTGGCGATCCACGTCGGCGCGATGCACTGGGCCCCGCTCGGCCGGCTGCTCGAGACGTCGCCCCTTTCCCTGAACACCTGGGCCGCGCTCGGCGCGCTCTCGCTCACGGTGTTCGTCGCCATGGAGCTGTACAAGCTCGCCCTGCGCTTCCGCCGCCTCACTTGAGCCGGTAGACCGTGAAGAGCGCGATGAAGACCAGCCCGATCACCATGAGGGCGTCGGGCTCGAGCCCGCGCTTCCGCCGCTCCACCGTGTAGAGCTGCCCGATCAGCACCACGCCCGTGATCACCACCGCCCACAGCGCCGTCACGGCGTGGGTGGTGGACACGGTCGAGAGCAGCGGCCCCTTCGACGCGATGTCCACCGGCAGCAGCATCGCCATGTTGAAGGCGTTGCTCCCGAAGATGTTGCCGACGGCCAGGTCGAAAGACTTCATCCGCACCG
>CAZCPB010000345.1:0-3293 GCA_964500365.1 uncultured Phycisphaeraceae bacterium
TGGGAAAGCCGCATCGCCCGCGCGGCGGAGGTGCGTCGTGACGCACGTGCGGGCCAAGGTCCACCAGTCGGAACGTCGGGTCTGCCGGGTTCTCGGCCAGGCGCGTTCGACGCAGCGCTACACCACGATCCCCCGCGACGGAGACGAGCACCTGGTGCGTCGGATGCACGAGCTGGTGCGCCAGCATCCCCGCCGGGGCTACCGGATGGTGTGCGGGATGCTGAGGCTGGAGGGGTGGCGGGTGAACAAGAAGCGCGTGTACCGGCTGTGGAAGCAGGAGGGCTTCAAGGTGCCGGTGACGCGGCACAAGCGGACGCGTCTGGGCCACTCGGAGAACGGCATTCTCCGCCGGCGTTCGCAGCACCAGGACCACGTGTGGTGCGTGGACTTCATCCACGACCGGGACGAGCAGAACCGTCCCTTGAAGTGGCTGAGCGTGGTGGACGAGTTCACGCGGGAGTGCCTGGCGCTGAAGGTGGAGCGGTCGATGGCGGCCGGGGACGTGGCGGAGATCCTGACGGGGCTGTTCGTGAGCCGCGGCGTGCCCGGGCACATCCGCTCGGACAACGGGGGCGAGTTCATCGCGGGAACGATCCGGCGCCTGGCGGAACTGACGGGGGTGGAGAACCTGTACATCGCGCCCGGCGCGCCGTGGGAGAACGGGTACGCCGAGTCGTTCCACTCGCGTCTGCGTGACGAGTTCTTGAACGCGGAGGTGTTCGCCGACGTGCGCGAGGCCGGGACCCTGGCGGCGCGGTGGCGGCACGAGTACAACCACCGCCGCCCGCACTCGTCGCTGGGGTACATCCCGCCGGCGGTGTACGCGGCACGGTGCGGTGGGCGGACGCCCAGAGTGACAAAGGAAGGAAGCCAGCAGGGCTGTGTTGAGAGGGGAGACGAGGCCCCTCTCCCCTCTCAAACTCTCCCCTCTACCCCCCACGAGCCCGAGGAGTTGCAGGCCGCGGCGTGCGTGACGCCCGCGGCCGGTACGATGGACCGACTCTCATAGGACCTGGTACAGAAAACGGGGGCAGGCCAGGGGCGCATCAGGGGCGCGTCGGCGGCGCGGCTCGGCCGTCGCGATGGCCCTGAAGAACCAGCCCGACCTCACGGTCGGTGGGCAGCAGCATCCAGATCGCCCTGTTCGTCGCGCCCGTGCTGGTCCTGGCCAGCGACGTGGTCGGTCCGCGCCCGCTGGAACTGGCCCTCAGCCGCGCGGAACTCGGCACCCTCTTCCTGGCCGTGATCATCGGCGCGATGGTCGCGGGCGACGGCCGGTCGAACTGGTACAAGGGGTTCCAGCTCATCACCGTGTACGCGATGATCGCGCTTCTGTTCTACTTCATGCCCAGCACGTGAGGTCCGCCGCCGATGTCACCCACCCAAGCCGACCCCCTCACGTCCTCCAGGCGCGTGCTCACGCCCAGCGAGCGCATCTCCGAGGTGCTCTTCGGCCTGATCATGGTCATGACGTTCACCGGCTCGCTCAGCATCGCCGACGCCGGGCGCGAGGACGTGCGGGCGATGCTCATCGGCGCCCTGGGGTGCAACCTCGCCTGGGGCATCATCGACGCGGTGCTGTACCTGATGAGTTCGCTGGCCGACAAGGGGCGGAGCCTGATGACATTTCGAGCCGTACGGAAGGCCGCCGACCCCGAGCGGGCGCAGCGCATCATCGGCGCGGCCCTGCCATCGGTCGTCGCCGGCGTGCTCGAGCCCGCAGAACTCCGGGCGATCCACGAGCGGTTGACGCGCCTGCCCGAGCCGCCGGACTACGTGAGGCTGGACAGAAGCGACTGGCTCGGGGCCGCGGGCGTGTTCCTGCTGGTGTTCCTGGCCACCTTCCCCACCGCGATCCCGTTCATGGTCATGAAAGACGCGACGCTGGCCCTGCGCGTGTCGAACGGCATCGCCGTGGTGATGCTGCTGGGCCTCGGGTACGCGTTCGGGCGCTGCCTCGGAGGCCGACCGTGGATCTACGCGGTCGCGATGGTGATCCTCGGCGGCGCGCTGGCGGGCCTGACCATCCTCCTGGGAGGCTGACACGATGAAGGTGCGGACCGGGATGTGTGCCGCGGCGATGGGACTGGCCGCGGCGCGGGCGCCGGGCCAGGCGTCGGAGGCGGGGCCGGCGCCGCCCGCCGAGCCGACGGTCGCGCTCTCCGAGGAGGCCGACACGAAGGCGTGGGAGTTCTCCGCGACGTTCAGCCTGTATGTGGTCCCCGACGACCGGGAGTACGTCCAGCCGACGTTTACGGCTGACCACGACCGGCTGCACCTCGAGGCACGGTACAACTACGAGGACGTGGACACCGCGTCGCTGTGGGCCGGGTTCAACTTCGGCGGGGGCGAGGAGTTCACGTGGCAGGTGACGCCGATGATCGGCGGCGTGGTCGGCGAGACCAACGGCGCGGCGCCGGGCTACGAGCTGTCCCTGCGCTGGTGGAAATTCGAGCTCTACAGCGAGGGCGAGTACGTCATCGACCTGGACGATTCGTCGGACAGCTTCTTCTACAGCTGGTCGGAACTGAGTCTCGCGCCGGTCGAGTGGTTCCGGTTCGGGATTGTCGCGCAGCGAACACGCTTGTACGAAAGCGACCGGGAGGTGTCGGTCGGCCCGCTCCTGGGGTTGTCGTTCGAGCGGGTCGACCTGACGGCGTACGCACTGAGCCCTGAGGACGACAACCCGACGTTCGTGTTCACCGTCGGGTTCAGCTTCTAGGAATCGAAGGCGTCGCGCCCCGGCGCTCGCGTTCCCGGGCCGGCGCCGGCACGGTCAGAAATGAAAAGACCCCGCCCGGGTTTACCCGAGCGGGGTCAAAAGTCGGCGATGACCTACTTTCCCGCGGTGCAGTATCATCGGCGGCGTCGGCTTAACTGCTGTGTTCGGGATGGGAACAGGTGTCTCCCGACGCCTATGGTCACCGACAAATCCTGGAACGCCCTTCCGGGCGCGCCAGGGTGAGATCGGAGCGAGGAGCGAATGGTGCGGTCGCCTGCTCCCATGGGGAGAGGACGATCCGCGTGACGAGATTTGAAGCGCCTTGCCGTGCAGGGCACGTCGATCGGGCCCGAAGGGACGATCAACGTAACCACGCGCGGCGGCTGGTTGGTGCGACAGGGTTCGACCGTTCGTACCGCTCGGCTAAAGGCATTTCTGCCCGTACACCCGCGGCCGATCAACCTGGTGGTCTACCAGGGGTCTTTCCCTTACGGAAGCAAGTCTCATCTCGAGGTAGGCTTCACGCTTAGATGCTTTCAGCGTTTATCCCTTCCGAACGTAGCTACCCAGC
>CAZCPB010000346.1:0-3281 GCA_964500365.1 uncultured Phycisphaeraceae bacterium
GACGCTGGCCTACGACGGCACGTACTACATGGAGCACGCGATCAAGGAGATCACGACGACGCTCATGGAGACCGTCGGGATCGTCGCCCTGGTCGTGTTCCTCTTCATGGGGAGCGTGCGGACCGTGCTGGTCCCCCTGGTCGCCATGCCCGTGTCGCTCGTCGGTGCGTGCGTGGCGATGCTTCTGTTCGGGTTCTCGCTGAACCTCCTGACGATCCTGGCGATCGTCCTCTCGGTCGGGCTGGTCGTGGACGACGCGATCGTGATGGTCGAGAACGTCGAACGACACATCCGCGAGGGCAAGGCCAAGATCGAGGCGGCCCTCATCGGCGCCCGCGAGCTCTTCGCCCCCGTGATCTCCATGACGATCACCCTCGCCGCCGTCTACACCCCCATCGGCTTCCAGAGCGGCCTCACGGGGATGCTCTTCCGCGAGTTCGCGTTCACCCTTGCCGCGGCGGTGGTGATCTCGGGCATAGTCGCCGTCACGCTCTCCCCCATCATGAGCGCGTGGATGGTGCCGGCCGGGGGCCGCGAAGGAGCGCTCACGCGCCTCGTCAACGGCCTTTTCGACCGGCTCAGGCGGCTGTACGAGCGCGTGCTCGGCGTGGGCCTGCGGGTCTGGTGGGCCTTCGCGCTGGCGGCCATCGGCATCAGCGTTTTCGCGGCACCGCTCTACCAGATCTCGAAGAAGGAACTCGCGCCAACCGAGGACGAGGGGATCGTCTTCGCCGTGGTGCAGACCGCCCCCGACGCGACCCTCGACTACACCGTCCGCGGCTTCGCGAAGGTCGCCGAGGCGTTCATGTCCGTGCCCGAGGCCAAGTTCTTCTTCCAGGTCGCCGAGATGGCGATGGGGGGCGGCTTCGGCGGGATCCAGACGGTGGACTGGGACAAGCGCGAGCGCACTACCGAGCCGATCCAGGGCGAGGTGATCGGCAAGCTCATGGGGATCCGGGAGCTGCGCTCGATCGCGATCCGCCCGGCGCCGCTCCCCGGGGCGGGCCAGTTCGACGTCGAGCTCATGGTGACGAGCCCCGACGAGGCGCCGGAGATGGAGCCCTACATCAACCAGATCATCGGCGCCGGCTACGCGAGCGGGAAGTTCGTGTACGTCGATTCCGACCTCAAGATCGACCTCCCCCAGACCCGCATCGAGATCGACCGCAAGAAGGTCGCCGACCTCGGCCTGGACATGGCCGACGTCGGGCGCGACCTGGCGGTCCTCCTCTCGGGCGGGTACGTCAACCGGTTTAACTACGCCGGCCGCTCGTACAAGGTGATCCCGCAGGTCGGCGACGAACAGCGCCGCACGCCCGAGCAGCTCCTCGAGCTCAAGGTGCGCACCCGCGACGGCGGCACCGTCTCCCTCCGCTCGCTGGTCACGCTCCGGACCGAGTCCGCGCCCCGCGTTCTCAGCCGCTTCCAGCAGCGCAACGCCGCCAAGGTGTACGGCGTCGTCGCCCCCGGCGTGACCAAGGAAGAAGCCCTGAGCGCCCTCGAGGCCGCCGCGGCAGGGATCGTCCCCCCGGGCTACGCGATCGACTACGCCGGCGAGAGCCGGCAGATGCGAACCGAGGGCGCGACGCTGCTCTCGACGCTCGGCTTTGCGATCGGCCTCATCTACCTCGTGCTCGCCGCGCAGTTCGAGAGCTTCCGCGACCCCCTCATCGTCCTGCTGGGGTCGGTGCCCCTGGCCCTCACCGGCGCGCTGGTCTTCACGGCCACGGGCGCCACCACGATCAACATCTACTCACAGGTGGGCCTCATCACGCTCGTCGGGCTGGTCGCCAAGAACGGCATCCTCATCGTCGAGTTCGCCAACCACCTGCAGGAGCAGGGGATGAACAAGGTCGAGGCGGTCCGGAACGCCGCCGGGACGCGCCTTCGCCCCATCCTCATGACCTCCGCCGCGACGGTCTTCGGCCACTTCCCGCTGGTCCTCGTGAGCGGGGCGGGGGCCGAGGCTCGCAACTCGATCGGCATCGTGCTGGTCAGCGGGATGGCGATCTCGACGCTGTTCACGCTGTTCGTCGTGCCCTCGATCTACGTGCTCCTGGCCAAGCGCCGCGCGCCGGGCGCCGAGCACGCCCGGCCCGCCCCCGCCGAGCCGCGGGCCCGCGAGACCGGCCTCGCGGCAGCCTGACCCCCGAGAGAACCGAGCATGCCCCGCAGAGCCGCGATCACCGCTTCGATCCTCGTCACCCTCGCCGGCTGCACCGTCGGCCCCGACCACGCGCCGCCCGAAGGCCCGCGGGCGTCGGCGTGGCCCGAGCCCCTCGAGGCCGGCCTGAGCGCCGAACGGCCCGACCTGAAGGAATGGTGGCGCGTGCTGAACGATGCGCAGCTCGATTCGCTGGTCGAGCGGGCGCTGGACGGGAGCCTCGACCTCCGCGAGGCCGCGGCACGCGTGCGCGAGGCCCGCGCGTTCCGCGGCGTGGTCGCGGCGGACCAGTTCCCGACCGTCGAGGCCCGCGCCTCCGGGTCGTACTCGCGCGCCAGCGAGAACTCCTTCGGCGGATTCTCCGGCGGGCCTGGCAGCGAGAACGATTTCTACGACGTCGGGTTCGACGCGACCTGGGAACTCGACCTCTTCGGACGCGTCAGGCGCGCCGTCGAGGCCGCCGACGCCGACGTGGACGCCGCGGTCGAGTCGCACCGCGACGCCCGGGTCATCCTCGTCGCCGAGGTCGCGCGCAGCTACGTCGAGTACCGCTCCGCGCAGGCCCGCCTCGAGATCGCCCGGAGAAACGTGCGGACGCAGCAGGACACGCTCGCGCTCTCCGAGGACCGGCTGCGGGCCGGGCTCTCCAGCGAGCTCGACGTCTCCCGCGCGCTCGCGCAGCTCGAGACCACACGCTCCCAGATCCCCGCGCTCACGGCCGTGCTCAAGGGGCACGCGTTCCGCCTCGACATCCTGCTCGGCCTCGCGCCGGGCACGCTCTCGCCCGAACTCGACGCGGGGGCGCCCGTCCCCCCGGTCCCCGGCTCGGTGCCCGTCGGCCTGCCCGCCGAGCTCCTCCGCCGCCGGCCCGACATCCGCCGCGCCGAGCGCACGCTCGCCGCGGCGACGGCGCGCGTCGGCGTCGCCGAGGCCGACCTGTACCCGCGGTTCGCCCTCAGCGGCGCGTTCGCGTTCGAGAGCGAGGACACGGGCAACCTCTTCGACGGCGACAGCCGCGCCTGGAGCATCGGACCTCTTTCGGTGCGCTGGCCGGTCTTCGACGCGGGGCGCCTCCGGAACAACGTTCGGGTGGAGGAAGCCCGCCAGGAGCAGGCGC
>CAZCPB010000347.1:0-3257 GCA_964500365.1 uncultured Phycisphaeraceae bacterium
GCGCGACAAGATGCCCGCCTTTGTTGAGCCAACAAGCCCGCCGGCACCGCCCGGGTGGCCGCGCGCGGCGCGCCCGATTTCCGTGGCGATCCTGGGCTGGGCACGCCTCTCCTTTCAGGCGCGCGAGGGCTCCGGGTACAACCTGAACGCGTCGGAACTGGCGGCAGGGCTGGCCCTGAGCGGGCACCGCGTGTCGTACCTGCGGTCGGGGATGGACTATGCGCTGCTCGGGCGCGCCCGCGTCGAGCCGTGCGAGGTGTGGCGGGGCGTCGCGTGCTACGACTTCTTCAACAGCGCGAACCTGTCGCCCGCGTCGGTCAACTTCCGCAACATGAAGTCGGAGATGGCCAGCCCGGCCGACGCCCGGGTCGTGATCGCCTGGCTCGAGGGGGTGCGCGCCGACGTCGTGCACGTGCACTCGCTGGAGGGGTTCGGGCTCGACCTCATCGGTGCGATCCGCGACCGCGGGTGGCCGGTGGTGGTGACACCGCACAACTACTGGTACGTCTGCCCGCAGGTGGACCTGCTGCACGAGGAGTCCCGGGTCTGCGTCGACTACGAGGGTGGCGCTCGCTGCGTCGGCTGCCTCCGCGCACCCGAGCCGCGTCGCGCCCGGACGCGCCGCGCGATCGAGCAGGCCGTGCACCGCGTCGCCGGGCCGTTCTGGTCGCACACGCTGCGCCAGGTTCACGCGCACGTCAAGCACGGGGCGCGGGCGCTGCTGTCGCGCCGGGCCGGCGCGGGCGTACCGGCGGCGATGGCGCCCACCGACCCAGAACTGGCCCTGGGCTTCGACGTCCGGCCGCAAAGCACGCACTCGGGGCGCGTGTTCCACTCGCTTCCCGAGTCGTACGACCCCGCGCCCCGGCTGGGCGTGTCCCCCGCCGATCGGAACGAGCAGTTTCTCGCCGGCACGCACCATCTGACGGTGCTGAACGACTACGGCCGCCGGCGCATCGCGGGCGTCGAGAGCCTGAACCGCGCTTCGCTCGTGACCCCACCGAGCGAGTTCCTGCTCAAGGTCATGGGCGCGATGGGTGTCGAGGCGCGCCGCCTGCGGCACGTCCGCCTGGGCCAGCCGCACTTCGACCAGCTCAACCGCCGGGCCCGCCGGTCGCCGTACTACGCGCAGCGTCCGTGGACGCCGGAATCGCCCGCGCCGCTGCGCCTGGCCTTCCTCGGCACTACGCGCAACAACAAGGGCCTGGACGTGCTGGCCCGCGCCATCCCGCTGCTCGACAAGGCGGTGCGGCAACGCTGCCATTTCCTGATCCGCGCCGCCGGGCACGACTGGCCGTTCCGCCGGCGGCTGGCCGCGTTCCCCGAGGTCTCGTTCGGCGGCGGGTACGACACGCACTCGCTGATCGCGATCATGGACGAGTTCGACGTCGGGATCCTCCCGCACGTGTGGTTCGAGAACTCGCCCCTGGTGCTGCTGGAGTTCCTGCACGCCGGCAAGTACGTCATCGCGTCGCGCCTGGGCGGTCCGCCGGAATGGATCGTCGAGCCGCGGGGCGAGCGGCCGGGCAACGGCCTGCTCTTCCCGGGCGGCGATGCGCCGGCCCTGGCCCGGAGCATCGCGCGTGTGGTCCGCGGGCAGGTCGCATTGCCGAGTCCCCGCGAGGTCCACGCCGTCTCGACCCTGCGGAGCTACCCCGACCACGTCGCGGAGGTCGAGGCGATCTATCGTCAGGTCCTGGACGGCCCGGCGCCGCCCGTCATCTCGGTCAACGGAACGGTCCGAAGGCTGCGATCCGCCGCCCCGGCCCGGACGCCGTGACTTCTGCCACGTGCAACGAGGAGTTATCGATGATCCGATGGTCGCGCGTCCTTGCCGCAGTGTTCCCCGCGGCGGCTTTTCTCGGAGGGGCTCATGCCGACGAGGGGATGTGGCTCCTGACCAACCCGCCGACGGCGCGCCTGGTCGAGACCTACGGCTTCGCGCCCTCCCCTGAATGGCTCGAGCACGTGCAGAAGTCGTGTGTCCGGATCGCGACCGGCGGTTCGGGATCAATCGTCTCCGCCGATGGCCTGGTCCTGACCAATCACCACGTCGGCTCGGACATGATCGCCAAGCTGAGCACGAAGGAGCGCGACCTTCTCGCCGACGGGTTCCTCGCCCGGACACGCGACCAGGAACTGCGATGCCCCGACCTCGAGGTCCACATCCTCTGGACGGTCCAGGACGTCACCGACCGGGTCAACGCCGCCGCGGCGCCCGGCACGGCGAGCGCCGACGCGAACGCGGCCCGCCGGAAGGCCATGAGCGAGATCGAGAAGGAGGCCCAGGATCGTTCGGGCCTCTTTTCCCAGGTCGTCACCCTGTACCAGGGCGGGCGATACCACCTTTACGGGTACCGGCGCTACGACGATGTGCGACTGGTCTTCGCTCCCGAATCGGCGATCGCCTTCTTCGGCGGCGACACCGACAACTTCGAATACCCGCGTTTCAACCTCGACATGTGCCTGTTCAGGATCTACGAGAACGGCCGGCCCCTGCGCGCCGAGCACCACCTGTCCTGGAGCCCCGACGGCAGCCGCGAGGGCGACCTGGCGTTCGTCGTCGGTCACCCCGGCACCACCAAGCGGCTGTTCACGACCGACCACCTCAGGTTCGTGCGGGACACGGAAATCCCGACCACGCTCCGCTACTTGTGGCGCGCCGAGGTGCAGCTCCAGACGTTCATGGCCAGATCGGCGGAGAACGCCCGCATCGGGTCCGAGGACTGGCTCGGGGTCGCCAACAGCCGCAAGGCGTACGGCGGTCAGTACGCCTCGCTGCTCGACCCGGTCGTGATGGAACGAAAGGCCGCCGACGAGAAGCGCGTCCGCGACGCGGTGAACACCAACGCGGAGTGGGAGAGGCAATGGGGGGACGCGTGGAGCAAGATCGCCGCCGCCGAACAGGCCCGCGCCGGCTGGCACGCCCGGTACTACGTCTCGCAGCGCGCCCCGCGCTCGGAGCTGTACTCGCACGCCCGCGACCTGGTACGGCTGGCCGACGAACTCCCCAAGCCCAGCGGCGAGCGGATCCGCGAATACCGCGACTCGGCCCTGGAATCCGTCTATCTCGGGCTGTACTCACCCGCCCCGGTCCACGACGAACTCGAGATCTTCCGGCTCGCGTCCTCTCTCTCGTACATGGCTGAGATGCTCGGCGCGTCCGACCCGCTGGTGCAGGTCGCCCTGGCGGGCAAGACCCCGGCGCAGCGGGCCGAGGAACTCGTCCGCGGCACGACGCTGCGGGACGTCGAAGC
>CAZCPB010000348.1:0-3219 GCA_964500365.1 uncultured Phycisphaeraceae bacterium
AGCCGAGGGTCGACCGCAGCGTGCGCCACGACTTCGGGGTCGTCGCCGAGGTCGTCGAGACGGTGACCCTGGCGCGCGCCGTCGTGTTCGACGAGGGCGGCGACATGACCGACCAGCAGCACGCCACCGTGCGCGCCAAGGCCGACGAGCTCCCACCGCAAGCCAAGGCGGTGCTCGGCGCGCTCACCAAGCAGGCACACGCCGCGGGCTACCCGTTCAGCATCGGCGCCGGGCGCACGATCCGCCGCTGGCACATCTACCGGGCGCTGCTGCGCCTCGCCGGGCACTTCGGCGACGACCTCCACGACGACTTCATCCGGGCGACCCTCGCCCTCGTGCTGCCCGAGGCGGCGCAACCCGCCGTCGAGCTCGGCCCGGCGATCGGGTCCCTGACCATCGACGAGGCGCAGCGCTTCGTGCAGGCGGCCATCGCCGTCATCGCCGCCAACCCGACCATCACCTTCGACGACGCCGGCACGCCCATGTGGCTCGGCGTCGACCACCAAGCCGCCTGACAGCGGACCCAGACAGAGAACAGGACACGACAACATGAGCTTCCAGGATTTCGACGACTTCGATCAGCCGCTTCGGCAGGCCGGCAGCAAGTTCCCCACCGTCAAGTTCGACAGCGTCGGCGACCGCTTCGTAGGCATGGTCATCGACTACGACGACAAGGCGCCGCTGTACGTCTACGGCACCCAGGAGCGGGCCAAGACCGACGACGGCCGGGAGAAGACCAAGGACGTGCTCACGGTGCTGCTCATGAGCGGCACCACGGCACCCGTCAGCGACCCCGCCGGCGGTGACGGCGCCCACCTCACGAGCATCGACGGGGTGGTCGCCAAGGTCCACATCCAGGGCCACAACCGCTGGACGCCCGAGCCTCGCCCGAACGGTCAGCGGCCGGCGTGGCGCAACGCCATCGACGCCTACGGCGACTTCCGTCGCGGGTGTGTGGTCATGGGGGAGTTCGAGGCCACGAGCCGCGTCGGCAGCAACGGCGCCAAGCTCAGCCAGGACAAGAAGATCATCGGCTTCGCCATCCGTGCGGCCAAGCCCGAGGAAGCCTCGTTGGTCGCCAAGGCCCGCGAGGAGTATCGGGCGATCAAGGCCGGCCAGGCGGCTGCCACCGAGCAGCCCCGCACTCCCGACTACGTCCGCACCGGCGCTCCGGTGCCCCCCGAGGACGAGTTCTAGGCCGTTGAGCCAGGCCGCCCCGGCACACGTCGGGGCGGCCCCCTGAACGACCAGAACGCAGCCATGGACGGCGGGAACCAACCAGCGGGAGCGGGAATGCCCACACCACGAGCAGTCGAACAGTCCATGTTCCCCGAGCTCCGAGCACACAAGGCCATCGGCCCGCTCGTGCCCTCGGTCATCACCGGCACCAACGCCGACCTCATCGACCAGATCCGCCACCTCGGCTACTTCGACGGCAGCGTCATCGACCTGACCTACGGCGACAACGGCGGATGGTGGAAACGCTGGCAGCCAGCCGACTTCACCATCTTCGACGGCGACTTCACCAAGCCCATTGACGGGCAGTGGGACACCGTCTGCTACGACCCCCCGTACATCCCTGCAGGCGGGTCGACCACCAGCACGGCCGGCGACTTCCAAGACCGCTACGGCATACGTCCGGACCGCAACCAAGACCAGCTCGACGCCCTCATGCGCGCCGGGTTGGAGAACGCAGCTCGTGCCGCCCGCCGGTACCTGCTCGTCAAGTGCATGGACTACGTCAACGGCGGCAAGTACACCCCGCAGTCCTACCGAGTGGCGCGATGGGCCGACGAGCTCGGCCTGTTCATGCACGACGAGATCGTGCACAACGCCGGCTCCGGCCCAGGCGGGCACAACATCGTCAACCAGCTACGCGCGCGCCGCTCACACTCGAAGCTGCTCGTCTACACGTGGAAGCGGATCTACTCGTGAGCAGGCCCCGACTCCTCGACCTGTTCTGCTGCGCAGGCGGCGCCGCCAAGGGCTACCACGACGCCGGGTTCGACGTCGTCGGAGTCGACATCGAACCCCAGCCCGACTACCCGTACGAGTTCCACCAGGCCGACGCCCTGACGGTCTCGCTCGACGGGTTTGACGCCATCCACGCCTCGCCGCCATGCCAGTCGTTCACCGCCTACCGGCGCAAGGGGCACGGCGTCGGCGACGGCTACCCCGACCTCATCGAACCGATCCGAACCCGCCTCGAGCGGTCCGGGCTGCCATGGGTGATCGAGAACGTGGCCGGCGCCCCGCTACGAAACGCCGTCATGCTGTGCGGCTCAAGCTTTGGGCTCGACGTACGCCGGCACCGCTACTTCGAGTCCAACGTGCCGCTCACCGCGCCGCCGTGCGATCACTCGTGGCAGACCCCGCGGTTCCCGCCGGCCACGAACCGCACCAACCTGCGCCGCACCGTGGAGGTCGGGGTGTGGCGCATCCCTCTCGAGGTGCAGCAGCGGGCCATGGGCATCGACTGGATGCCGCTCCGCAGCCTGTCCGAGGCGATCCCGCCTGCGTACACCGAGCACATCGGCCGTCAGCTCCTCGCCGTGATCGGGGTGGCGGCATGACCGCAGCCGCCCACGCACCCACCGCAGGGCCCTACGTCGCCTCCCTGACGAGCTACACGAAGGCCGGATGGCGTGGGGTGCTCCCGATCCCCGCCGGCGCCAAATGGCCCCCACCGGACGGGCACACGGGCCACCAGGGCGACGACCCAGACGGCCCAACCCTCGTCGCCTGGCGCAACCAGCCACGCCACCAACACGCCAACGTCGCCCTACGCCTCCCCAACGGCGTCGTCGGCATCGACACGGACGACTACGGCAGCAAGAAGGGTGCCGCCGAGCTCGAGCAGCTCGAGCAGCTCTACGGGCCGCTCCCGGTCACGTGGACGTCGACCAGCCGAGGCCCCGGGCCGTCACGCATCGCCTTCTACCGATGCACAGACGAGCTCGTCCTGCCCGGCAAGCTCGCCCCCGCCATCGAAGCCATCCAGCGGCACCACCGCTACGCCGTCGTCTGGCCCTCCGTCGTCGAAGGCCGCCTCTACCGCTGGTACGCACCCGACGGCACCCCCATGGACAGGCCCCCGAAGCTCGAGGAGCTCGCATGGCTGCCTGAACCATGGCAGCGCATCCAGAAGCCCGCCAGGCCCACCCCTGACGCCCACTACACCCCGCGCGCCGTGGACGGTGACTGGTCCAAGGCGGTGAC
>CAZCPB010000349.1:0-3151 GCA_964500365.1 uncultured Phycisphaeraceae bacterium
GGGGTCGGCACCGCCGACACCAAGATATTGGGCTGCCTGGTCCGCGCCTGGGACCGGGCCCCGCCTCCCGGCCGCGCGCTCGATTTCCGCCTCTACCCGGTGGAGATCGTGCAGGGCGCCGCGGGCGCACCTGACACCATCCGCGCCCTCTACGGGAGCGCGGACCAGTACGTCACCGATGGCCGGTCGTGGACCGCGAGCGGCGCCACTGCGAGGACGATGACCGGCAGCCGCGCGGGCTTCGACTATGGCGATCTCGTGGTGCTGGCGGGATCCCCCGCTGTGACCGTTGGTCCCGAGACCCCGTGCGCGCTCGTCCAGGTGACCGATCGGCCGGCGGGCCAGCCGTCCGACGTCGGTCACAATCTCACCTACACCCTCACGCCGCCCGATGTGCTCTCGCCGGCCGCAACCTCGGCGCCGCGGTTCAACAAGGACGCGACGTGGCCCGCTTCGGTGTTTACCGCCACCAGCGGTTTCGCGCTCAACCTCGGCAAGCAGCCGCGTCGCTTCGAATTTCGCGTCACCCTGCCAGGCGAGGCGAACCCCAACCGCCTCGTCGGGACCGAGTGGTTCTTCAACGCCGGGCTAGGCGAGGTGGCCGATTCGATCGTCAACCTGCAGGCCGAGTACGGCATCGACCGGAACAACAACCAGGTAATCGAGGCGAACGAGTGGACCGAGACGCCGCCGGACAACACCCTCGTTCCGACCCCGGACGCGACCGACCCGAAGAAGGCGTGCAACGACACGCCGTCGCGCAGCTGGCGCTGCGTGCTGGCGATCCGCGTCGCGCTGCTCGCCCGCAGCGCGCACTGGGACAAGGCCGCATGCAGCCCGAACCCGCAGCGCACCAGCGGCGCGAGCGGCGCGCTCCAGCTCGTCAACTTCACCATGACCAACGCCGACGGCACTCCGCCGAGCGGTCCCGAGGCCGCGTGCACCGAGAGCCCGCCCAGCCCCAACAGCTGGCGGCGCTACCGCTATAGCGTCTACGAGACGGTCATTCCGCTGCGGAACTTGCTCTGGGGAACCGCGCCATGAAGCAGGCTCAACTCTCCCGTCCGACGGCCGCGATGCGCCTCGCGCCGCCGCCTCGCGCGCAGCGCGGCGTGGTGGTGTTCATCGCGCTGATCGTGCTGGTGGCCATGATGCTCGCCGGGATCGCGACGCTGCGCTCCTCGGGCAGCGCGATCCTCACCGCGGGCAATCTCGCCCTGCGGCAGTCCGCGACGATCTCCGGGGACCTCGGACTCGAGACCGGGCTCACCTGGCTCCGGGGCCAGGGCCCGATCACGCTCGAGTCGCGCGACCCCGGCCGCGGGTATTACGCCACGTTCAACGACCTGGAGCCGCCGCTCCCGACCGGCCAGCAGTTCGACCCTTACCTTTGGGGCGAGGCGAACTGGCGCGACGCGGCCAAGGCGGTCCAGGTCAACAACGGCGCGCTCGACGCCGCCGGGAACCGCGTGAGCTACGTGATTCATCGCATGTGCCGGATCGCCGGCGCCGTCTCCGGAACCGGGGCGCCCGCGAACCAGGAGTGCGTGACTCTGACCGACCCGGGAAAGGGCGGGCCGAAAGAGGCCAGCACGTTCGCGCTCGCCGGCACCTCGCAGGTCTACTTCCGCATCACCGCCCGGATCGAAGGTCCGAAGAACACGGTGAGCTACGTGCAGACGATGGTCTATTGAGATGCCAAAGGACGGAGCCCTTGCCCGCTCGCAGGAGAGTGTGATGAAAACCCCCGACATCCTTCGCCCCATGCAGCCCCGGCTCGCGCAACGGTTTCTCGCGGGCGCGGTGCTCGCGACCTTCCTCGCGGCTCCGCAACCGGCGCCTGCGGCGGCGACCGACATCGCGAACTCGCCGATCTCGAGCGCGTCCACCACGACGGTGCCGCCGAACGTGATGTTCATCCTGGACGCCTCGGGCTCCATGAACAGCGAGTACTCGCCCGACCCGATGGACTCGTACTCGGGCAAGACGAGCTACGCCAACCACCTGTGCAACCAGATCTATTACAACCCGGCGATCGTCTACGCCGTGCCGAAACGGGCCGACGGCACCGACTTCCCGGCGCCGGCCTTCACCGCGGCGCCGAACGACGGCTTCCTCACGTCGGGAACGACGGGCGCGAACATCGGTTACACCGCCGGCAGCACCACCAACCTCGGCGCCGCGTTCCGGGGCACGACGCGGAGCCCGTGGGGCGGCGAGCGCGCGTTCTATTACCAGTGGACCGGCAGCGGGACGCCGACTGCCAGCGACTGCATGGGCGCCTCGGCGCGCGACGCCGACAGCACCGGCAGCGCGACGCACACGACCGGCAGCTGGACCAAGGTGCGGATCCCGATCGGGGACACGGTCCAGGAGCAGAACTTCGCGACCTGGTTCACGTACTACCGCACGCGGATGCTGCTCATGAAGACCGCGTCCGGCCGGGCGTTCAACGCGCTGACCGACACCTACCGGGTGGGCTTCATCACGATCTGCCCGAACGGCGGGAGCTGCGGGAGCGACAGCGACGTCACCCCGGTAACGTCGAACCACTACCTCAAGATCGATGCGTTCAACGCGGCCCACAAGGCCAACTGGTACGCGAAGTTCTATGCGCAGCGCCCGACGAGCTGGACCCCGCTGCGCCAGGCGCTCGCCCGCGTCGGGCGGCACTACGCCGGCTACACCGACGGGATCAACGCGGGCATGAACGAGGACCCGATCCAGTTCTCGTGCCAGCAGAACTTCGCGATCCTGACGACCGACGGCTACTGGAACTACGGCCGCGGCAAGACGATGGCGAACGGCACGAGCGGCTCGGGCGACATCGGCAACAACGACAACAACAGCGGCCTCTCGCCGCTGCCGATGCTCGACACCGGGCCGGTGAGCAGCGTGGTCGTTGAACGCCAGACCATTTCGCGCGGCGGAAGCCCGAACTGCAGCGGTGCGACACCGCAAAAGGCGCGGCTGGTCCAGCGCACGACTACGACCCCTCAATTCGGCACGCCCACGGTTTCGGGCACGTCGACTGTCTCGAACTTCTGCGTGGCGGCCAGCGTCTCGCTGCCGACCCCCTGGACCTTCTATAGCTCGAGCAACTCCACCGCCGGCAGCGTCGCCAACACCCTGGCCGACGTCGCGGCGTACT
>CAZCPB010000350.1:0-3137 GCA_964500365.1 uncultured Phycisphaeraceae bacterium
CGCGTCGCGTCCCAGCCGTCGCGGATCGACTGGGCCTCGATGTCCAGGTGCTTGCCCGCGCAGATCTTCCGGACGGCCGCGATGCGGCTGGTCTCGGCGAGTGCCTCCGCACGGAGCGCCGCGGCGCTTGGCCCCGGATCGACAGCGCCACCGGTCGGGCCGCCGCCATCGCCGCCACCATTCGCGCCCTGCTGGGCGGCGATCGAGGCGCTGGTGCGCCCGTCGGCCCCGAGGTCGACGAAGCTGATCTCGCCGAGCGTCGCCTTGCGGACAACGTTGATCGGGCCGCTGAACTCCAGTCCGTTCACGATCGCCTTCTGCGACTCGCGGATGAACTCGAACTCCTCGACGCTTGCGCCCACCGAGGCCTGCCAGGGGAACCCGTTCCGCGAGGACGCGACCACCTCGCGAGCGGTCGCCGTGTCGCGCGAGATCACGCCGGTGGCCACGAGCTGCCCGCCCTCGACCCGGATGGCATCCGTGTGCCCCACACCCGCGGCCGGGTCGTGGGCGAACCGGATCGGCCGGTTCTGCGAGGGCACGGAGAGCCCCGCGAGGTCGAGCACGACCGGGTGACGCCACCCGGCGACGCGCATCGCACCGCCCGTGTACGCCAGCATCTTGAAGCGCGGGAGCGCCTTCTCGCCCTCCGTCCCGCCAGCGCCGGCGGCGATGGCGGTGATCTCCGCCGTGCCGGTCAGCGTGAGCGGAGACGTGCCCGCGGGCGCGGGGTCGGTGGCGGCGGCCTCAAGCCACAGACGCTTCAGCGCGACTCGGGTCTTGGGCGCGGTCGGAGTCTTCGTTGCCATCGGTGTCGTCCTCTTGAGGTGCGGGCGTTTCGCCCGTCGGGGCCGGGGAAGGGGGCGTGAGTCCGAGTTCGTCCATCAGCGCCCGTTCCTTGGCGCGCTGGCGGAGCTCTTGCTCCCAGTCGCGTCCCTGGCGGGCGTACTCGGCGGCGAGGGTCGTTGTGTGGTTGGCCAGGCGCGTGGCCTGGGCGGTCGCTTCCTTGGCGGGATCGACGTGCTCGACGCCATCCCAGAACCACGCGTGCGTCGGCAGGAGTGCGCCGCGCTGCCGCATCGATTGCGGGAGCAGCCCTTCGACCAGCACGGCCTCGTTGAGCCAGGCGGTGAGAATGCGGTCGAGCACGGCGAGCTGCAGGTGGTGCTGATCGACGCGCAGGCTCTTGAAGTACACCTGGTGATCCAGGCGGCCGCTGGCGTAGTTGTAACCGGAGGAGTTCCCCGCCGCGACGTTGAACGGCATGTTCAGGCAGCGGGCGATCTCGTTGAGGATCTCGCGCTTGAACTCGCCGAACGTCGTCGTCGGCTGCTCGGCGTGGACCTGCCCGAGCTTCCAGCCGCCGGGGAGCACAGTTGCCAGGCGCTGTTCGAGCTCGACCTCGTCCATCGGCTCCAGCGGATCGGCCTCGCCGTTGGGCGGAGCATCGGTGTAGATGACGGCGGCGAAGTTGGCGGCGGTCTCGGCGGCGGCGATCGTCGCGAGCGTGTACCGGCGGAGCTGCGCGAAGAGCGGGAGCGCCGGCGTGATGTCGGGGATACCGCGGAGCTGGCCGGGCCGATCGGCGCGGAAGTAGTGCACGACGGCCGACGCGGCGAACGTGTCGTAGGCGGTGAGGTCGTCGATGGGGGCGCGGAGAAGGCCGCTATCGCCCGGATGCCGCTTCAGCACGCGGTACGCGGACGGATTGCCCCACTGGTCGAGCACGATGCCATCGATCTCGTCGGTGCGGCCACGTCGGAGAAGTGGCGTGCAGACCTGGTCCGCCTCGATGAGCTTGAGGTCCAGCGATACGGGCGATCCCCACGACGCGATCGCGGGGTTGTTGACCAGGAGCGCGAACGCCTCGCCGCTCTCGGCCCGGGCCAGCCGCATCGTGCGGAGCTTGCCCGCAAGGTCCACGGCCCGGGACCACTGCTCGAACGCGTCCTCGATGCGGGCGTTGGCCTCGGCGTCATCCGTGAGCATCTGGAGCCGGGGACCGGTGCCGATGGTGTCGTTGGCGAGCGTGAGGGCGATGCCCTTGGCGTAGGAGTTGTTGGCGACCTCGTACCGGGCGCGGTTGCGGAGGATGCGCCGCACCTCGGGGTTGACCGCGGCGTTGGGCGAGAGACCGTCCGCGTTCGCCCAGTGCTTGCGGTTGTCAGGCGTGGTCTGCGCCGAATCGAACTTGGCGACGAGCACACGACGGCCGCCGCGCGTGCCGCCTCCATGCGGAACTCGCGACGCCGTCGGGGAGGGTGAGGCGTCTCGCGTCCCGCGTCCGACCCGGCTCATGATGTTGGCGATGGCTTTCAACATGGCGGGTCAGACAGAGCCGGGGGGAACGATCTTGGCGAACTTGATGCCGAGGCCGGGCTTCCTCGCGGCGTCCTTGGACGCGAGGTAGCGGTCGGCCTCGATCTGGTCCTTCAGGGGGTGCTGCTCGACGGACTGACCATCGACGGAGACCTTGGCGGGCTGGTTGGCAGCCTCGCGCAGAGCCTCGTCGTCGCTGGAGGGGTCCGTCGGCACGCCACTACCCCTCTGTCGATGGGCCCGAGTTGTTGCGCTGCAGGCGGACTTCCTTCCGAAACGGTCTACCGGTAGAACGTGATCACTCGACCGGACGCTCGACCGTGGTGACCCGACGCCCACAGTGCCGGCATGACCGCCGGCGCCGGATCGCCCCGTTCGGTGCCGGCCGTGTGTAGAGCACTTCGAAGTGACGGCATCCGCATCGCGGACAAGTAAGCCCGCGATCCGACGGCTTGACCGGGCGCGTCATGGTGCGGCCTGTGGGGGTCATCGCTTCGCTCCACGGAGTTGGGACAACTTCAGCCGCGGCCGAACGATGGCCTTGTGGTCCGTTCCGAAGAGCACGGCGCCCTCCATCGACGCCGCGACGGCCGCGCCAACGAGGCAGTCGAGCCAGTGGTTGTCGAGCCCCTCAACACGAAGCTTCCACTCGTCGACGGTGCGGCCACGCCCCTCGGTCTTGACGCGGTACTCGCTGGTCAGCTGCTCTGACAGCAGCCGATGCGGCTCGGGCTTGTTCCCAAAGAGGGAGAGGCACCCGGGGTCGCCCATCGGCACCGCGAGCCGCGCGTGCGCGAAGGACTTCCAGTAGTTCGTGT
>CAZCPB010000351.1:0-3120 GCA_964500365.1 uncultured Phycisphaeraceae bacterium
TTGAGATTGCAGGAGACCTGACATGAAGACCGCGACGAAGAACGTGAAGAAGGCCGCCCCGAAGACCGCTGCGAAGAAGGCGCCCGTGCCGAAGAAGGCGACGCCGAAGGTCGAGGCGAAGAAGCCCGCGACCCTGGTCGACCCGCGCATCGCCGAGAAGGCGAAGGCGCTCGACGCGGCGGTCGCGAAGCTCGCGACGCCGGGCCTGAAAGCCACGCGCAAGGAGGCGCCGAAGGCGGAGCCGAAGAAGGCGCGGAAGATGGGCGCCCTCGACGCCGCGGCGATCGTCCTCGCCGACGCCGGGAAGCCGATGCGCTCGAAGGACCTGATCGCCGAGATGGCCAAGCGCGGACTCTGGACGAGCCCGGGCGGCAAGACGCCGGAGGCGACCCTCTACGCGGCGATCCTCCGGGAGATCGGCGCCAAGGGCGCGGCCGCGCGCTTCGCCCGCGCTGGCAAGGGCGAGTTCGCCTCCACCAAGAAGGGAGGTGCCTGAGCCATGCGCGACACGGAGATCGAGGACCTGCTGCGCCGCCTGATCGAGGCGGCCGCGACGGGCGACCAGGACGCGCTCGAGGAGGCCGCATCGGAGGTGGCCGACCGCATCGGCGGCGTGCGGACCTTCGAGGACGAGGGCGTCCTCTCGATGAACCGCGGGCTCGTGATCGACGCCGTCGAGGGCGGGCGGGAGTTCCAGATGCAGATCGTGAGGAGCCGGTAGGCCATGGCGGACGGCACCCTCGATCCCCGGCTCGCGGAGGCGGGACGCGCGGCGCGCGCGGCGGCTGAAGGGGCGGGCGCAAGCCTGCCCCTTGCGGACGCGGCGCAGGCCGCCGCCATCGGCCGCCTGCGGTGGGCGCTCCTTGCCGAGCGCTGGACGGGTAGCGACCGCGAGCGCGCCCTCGCCGAGAGCCGCCACCACGCCGACCACCTTGCGCGCATCGCCGCGCGCCTCGGCCGTGACCTCGGCTGACCTCACTCGCCGCCCTCCGCCTGGACGCGCTCGGCCTTGCGGCCGGTGAAGTCCTCCCAGCGGCGCACCACGACATCGCAGTAGCCGGGGTCGAGCTCCATCGCCATGCAGGTGCGCCCCGTGCGCTCGCAGGCGATGACGGTCGTGCCGCTCCCCGCGAAGGGCTCGTAGACCAGGTCGGCCAGGTGGTTGCGCACCGGCCGCTCCATGCACTCGACCGGCTTCTGCGTGCCGTGCCCGTGGCCCGCGTCGTCGCGCGCGGGGATCGACCAGAGCGTCGTCTGCGTGCGGTCGTCGGTGCGGTGGCCCTTGCCTCCTTCGCGCACGGCGTACCAGCATGGCTCGTGCTGCCAGTGGTAGTCGCCGCGGCTCAGGGCGAGGCGGTCCTTGGCCCAGATGATCTGCGCGCGGATCGCGAAGCCCGCCCGCTCGAGCGACTGCTGCACGGTCGAGGCGAAGACGCCCGCGTGGTAGACGTAGGCCACGTCGCCGGGGAAGAGCTTCCATGCCTCGGTCCAGTCGGCGCGGTCGTCGTTCATGACCTTGCCCATGCGGGCGGTGTTCCCCGTGAGCCCGGCGTCCATGCGCCACTCGGGGTCGTACTCCACGCCGTAGGGCGGGTCGGTGACCATGAGGGCGGGCACCGCGCCGCCGAGAAGCCGGGCGACGTCCGGGCCGCTCGTCGAGTCGCCGCAGAGGAGGCGGTGCTTCCCGAGGAGCCAGAGGTCGCCGGGCTTCGTGATCGGGTCGGCAGGCTTCTCCGGGACGGCGTCGGGATCGGTGAGCCCCTCGGTCCCGGCGGGTGCGAGCAGCTTCGCGAGCTCCTCCTCGTCGAAGCCGAGCAGCGTCCAGTCGATCCCTGCGCCGCGGAGGGCGTCGAGCTCGATCGAGAGCATGGCGTCGTCCCAGGAGGCGAGCTCCGCGGTCTTGTTGTCGGCCAGGCGGTAGGCGCGCACCTCGTCGGGGGTGAGGTCGGTGGCCACGTGGACGGGCACGGTCGCGAGGCCGAGTCGCTGGGCGGCCCGGAAGCGCGTGTGGCCTGCGACGATGACGCCGTCCGCATCGACGACGATCGGCTGGCGGAACCCGAACCGGCGGATGCTCTCGGCGACGGCCTCGACGGCGTCGTCGTTCTGCCGCGGGTTGTTGGCATAGGGGCGGACGGCATCGAGCGGGCGGAGCTCGACCGACATGGGCGTGGTGGCGTCAGGCGACATGACCTTCTCCTCGGTTGACATGGGAAACGGGCGACGCGCACGAAGGCGCTACGTTGGCTTCTGCGGCGTTCCTTGGCTCGCTTGCGCCACGGCCGCCGCGAGCGCGACCGGCGCGTCCTGGGGCAACGTGGCGGGCTCCGTGGGCCAAGGGGGAGGAGCGCGACCCACGCGAAACAAACTCACTCGCGATTGCCTGCCGCTCCGGAGGGCGTAGGGGGCCGGTCCCCCCTCGGGAAGTACCTAACCCGCGCCTACCCGCCTCAGTTACCCACATTCCGGCCCGTCCCGCCCCGTTGGGCGACGTTGGGCCGTGGGCCGCGAGGGCGACGGTGGGGCAACGCCCCGACTCGTCCGCAACGCCGCGACCCGTGCCAACGTCATAGCCCACGGGCGGGAGCCCGCAACGGGGCAGTGCTGCGGCGCACTGACGCGCACTGACGCGACAGTTCCTATTGATACCTATGCACGCGGGCGCGCCATCGCACGCGCACGCACGCACGCGGGGTGCGGTCGGCAACGATGGCGACTGACGCGACAGTTCGTGACAGTGCGGGGCAGCGGTCATACGGGCGGCACCTCCCCGCGAAGGCCGATGCCCTCGTAGAACGAGATCATGCCGGTTCCGCGACGGCGTGCGACGCCGGGCGCTGCGGCCATGAGATCGCGGCCGAACGCCTGCTTGGTGCTGACGGCGTTGCGACCGTCCTGCTCGCACCACGCCTTCCAGGCGTCGTAGAGGTTGTCCACCCATGCGCGATGGCCCACCCCGACAACACAGCGGTCGCGGATGAAGGCGCCGACAGGGGAGCCGAGGTCCTCCATGTCGCGGATGGCATCCTCGCCGCTCTTGGGCTGGATGAACCTACCGCGCTGCCGCAGCCGCTTCCACCCATCGATCGCCCACAGCAGGATGCCCGGCAACTCAGCAAG
>CAZCPB010000352.1:0-3032 GCA_964500365.1 uncultured Phycisphaeraceae bacterium
GTCGGCGCTCAGCGCCCCGGTCCGCTGGCCGCGGAGCAATTCGTCCAGTGAACGAAAGTGCTTGAACATGGCGTGTTCCCCCGGCTTCCTCGACGGCCGTCCTATGGAACGGTCGCTCCCCCGGAAGTCACGCAGCATACATGACACAAACCCGCCAAGTTTTCACAAGATTCGCCCCGACGGCCCCGAAGCGAGCGCCGGCGCCCGGTACGCGGACTATTCCGTCCCCTGCCACGTCCAAACCGCTTCGCTCTGCCGCTCCTGTGTGCGCTTTGCGTTTTTCGCATCGCGCTTTTCCTCACCTCAGCCCGTACTCCTTCAGTTTCCGGTACAGCGTCCGCTCTCCGATGCCGAGCAGCTTTGCCGCGTGCTCGCGGTTGCCGGCCGTGAGCCGCAGGGTCTCGCGGATCGCGCGCTTTTCGAGCTGTTCGAGGCTCGTCCCGGCCAGGCTCGCCGGCCCCCCCGCGTCGCCGCCCTCGGCGCCGTCCGCGTCCCCCACCTGGATCTCGGCCGGGATGTGCCGCACGTCGAGGATGGGGCTCTCGCCCGGCGGCCGCTCTTCGCCTGCCGCGGTGACCATCATGTTCTGCACGACGTTCAGAAGCTGGCGCACGTTCCCGGGCCAGTCGTAGCTGGTCAGGCGCATCATCGCGGCGTCGGTGATGTCGGGGGCGGGCTGGCCGGGCATCATCCGATCGACCGAGCGCGCGATCGCGTGACGCACGATCCGCGGAATGTCCTCGCGCCGCTCGCGAAGGGGCGGGAGGTGCACGGACGCGCCGTTGACGCGGAAGAAGAGGTCCTCGCGGAACGCGCCCTTCTTCACCTGCTCGCGCAGGTCCTTGTTGGTCGCGCTCACCAGCCGCACATCGCTCTGGCGCGGCTCGTTGCTCCCCAGCCGCACGACCTCGCCGGTCTCGAGCACGCGAAGGAGCTTGGCCTGCATCTTCAGCGGCATGTCTCCGATCTCGTCGAGGAACAGCGTGCCGCCGGTCGCGTACTCGAAGACGCCCTCGCGGTCTTTCTCGGCGCCGGTGAACGCCCCGCGGACGTGCCCGAAGAGCTGGTCCTCGAGCAGGTTCTCCGCCTCCGCGGCGCAGTTCAGGGCCACGAACCGCCCCTTGGCCCGCGGGCTGTTGCGGTGGACCGCCTGGGCGATCAGTTCCTTGCCCGTCCCGCTCTCGCCCGAAATCAGGACCGCGATCGTCGAGCCCGCGATGCTCTTGACGGTGCGGAGGATCTTCCGCATCGGCTCGGAGCCGGCGACGATCCCCTCGAATCCTTCGTGCTGCACCAGCTCGTCGAGGTGCTCGCCGCGGGCCTCGTGCCGCAGGAGCACGGTCTCGGCGGCACGGTTCACGAGGCTGCGGAAGACCTCGAGGTCCAAGGGCTTTTCGATGAAGTCGTACGCCCCGTGCTTGAACGCCGCGCGGGCGGTGGGCACATCGCCGTGGGCCGTGACGATGATAGTCTCGGCCGAGGGCTGGAGCCTGCGGACGTTGTCGAGGACGCGCAGCCCGGCATCGCCGCCGTCGGGCGCGACGCCGTCCTTCCCGCCCGAGGCGGGCATGCGGAGATCGGAGACGACGACGTCGAACGCCCCGTGCCTGAGCTCTTCGACCGCCGCGTTGACGCCGTTGACGATGGTGCAGACGTGCCCGGGCTTGCGGAGGGCATCGGCCATGACGTCGGCGTGCTCGGGCTCGTCTTCGACGATCAGGACCTGGGCGCGGAGGTCGGAAGAGGGTGTCGCCATTGGGCGGAGTTTACGAGCAGAATCGGACCCGAGTGCGCCGACCTCAAGTGCCAACGGCGAACGGATCGACGATCGACACGCCGCGGATATTCGGCCGGCTCTGCAGGTCTTCGGTGTAGAGGCGCGTCACCCCGGCGTCGATGCACGCGGCAAGCAACAGCGAATCCCATATCGAAACCTGATCCTCGAGATGAATGCGAACGGCAAGGTCCGCGACGCCCCAACGCGGAACGACCAACGTGAACCGATCCCGGACGGCGCGCACGTATTCAAACGCTTCAGGACCGGCGCCCGCCCTTTGGCGAGCCTTGGCGATGAAGGCGGTAAACTCGCAGAAGACCTGCCAGAGCAAGACGGGGGGGCGCGGGCTCACGGGTCAGTCGATCGAGCAGGGCTACCGCGACCGGACCGCGCGTGCGGTCGTCGCTGTCCGCGGCGTAAATCAGGACGTTTGTATCAACGGCGTTCATGGAGCTCATCGCGCGTGGGGCGCCACCCACCGGCCCGAACCACGCCGCGGGTTCGCAGGGCGTCGAAGGTGTCCTTGAGACTGCCTTCGCGGGCGCCGCTGGCGGATCCGTTGGCGGGCGCGGCATCATGAATCGAGATTCTCAAGCGCGCCCGCTCGGGCAGGTCCACGGGACTCTCGGGCCTGAAGACACCGTTCTCGTACACGACGGGGATATCTTCGCGGCTGATCATTGGAGATGTTAGGCAATGGCCAGAACAGCGCTGCATGATCGCGGTGTCATAGCGGCAGCCGCGGAATGAGGAACGGGCCACGGATGACACGGAGTTGCACGGATGGTGAGGGCCCGGCTAGGTGAAATGAGCCGGGTGCGGCCTGTCGATGCGCAGAGCGGTTCTACGGGGCTGGTCCGGAACGCGGGCGGGGAACATCGGAATCGTCGTGCTGGGGGGAACCGTTGCGCTGCCGCGCGGCGGGTGCCGGTCGATGGCGCGGGGTGTGTTCGATGAGGGAGTGAACGGACGCACGGGACGTGCGCGCTAGAAATTCTGGATCTGCGGAAGTGGCGTGGTCGGGTCGTTGGTCGAGCGGCTCGATTGGCGCGCTTGCGGGCACGTGAGGGGTGAGGATTGGGGGCGCGGCGGCATCGCGGGAGATGAACGCCGGTTCGCGCGGCCACTTGGGGTTCGTTGGAGTGGAAGAAAACTCGGAGTCTTGGGCGGTTGCGGCGGGGATGGGCGCGGGGGATTCGTGAGCGAGGGAGAAGGGGTAGGACAGACCCTCTCCGTCGCGCCCCCATAGGGGGTT
>CAZCPB010000353.1:0-3030 GCA_964500365.1 uncultured Phycisphaeraceae bacterium
CGGAAGAAGGTGAGCGTCCAGCCTCCCCACCTTGACGCCGACTTGGTCAATCGCCAGGCGGGTTGATCTCGTCCATCGCCTCGCCCGTCTCGTCGAACCTGGCGATGGCCTTGTCCAGCCGCTTGAGCAACGCATTGAGCGTTTCATCGTCACGCCTGATGAGCATGGCCAGCGTGTTGTGGCCGTCGGCAGCGGTGGCGGCGCACTCGAAGGGGCCGACGGGTCCGAGCGTGATCTCGCCACCGTCGTCGATCAGCGCTTCGATGTGCTTCATCGGCATGCCGTGCCTTGCCAGCGATGTGGCAGCAGTTCGTCGATGCGGCTGTGACGCTGCGTGGGCAAGCGCTGCAGCACGTCACGCAGGTAGGCCCAGGGATCATGGCCGTGGAGCTTGGCGGACTGCACCAGACTCATCACCGTGGCCGCGCGCTGCCCGGCCAGTTCGCTGCCCACGAACATCCATGCCTTGCGTCCCATCGCCCAGGGCTTGATCTGCTGCTCGAGGTGGTTGTTGTCGATGGCCAGCGCACCGTCGTTCAGGTGGCGGGTGAGCGCTGTCCAGTGGTTGAGCGTGTAGTCGATCGCTGCGGCCGTCGGCCCGCCGTCGGCAACGCGGCGGCGTTCCAGTTGGAGCCAGGCTTGCAGCGTGTCCCACAACGGCCTGGCGTGCTGAGCGCGCATGGACTGCCGTTCGTCGTCGCTCAGCCCGATCAGCTTGCTCTCGACCTCGTAGATGCGCGCGAAGCACTGGATGGCCTGCTCGGCCAGCGGGCTCGCCTTGGCGCGCGCCAGCTCGTCGAACTTGCGCCGCGCATGCGCCACGCATGCCGCGCCCAGGCGGTCCGCGTAGACACGCTCGTCGAGCACCGTGTCGTAAGCGCCGTAGCGGTCGGTCAGCAGCGTGCCGCCCCAGCGTGGCAGGGCTTGGCGCTCGTCGCCCGCCAGGAAGGCGATCGGGTACTGCGCCCCTCGCCCGAGGCAGAAGTCGTAGATCACCCCCGGCGCCGGGTCGTGGCGACTTCGTGCGTAGGCCCAGACGTAGGCGCGTCGGGTCTTGCCCGCGCCGGGGTCCAGCAGCGCCACCGGGGTCTCGTCGGCGTGCAGCACGCGGCAGCCGAGCACGAAGCGCTTGTGCGCGTCGTAAAGCGGCTGCAGGGCCGCGCCGGCTTGGCCGGCCCAGGCCGCCAGCGTCGAGCGCGGGGTATGCACACCCGAGCGGGCGTTGATGGTCTCCTGCCGGTAGTACGGCAGGTGGTCCGCGAAGCGGCTGATCAGCGTGTGCGCGAGCAAGCCGCTGGCGGGCATGCCTCCTTGGATGATCTGGGCAGGCGCGGGCTGCTGCTTCAAGGTCTCGCAGCAGCGGCAGGCCCACTTGCCGTAGACGTGGCGGTGCACGAAGAACTCGGCCGGCACGATGTCCAGCCGCTCGCTCACGTCCTCGCCGACGCGCGTCATCGGGTCGCCGCAGCCCGGTGTCGGGCAGGTGGTGTCCTCGGGCTCGTGGCGGTGCTCGACACGCCTCAGGTGCGCCGGCAGCGCCTCGCGCCGGGGTCGCCGCGGTGCTGTCCTGGGCTTGTCGGCGCTCTCGCCGGCCTGTTCACGCAGTTGTGCCAGCTGCGACTGCAGGCTGGCTTCGTCCTCGGCCGCCGTCTCGTCGAACAAGCGCCGCTGCTCGGCGCTCATCGCCTCGGTCTTGGCGCCGAACTTCCAGCGCTTGAAGCGGGCGAGCTCGAACTCGAGCTTCTCGAGCCGCGCCTCGCGTAGCGCGAGCTCGCGGTCCTTGCGCTGCACGATCACCTGGTGCTGCGCGATCTGCTGCTCCTGCTGCGTCAGGCGCTGGTGCATCTGCTCGATGAGCGCCAGGGCCTGCGCGGGCAGGCCCTGCAACAACTCCACCGGAAGACCGTGCGTGCCGAGCATGGGTGGGCATCGTGGCGCAGTCCACGCCACGGCGCCATCGGCACAAATGCCGTTGCCACGGCCGCTGCCTTGGTCAAGCTCAGGTCAACGCCCGGTCGTCACACCCGGGTGATGACGCTCGTCTCGGGCAGTCGCTGCCAGGGCAGCCCGAGCACCAGCGCGTCGAACTGCGCGCGCGTGAGCTGCAGCGCTGCCGCCGAGCCGGGCGTGGCCGTCAGCCAGACGAAGCGCCCGGCGTTCAGCCGCCGCGCGGCACACCACACGCCGAAGCCGTCGTGCACGAGCAGCTTGATGCGCGTGGCGCGTGCGTTGGCGAAGAGGTAGCCGTGGTGCGCGCGTGCCTGGCCGAGCGTGGTGACGACGGCAGCCAGCAGCCGCTCCGCGCCGGCGCGCATGTCCACCGGCTGCGTGCACAGCCACAAGGCGTCGATGCGGATCACGGCTTGGACGCCGCGATGGCCAACTCGCGCAGCCACGCGGCGCAGGCGTCGGCGTGCGACGCCGGCCAGCGCACCGTCAGCTGCGTGCCGCCGCGGTGCAGTTCGACCCGGATGGCCGGATCGGTGGCGCTCAGCGCTTGGTCGCACGAGGCGGCGGTGCGCTGGGCGGCGCTGGTCGAGGCGAGCTCGAGTGGCAGAAACTGCAGTGGCTGTGCCGGTGGCGCTGCCGATGCGGGTTCGCCCGGCATCGGACGCATCACCGTTCTCGGTGCCGTCAGCCCCGCGCGCTTGAGGCCGCGCCCGACCAGCCACTTGCGCACGAGGTTGACGTTCAAGCCATGAGACAGCGCCACGGCCGCGACCGACACTCCGGGCTGCTGGCACTCGGCCAGCACCTGCGCCTTGAACTCGGCGCCGTACACGCGCCGCCGTGAATTGGGTTGCATAGGTGCCCACCTGTTCGTATTGGTGGGCACCATCGTCAGCCGCCTATAGGCCTTGAGCAAGATGGGGCGGCTGGACGCTCACGGCTTATCTAGCAACCTACCCGGTCGCTGCATAGGAGCCGCGCACCGCGGCCATAATGCACGCATGTCTGCGATCCGTCCGATCACGGCAGCGCGCTCCGGTTGGCGTTGGCGCAAGCCATCAGCCTGACCACCCCTACGCG
>CAZCPB010000354.1:0-3026 GCA_964500365.1 uncultured Phycisphaeraceae bacterium
AGGGGGTGGTGTGGCGGTGGCGGAGGAGGTAGCGGATGAGGCCGCGGTCCTCGTTCACCTGCTTAGTGCCCTGGCCGTAGGACACGCGGGCGGCCTGCACGATGGCGGAGTCGGCGGTTTTCCCGTCGGGGACGAGGCGGGGCATGGCGTCGACCAGGGCGATGAAGCCGTGCTGGTGGAGGCGGATCTCGTGGCGGGCGGCGCCGGCCATGACGTCGACGAGCGGGGACTCGGCGGGGAGGCGCTGGATCGAGTGTGAGCCGGCGGGGGAGGGCATGGGCCGAGGATAGCGGAGCGGCGCCGGGGGTGAATGATCAGAGGTCGCGGCGCAGGGAGAAGAGCTCCCGATCAGTTCCGGCGCGGCGTGTCCACAGCGGCGGGAGCGGGTCTGTGCGGGGCACCACGGAAACGGGGCGGGTCTCGGCGGCTTCGTGCGCGGCGGATGAATCCGGGGCCGCGTGCACGACTGCCGCGTCGATCAGGTCGCGGGCGAAGAGCGCGTGGAGGAGCGTGGGGCCGGCTTCGATCATGACGGAGGAGATCGAGTGCTTTTCCTTGAGCACTCGGAGGGCGTGGACGAGGTCGAGCCTGCCTTCGGGCGCGGGGACGGATTCGATGACAGCGCCGGCGGCGCGGAGACGGTCGGCACGCGGGGAACATGCCGCGGATTCGCTGCCGACGATGACGACGGTGGACTTTCCGGCGTCCGCGAAGAGGGCGGCGTTCGGCGGGGTTCGCAGGGTGGTGTCGAGGACGATGCGCCTGGGGATGCGGCGTGGGCGCACAGCGCGCGGCGTCAGGCGGGGGTCGTCGGCGAGGATCGTGCCGATCCCGGTGAGGACGGCGTCGACTCGGCCGCGCAGGGCGTGGACACGACGACGGGCGACGGGGCCGGTGATCCAGCGGGGCTCGTCGGGGCGGGTGATGAGTCGGCCGTCGGCGGTCTGGGCCCACTTCGCGATGACGAACGGAAGATCGGTCGTGATGTTCTTGATGAACGGGAGCGAGACGGCGGTGGCGAACGGGCTGATGGCCGAGAGTTCGGTGGGAATCCCTGCGGCGCGGAGGATGTCGGCGCCGCCTCGGGAGATGGGGTTGGGGTCGGGGCGGGCGTAGATCACGCGGGCGATGCCGGCGGCGATCACGGCGTCGGTGCACGGGGGCTGCTTGCCGCGGTGGCAGCAGGGTTCGAGGGTGCAGTAGAGCGTGCTGCCGCGCGGGTCGTGGCCCTGGCGGCGGGCCGATTCGAGGGCCTCACGCTCGGCGTGGAGGTGGCCGTAGCGGCGGTGATGGCCGAGGCCGATGACGCGATCGCTCTTGACGAGCACGGCGCCCACCATCGGGTTGGGCTCGACGTGGCCCATGCCCCGGAGGGCGAGGCGGGCGGCGAGGTCAAGATGGCATCGCTCGTCGCGCATCTCTGGATCGTTGGGCGATGCCTTCTTCTACGGTTGTCGGCGGGTTCCTCTTCCCGGACGCGCCGATGGATCATGCCCGTCGAATGAGGGCGCGGCGGTCATCGGCCGTCAGGATCGGGGCCGCGTCGCGGAGCCAGCGCCAGGCGTCGGTGCGGTAGCCGGCGGTGGGCTTGAGTTCCGGGGCCGGTGCGTCGGATGCGTGCGAGGTCGCGAGCGCCGCGAAGCGCGAGGTCCAGTAGCGGTTGAAGCGGGCCATGGCGAGTTCGCGCGTGTACTTGGCGATCATCGAGGCCAGCGCGACGGGGAGGTGGGCCGAGTCGGCCTCGGTCTGGAAGAGGATGACGATGCGCCGGCCGTCGATGGCGAGTTCGTAGCGGCTGGCGCGGTCGGTCTCTTCGAGCGTGGTGACGGCGGCGCGGGGATCGAAGGAGCGCGCGAGGGGCCCCAGGACCGGCGCGTACTGGGTGCGGCCGCCGAGGCGGTCGCAGACCACGCGGAGCGAATCGTCGCGGTGCGCGGGCAGAGCGAGGAACGTCCGCAGGTGAGCGCCCAGGGCCTCGAGCGACGCGTCGGCCTTGTTGCGGGTCGCGTCGACGATGTCGTTGAATCGGGGCTCGGCGATGGCGTGGCAGCGCAGGGCGGCCAGCGAAACGCCCCTGCCGGCCAGGGCGGCGCGGAGCATGTTCGCGGCGATCTCGAGCTGGGCGGCCGTCCAGGCGACGGGCAGCGGGATGGGGTCGCCGCCGTAATGGGGGAGCGGGTCGAGCCGGAACGCGAGCATGTCGTGCAGTTCGCGGTCGTGCTCGGGGCCGCGGGCCCGGTCCCCCTCGCACCGCAGGCAGGCCAGGACGGCGCGTTCGAGGTGCGTCAGCGGGTGCCCGGTCTTGCTGTCGTTGGCGAGCTTGAGCTGCTTCGAGTCGTTGATCGCGATCAAGCCGTTCTTCCCGGGCTTTCGTGAGACGCGGGGGGCGAGCAGCGTCCAGAGGTTCGGCGCGGGGTCCCCTTCGCTCCATCCCTCGATGCGGACGACCGACATGCCCACGCAGAGCGGGCCCAGCAGCGGGCCGTAGCCGGCCTCGTCGATCCCGGCGAGCAGGAGGGGCATGACGCTAATCTAGTCGCTCCGGCGTCGCGTCGCGAGACGAGGAGGTGGCGTATGGCGTGGTTCTCTGGTTCGTCGGACCCGGGAGTGAACGTGGCCCTGGCGCGGATCGAGAGGAAGCTCGATCTGATCCTTCAGAGTCTGGGCGTCGAAGCGCCGGCGGAGCCGTGGGAAGATGAAGCGCGGGCGCTGGCCGCGGCGGGGAAGAAGATCGAGGCGATCAAGGTCTGCCGCGAGCACACGGGGCTGGGGCTGGCGGAGGCGAAGGCGGTGGTTGACCGGATGTGAGGCCGGGAAGCGCTCCGCCGTTCGCCCCCTCTGCCCTCGCGGACTCGGGCATATCCCCCGCGGGGCGCGGGGGAGAGAGCAATGAAATCGGCCCGGCATCTCCCCTGCGGGGCGCGGGGGAGAGAGGTAAGGAATCCGGAGCACCGACCAACGCAATGCGGCTGAGAGGAGTCGAACCTCCACGGGTGTGAGCCCACTAGAACCTGAATCTAGCGCGT
>CAZCPB010000355.1:0-3014 GCA_964500365.1 uncultured Phycisphaeraceae bacterium
GCCAGCGCCCGGCTCCCGAGCACTGACATCGCGATGGCGGCTGCCGCCAGGCGCTTCGTCATGGCCCGCCCCCGTCCGCCGCCTCCGAGGCCGGGCGGATGGCCACCAGCCTGCGCCGCAGGGTTTCCGCCGCGGTATCGATCATCGCATCGTTCGATTCGAACGGGTCGGCGTGAGGTCGGGCCGCGGGGGCGATCTTCGCCGTCGCCGACGCCGGCACAGCGGTGGAAGCCGGCGTCGGGCGCTTTCGCGCGGGCACGTCCCAGAGTTCGGCACGATCGCCCGCGGCCGTCACGACCTCGCGCCGGCGCGCGACCGGGGCCGCCACCCGCCCCGGCTCTTCAGGGGCGGGCCTTGCCAGCGCCGGGGCGACGGCGCGCTCGGCGGTGGCCATCGCGGCGTTGAACCTGCTCGACACCGACTCGCCGAGGCCGTCCCGAGCCTTGGCGAGCACCGAAGCGACCTCGTCAGGGGACGCGATCTCGCACAGGGTGGAGACCGACGCCGGGCCGCGCACGCCGCCGGCCGATTGCGACAGGAGAATCACGCGCCGGTCCACCCGCAGCAGGACCAGCGTCGTCGCGCGGGACAGCGGGTACCGGCCGAGCACCTCAAGGATTCCGGCCGGGGCTCGCGCAGCGCCGGCGGCGCTCATGAGCCAGCCGCCGTTCCGCGATGTCCTGCGGACCACCCACGCGATGCCGAGGATCAGCGCCAGGACGGCGCCCAGGGACAGGCCGGTGCGCGCCGCGCCCCCCATCGCGCCCGCGTCGGCGGGGCCGCGATGGTCGGACGAGCGTGCCGGCGAGGCCAGCGCGCTCAACGGTCGCTGTGAATCGGGGAGGCGCTCGGCCTGCGGGGCGGCCCGCGCGCCGGGCGCGATCATCGCCGTGCCGATGATCGCCGCCGCCGCGCCGCGACCGAACCGCCGTTGTACGACCCGCTGGCCCACCCGCTCGCCTTCCTGGCACTCTTCGAGCGGCTCCGCCGCCCGGCCACGCGCCGTTCACGCCGTTTTCTTCGCCGCTGCCGCCTTGAGGTCATCGGCCGGTCGCTGTTCGGCCGGGTCCTGGACGATCTCGTTGATCCGCACGCAAAAGTTGTCGTTGAGCACGAGCACCTCGCCCCGCGCGATGTGACGCTCGTTGACGTACACATCCACCGGGTCGCCGGCCAGCTTGTCCAGCTCGACCACCGCGCCCTCGTTCAGCCGGAGGACGTCCTCGACCAGCATCCGCGTCCGGCCGAGCTCGATCTTCACGTTGAGATTGACGTCGGCGAGAAGGTCGAGCGCGCGGCTCTGCGCGGCGGACAGCGGCGCGTTGAACGCCGGCAGGTCCAGCGGCCGGGCGGGAGCCTCGGGCACAGTCCCGGACAGCTGAGCCGCGGCCGTCGCGTCGGCGGCCAGCCCCGAGACCGCTTCCGCCGCAGTGCTCAGCGCGTCCTGCGCAGCGCTCGACGGATCGTCTCCCGGCGCACCGCCGGGCGTCTCCGGGAGTTCCGCATCAAGGAATGGCTGGTCTCGGCGCATGCTGGTCCCGCGTCCAACGCTCTCGCGCACGCCGGGCGCGTACGCACCCGCCCCGCGCGGCCGAACCCTCCGTTCGGCATCCACCCATCGGACATGCCGGTCCACCATCCTGAGATTTCTGCACCGCCCGCGCAGGCCCCGCCCGACTCGCGCGGCAAACACTGCGCGAAGGGGTCTGTACGGAGCCGCGCGAGCGTTCGATCAATCCAGGGCGAAGCCGCGGGCCTTGGGGATCAGCACGCGTTCGACGCGCGCGACCTTTTCCTTATCCGGCTCGATGACGGTGTTGACGAACGCCGTCACCTGCCGGTTGATCGTTTCAAGCCCCGGCTCCTTGAGCTGGTTGAGCGTCGCCTTCCGGAAGATCATGGAGACACCCTCCTTGATCTCGGCTTCCTTGGCCTTCAGCCGGCCCTTGGCGTACTCCTCGTTCTTCTTCTTGACCTGGATGAAGAGCGCGCAGTCCCAGAGCCACGTGGTCCCGGAGGACAGGTTCTGAAAACGATCATCCACGAGCGCCAGTTCGACCAGTTCCTCCCCCGACGCGTGGTCGCCCTCGATGTGCTTGGCCTCCGCGACCTGAGGCTTGGGCCCCATCGCGCTGACCAGCACGTAGACGCCCACGGCTTCAAGAACCATGACGGCGGCGACGATCCCGATCAGTTTGACCGGCTTCTTGCGCGGCCCGCCGGCCTCGCCCTCGGTCTTCTTGTCCGCTTTCGCGTCCGCTTCGGCCACGGGTGATCCTCCGGGAGCCCGGTCGGGCGCCCGATGCTCTTTCGGCCGAATCGGTCCGCGAATCTCCGGCGGGCGACCCCAGGCCGCCGGACCGGCAGCGGCATACCCGGCGCAGACCGCGCCCCCGTTCATCGGGACCGTTCTCGGGCCGGCCGGCTCAGGCGACCTTGCTGACGCCGCCGACGGCGGTCGCGGGCACGCTCGGGAGTAGCGCCAGCAGTCGCCTCTCTACCTCGGCGCTGTCGGCGTTCTCGATGATGCCGACGAAGGCCGTCACGATCAGCTCGCGGTCGAGCACCCCCGCGGCGGTCTGCCCCTCTCGATCGTCGAGCATCGCGCGGCAGAATCCCAGCGCGGGGAACCCGATCATCACCCCGAGGAACGCGACGAGGGCGATCGAGCCCGGGGGCGTCCACAGCCCGGTCAGCATCGAGACGGCCAGCAGCAGCCCGACCGCCACGCCTCCAAGCGAGAGCCCGTACGCGATCATGCCCGCTTGCTGAAGCACCGGGCGCTGGCGCGACCGCTGCTCGAGCCACGCCTCGGTCTGCGCCCGGGAAGCGTTCCTGAGCGCCGGGCCGTCCGCCCCCCGGAAATAGATCTCCGCGATCCGCCTGACGACCAGGTCCCGCCGGCACTGGTCGAGCGAGTGCAGCCAGCCCGGGCCGTACTGCGCGGCGGCGGCGCAGTCCACAAGCTGGGTGATGCGGTCCTCGACCCGCGGCGGGCCGGAATAGAATCGGAT
>CAZCPB010000356.1:0-3012 GCA_964500365.1 uncultured Phycisphaeraceae bacterium
TGATCCGCCGCTCCTTCAACTCGCGGAAGAGCATGGCGACCTCGAGTTCGTCGCCGCGGGTGAGCCGGGATTGCTCGTGGACGTAGACGGCGTCCACGCCGCCCTCGCGGACGCACGCCAGCACCTGCTGGAGCACGCGGCGGTCGCTGGCGGCCTGGGTGGCCGACTCGCAGCCGCGGAACTCGGCGACGGTCGTCCAGCCGGAGCGGGCGGCGTGCTCGCGGTAGATCCGCTGCTGCGCGTCGAGGGACGCGCCCTCGCTCGCTTGCTTCTCGGTCGAAACTCGGAACAGCGCTACGACTCGCATGGCTTGGCCTCGCGGGTTGACCCGCGACCTTTACCTCAAGGGGCTCGCATACATCAAGGCGAAGCGGTGGGGGATGCGAGGACTTCCGCGGCGGGCATGCTCTGCCACCTTGTGAGGATGTCGATGACGCGGGCGCAGTCGCCGGCGCGGGCGGCGTCGAGGACGGCCTGCTTGATCGCGGCTTCGTGGCGCTCGACCTCGGCGGCGGCATCGAGCAGGGCGTTGGCGAGGGCGGCGGCGTTGATGTCGGGCTGGGAGGCGATCACTGGGCGCCTCCCTTCTGCGGCAGACCGGCCCAACCGGCCCAAACGGCCCGGCATCGCGCGAGGCGCTGCTGAATTGGGCTCCGCGGGCCGGTCCGCTGGGCCGGTTCAACGCCCGCGACACGCCCGACCGGCCCACAGAATCGGCCCTGGCGCTTCATACGGACGTCTCCTGGTCCGATTGGGCCGATTGGGCCGATTGGGCCGGTCCGTCGGCGGTGGGGCGGAGGAGGTCGGTGTTGATCGCGAGGACCTCGCGGCGCGACCCCTGGAGCGTCACGCGGAACAGCAACTTCCCGCGCCTCTCCTCCGTCAGGGCGAGCATCCCTGCGGTCTTCATCAACTTGCGCAGGCGGGTCTCAGACACCGGCAGCCCGTCGTTTGGAGCGCACATCGCCTGCGCCGCCCGGTACGCCGCGGCCGGGTCGAGGTAGGTGACATCATCATCCACCCACCCGACCTGTTCGCCGCGAGGTTTCCAGTCCTTGGTCTTGCCGATCATCTCCTCGCGCCACCCCCAGCGCTCGGGGCCGAGAGGTACTTTCCCGTCGGTGTCGGTGAGGTAGGCCCGGCCGCTCGTGATCGCCGAATCCAACAGCGTGATGTACCGCTTCGTCGGGTCGGCCTCTCCTTGCACGTCCGTCTGGGCCTGGGCCGTCTTCTCGAACGCGGCTCTCCACCGAGCGAGCAGTTGACGGCCCTCTTCGGTCGTGATCGCGTCCTCGCCGGTGGTCTCGGCGACGAACCGCAGGAACAGTTCGAGCGCGGCGAGCAGGGACGCGGTGTTCGAGGAGGTCCGGCGGTGCGCGCCCGAGAGTTCCCCTCGGAGCGAGAGCGTGCGGGACTTGTGCCAGGCCCGAATCTCCTCGTACTTGCCGGCCATCCACTTCACGAAGGCCGAAGTAGTCTGCGCGTACTTGCCGCTCGCGGCGTCCTTCTGGCACAGGGTGAGCGCCTTGGGGTCGATGTCGCCGTGGTCAAGTTCGAGGCACGTTACTCTGGCCCGCATCGAGTGGCCGCGAGGCAGGTCCTCGCCGGTCGCCAGCGGGAGAGCGCGGGGGGGCCTCGGCGGCCGCAGCGTGGTGTCCGCTCGCATGCGCTGACGGCCCGCGCTGTTGCCCGTGCCCCGGAACACGCGGTCGGCGCGGGCGTTCAGCCTGGAGTCCTCTCCGGCGTTGCCGCTGGGCTTGAAGTCGTCGATCACGTACAGCACGTCCTTGGCGCGAAAGAGGGCGTCCTCGAGCGCGTTGTCCGTGCTGGACCACGACCCCGGCAGGTGCAGCCGGTCCATCTCCGCGCCGAAGTGCTGCTGGTGAAGCGCCGCGTGCTCGCTCTTGAACGCTCCCGTGGGTCCGGCGACGAACACGCCCTGGTCGGACTCCCCGAGCACCGCCCGCCAGATCGAGGCGAACGCGGGCGCTGCAACTTCGATCGGTGCGAGTCCCGCGAGCCTCAGACTTGCACGGATCGCGGAGACGAGATCCTCCCGCCCCGGCGGCTCGGGCAGTTCGAACTTCGCGAGCGAACCCTCCAGCCGCGTCTCTATCCCCTCGACCGGCCCGTTCGGCCCAATCGCCCCGCCGACGTGGAGGAACACGTTCAGGTCGCCGATTCTTCGCCAACCGGTGTGGCCGTACACCTCCCGGCGCTCGTGGAACGGGGACATCAACTGGATGGCCGTGCGCGCGTGGCCTTCGGCGCCGAACCCGTGGAAGATGACAGCGCCGGGGCCGAGATGCTCGATCGCCCATCGCATGCCGGCGAATTCACGGGCGGGCACGCAGAACTGAACCGGCTCGCGGTCCCGCAGCGAAGCCTGGATCTCGAACGACCTGGTCCTCTCGACGCCGTCGTCCTCGACCACGTCCGCGGCGATGTGCGCTGTGAAGTTGGTCAGCGGCGTCGGCACAGCGCCGTTCGGCGTCGGCTTGAAGTACACGATGCCGTGCGAGTCCATGCCGTACCGCGAGGTTCCATTGTCGCTCGCGTCCGCATTCTCGTCCTTTGCCGGGCGAGGGGCCCGCGGCTCGGGGAGCGACAGCAGGGCCGCGTCGATATCGTCCGCGGCGCTTCGGTCGAGCCCGGCTTTGGCGATCAGCGTCTTGGCGAGCCGCTTGCGAGATCCCGCTGATGAGAGATTGATCGCGTCGCGCTCGATCTCCTTCCCCTCGGCGTTCAGCACGGCGACGGTGGTCTTGCCGCCGCTGGACTTCGCGCGGGCGATGATGCGAAGCCCATGCACTTCCACCGCTGGAGCGTCGGGCGATACGTTGACGCGCTCCTCCGACGCGTCCGCGGTCGCCGTTGCCTCCGGCGGTGTTTCGCCCGGCACGTAGCCGCCGATGATGTAATCGGGGATCGGCATCCGCGAGGGCGTTCGGGGCTTGGAGTACGCGCTCTCGACGGCGGCCTTGGCCTCGTCGTCGGGCAGCCCGCACTTGC
>CAZCPB010000357.1:0-1167 GCA_964500365.1 uncultured Phycisphaeraceae bacterium
GGCGGAGTGAACAGGGCGCGGCTCAGCGCGGTTCGGCGGCCGGGTTCGGTGGCGGCGGGGTGGGGGTGGGGGGGGTGGTGGGGGGGGGGGTAGGGGTGGGGGCGGGCAGCGGACCGGCGGACGCCGGGGTCGATCCGGCTTGCGCTGTCTCGATCTTCGGATGGGGCGCGGGCTCGGCGGGAGCGGCAGGATCGGCCGGCGGCTGGGGCGCGGGGTCGGTCGTCGCGGCGGTGGCGGACGCGGGGGCTTCGCCGTCGGGGGAGGCCGAGGGCTTGTTGGGGTAGACCACACGGTCGCGGTCGAACAGGCTGACGGTGAACTCGACGCCCTCCCACTCGACGGTCACGCTCCACGGCGGGTCGAGCGACTTGACCTTGAGCTGGTCATCGTTTTCCTGACCCGGGGCGAGGCGGCTGCCGTCGGAGAAGTACGCCGCGCCGTTGGCGAAGCCGAGCAGCGTGGGTCCGCCGTAGCTGGTGGGCGCGGAGGGGCCCGGGTCGGGGGGCGGCGGGGCATCGGGGCGGCGCGGCGGTGGTGGCGTGAAGAAGAGCGAGCGGCCGTTGATCTGGGCGAGCTGGACCTCGAAGGCCTTCTTGAACTGCTCCTGGCGCTGCTGCTGGTCGTTCGCGGCCGACCGCGGGTCGGCGGGCGCGGGCGTGAGCGCGGCGCTGATGAGCGAGCGCGAGGAGAGGAGCAGGACGATCAGGCCCAGGAGCGCGGCAAGGAGCGCGACGCGTCCCAGCGGGCCGAGCTGCGCCCACAGGGCGCGGTAGCGGAGTGTGCCGTGCGCGGTGCTCATCGCGCCCTCCCCTTGCGGACGAGCTGCCAGGTCTCGACGGCGAGGCTTGCCTTGAGGGTGCGCGCGGACGTGGACCGCTGGCCCGGGGCCGCGGGCGCCTTGCGGAGCGAGATGCGCGAGACGGCGGCGACCTCGGGGGACTGCTCGAGGTCAGCAAGCACGCCCATGAAAGTTTCGGGCGAGGCGTCGAACTGGAGCTCGGTGATCAGGCGGTCCACGCGGTGGTCGGGGCCGAGGGTGCCCGCGAGGGCGGTCGCCGAGAGGGGCGATTCCTTGACGGTGCTGGTGTGGTCGCGGACGCCGTGGGCCTGGAGGACGGCGGCGATGCGGCGCGTAAGGGCCTCGGAGCGCTCGATGGGCGGGCCGGG
>CAZCPB010000357.1:1177-2142 GCA_964500365.1 uncultured Phycisphaeraceae bacterium
ATTCCGAAGCGGGTGATGCCGGTGCGCAGGTCCGTCACGGCGGACTCGGCGTCGGCGCTGCCGCTGCGTGCCGCGGCAAGCTGCTTGGCCTTCTCGTCGCCCTTGATGACCAGCGTGCCGCGGGCGTCCAGGATCGGCTCGACGAAGATGAAATAGGCGGCGAAGGCGGCGGCGGCGACAACACCCCAGCGGGCAGCGCGGGGGAGGGCGCGGTAGCGGTCGGCGAGGCTCATGAGCCACCCCCGGCGGCTCTCATGCGCTCGGCTAGCTTGGGGATCTCTTTTTCGAGGCGTTCCCTGGTCGGCGCATCGACCTGCGTGGAGCCCGCGACCTTCTTGCGGAGCGCCCACTCCTTCATGGCCCCCGCGCGGTCCAGCGCACCGATCTGCTCGTCGGTGAGCGGGGGCGGGATCTCGACTTTCGCCGGCGCCGGTCGGGCCGAGGGCGACTCGCGGGTGCGCCGCTCGCTCCGGTCGTCGCGTCCGGAACGGCCTTCGCGCCGCTCGGGCCCGCTCGCGTCGGCGGCGGCCTCGGACGTGGACGGGTAGAGCGTGGCGTCCTCGCCGTAGAGACGCACCGCAAGTGGCCTGGCGGCGAAGTCGTCGGCGGGCTTGACGGGCGTGTGGGGGTTGACGACGTCCGCGGAGAGGTCGAACGAAACGCCGGACGACGTCGCCTCGGCGCGGGCGACCTTGAGCTTCTCGAACAGGCCGGTGTCGTTCAGGCTCTTCTGGAGCTGGTTGAGCAGTTCCTGGCTCTCGGCGCTTCCCTTGAGCGCGAGGCCCTGGTCGGGGGCGAGCGTGACCGAGTCGAGCGTGACGCCCTCGGGCGTGGCGCCCGAGATGTCGGCCATGAGCTTGGTCATGGGCCAGCGGCTCTGCTCCAGTTCGCGGTAGAGCGCGGCGCGCTGCTCCACGTCGGAGCGTGACTTGTCCTGCTCGGGCAGGCCCGCGGCCTTGCCCGTC
>CAZCPB010000357.1:2152-3004 GCA_964500365.1 uncultured Phycisphaeraceae bacterium
GACGACGACGGCGAGCGCCAGGACCGCGGCGGCGTGGCGCGGGACGCTGAGCCACGCGGCGGCGCGCTCGGGCCACGGGGCGCGGCGCCACGGCGGGTCGAGGGTGAGGGCGGCGAGGCGCATCGCGCCCGGCTCGGGGGAGAGCGCGACCAGGGCCGCGCCGAGGGCGAGCCCGAAGGAGTCGATCCACGCCCGGTCCGCCGGGACGCCCTCGACGGCGGCGCGGAGCGCATCGGCGGACTGGTCGCTGACGACCATGCGCCGGTCGGCGAGCGACGCGGGCGGTTCGGCGCCCACCGACGCGCAGGTCTCGGAGACGTGGCGCTCGACGGCGGAGGTCCACGCGTCGAGGGTCTCGGCGCTCTCGATCAGCACGCGGGCGACGGTGCGCCCGACCCCGGGCGCGATCACGGTGATCGCGCCGCCGGCGCGCGACGCGGCGACCGATACGCCGCGGCAGCCCGACAGGAAGGCGAGCGCGGCCACCTCGGTCGTCCACGACTGGTCGGGCCACGGGATGTCGGCGACGTCGTCGCCGCCGTTGCGCCACGCGGTGAGCAGCGCGTGGGCGCCCGCGGCGCCGGAGCCGGGCAGCACGCCCGCGGCGCGCCGGTGCGCCGGGATGTCCTCGGGGAGCGAGCCCTCGGCCAGCAGCGCCGCGGCGGCGCCGAGCTCGTCGGGCGTCCCCGGCGGGAGCGGCGCGACGCGGCAGACGGTGCGGCGGGCAGGGGCGATGCGGACGAGCCGGCCGACGCCGGCGCCCGAGAGCGCCGAGACGATCTCGGCCTCGCGCCCGGGCTCGAAGGACATCGCGAGCGTGACCGCCGGCCGGGCGCGGGTGCGCACGACGAC
>CAZCPB010000358.1:0-2989 GCA_964500365.1 uncultured Phycisphaeraceae bacterium
GCGGGCGGTGATCATCCGAGCGGTTCGCCCGGTGCGGCCGTCGCTGGAGGACCTGTTCATGCAGGCGGTGACCGATCCCACGACGGGCAGGGCGCTCGACCCGGGCGCTTCCCGGGACCCCCGGCGTCGCGGCGCCACCAGGCCGGGAGGTAACGCGTGATCCTTCGCCAGACCGGCGCCCTGTTCCTCGACGCCTACCGCGAGCTCAACGCCCGCAAGCTGTTCTGGTTCGTGCTGGCGCTCTCGGGGCTGGGCGTCGCGGCGTTCGCGGCGGTCGGGATCGACGAGAAGGGCGTCAGGATCCTGTGGTTCCCGTCGATCGAGAGCGACGTGCTCAACACGCGCTTCATCGGCGCGGACGTCTACTACAAGTTCCTCTTCGCGACCGTGGGAGTCTCGGTCTGGCTCTCGTGGATCGCGGGCATCCTGGCGCTGGTCTCGACGGCGTCCATCTTCCCCGACTTCGTCGCCGGCGGCTCGATCGAACTCCTGCTCTCTAAGCCCATCGCGCGGGCGCGGCTCTTCGTCACCAAGTACCTGACCGGCCTGCTCTTCACCGTCGTGCAGGTCACGGTGTTCTCGCTGGCATGTTTCCTGGTGATCGGCTTCCGCGGTAACAGCTGGACGCCCCAGGTGTTCTGGGCGGTGCCGTTCGTCACGGTCACTTTCTCGTACCTGTTCTGCGTGTGCGCGCTGCTCGGATTGCTCACTCGCTCCACGATCGCCTCGCTGCTCCTGACGCTGCTCTTCTGGCTGGCGATCTTCGGCGTGGACGCGACGGAGAAGATCCTGCTCCAGGTCCGCGAGGGGCACGCGGTCGACGTCGCCCGCGCGGAAAAGCAACTCGAAACGGCCCTGGCCAGGGCAGCGTCCGACGACGCGACTTCGGGCGCGGATGCTCCGGAGGCTCCGGGCGCGGCGGCGCCCGAACAGCCCGCCACAGAGGACGCCGATCCGGACCCGGACGAGGACGCTGACGCCGAAGCGCAATCGCCCCCCGCGGGCGCCGACGCCGAGCCCAGGGCCGTCGCCGATGCGCGGAAAAAACTGGACGAGGCGAACGATTCCTTCACGACCTTCCGCGACTGGCACGGCTATTTCTACTGGGCCAAGACGTTCCTGCCCAAGACCGCCGAGACCGAGCAACTCCTGAAGCGGCGCCTCCTGGACGATGCGCAGCTGGCGTTTTTCATGAACGCGGGGCAGGACGACCAGCGGCGTGAACAGTCCACGCGGGGCATGCCCCGGCGCGTCCGCGAGCGCGTCGAGCGCGAGCAGACCGCGGCGAGGAACGCTCAGAAGGAACTTGACTCGCGTTCCGCGGCGTGGGTCATGGGCACTTCGCTGGGGTTCGAGGCCGTGGTACTCGCGGTCGGCGCGGTGCTGTTCCGACGCCGGGACTTCTGACCGCGCCGTCGCCTAATCTGTGCCCATGACGCCGCCCGCTCCCCTGACCTTCGCCGCGTTCCAGCAGCTGATCCGCGACCGTTACCACGCGACGGATTCGGCCCGCGGCACGCCGCGCACGTTCATGTGGCTGATCGAGGAGATCGGCGAACTCTCGACGGCGCTGGCGAACAACCTCCCCGGGAAGTCGCCGACGCCCGAGGAGAAGGCCAATCTCGAGGAAGAGTTCGCCGACGTGCTCGCCTGGCTCACGACCATCGCGAACATCCACGGAGTCGACTGGGAGCGGGCGCTCCGCAAGTACACACACGGCACGATCGAAGGAGAGAAGAGTTGAGCACCGCACAGGCACCCAGGCCCACGCCCCCCGGCTTCCGGGACCTGCCCTTCATGGGCGTGATTCACGTCAACAACGAGGCCATGAAGGCCGGCTGGAAAATGGGCGACCCGGACTGGAGCAACCTCGGGCAGGGCCAGCCCGAGATCGGCGAACTGCCGGGCGCACCGGCACGCTTCTGCGAACTCTCGATCGAGATCCCTGATCACGGCTACGGCCCTGTCGAGGGAATCCCGGAGTACCGGCAGGCGGTCGCGGACCACTACAACCGGCTCTACCGCGCGACTCACGCGAGCAAGTTCACGCCGGACCACATCGCGGTCGCCCCCGGCGGGCGTGCCGCGCTCACGCGGATCGGCGCGGCTCTCAATAACGTCCGCCTCGGCTACTTCACGCCCGACTACACCGCGTACGAGGACCTCTTCACCACCTTCACGCGCATCCAGCCCGTGCACATCCAGCTCAAGGCCGAGCGCGGCTTCCGCATCGACCCCGGCCTGCTCGACGCGATCGTCGAGCGCGAGAAGCTCGGCGCGCTGCTCATCAGCAACCCGTGCAACCCGACCGGCGTCGTGCTCTCGGGCGATGAGCTCGCGGCGTGGGTGCAGATCGCCCGCAAGCGCCGCTGCTGGCTCATCCTCGACGAGTTCTACAGCCACTACGTCTTCCAGAACGGCGAGCCCGGCGCGGGCCCCGTCTCCGCCGCGGCACACCTCGGCGACATCGATGAGGACCCGGTGCTCCTCGTGGACGGCTTGACCAAGTGCTACCGGTACCCCGGCTGGCGCTCGGGCTGGGTCGCGGGCCCCAAGTCGATCATCCGCACGCTCACCGCCGCGGGATCGTTCCTTGATGGAGGTCCGAGCCGCCCGATCCAGCGCGCCGCGATCGAGGTGCTCAAGCCCGCGCGCGCGGATCAGGAAACCAACGCGGTGCGGCGCGAGTTCGCGATCAAACAGAAGCTGACGGTCGATCGCCTGAGCGCGATGGGCGTGAAGTTCCCGTGCCCGGCGCAGGGGACGTTCTACGTCTTCGGCGATGTGAGCGGGCTGCCCGAGCCGCTCAACACCGGCGAAGGCTTCATGCGCGAAGGGTTCAAGCACCGCGTGCTGACGGTGCCGGGTGTGTTCTTCGATGTGAACCCGGGGAAACGACGCACCTACGCTCGTTACTGCAACTACTGCCGCATCAGCTTTGGGCCGGAGATGGAGAGGCTGGTGCTGGGGCTGGATGCGTTAGAACGAG
>CAZCPB010000359.1:0-2934 GCA_964500365.1 uncultured Phycisphaeraceae bacterium
ACAGGAATGGAGGGGAATCGGGGGAGGGATCTGAGATTTGAAACTGGAGATTTGAGAGACGGACCCCCGCTGTCCTCGCGGACTCGGAGTGATCGCGGGCCTGGGTCGATCGGGACGGGCGCGGCTGGCACCCGCTGCGCGGGTTCACCGATGCGTGCGGCTGTTCCCCGGGCTTGCTCGCGGGCTCGCAGCGCCCGGGGCTACCTGCCGTCGGACCGCTGCGCGGGCCGAGGTCGGGGCGTGTGTTGAGATTGCCGCGCGGGGGCTTCGCGGCTGGGTTGGTTGCACGGCTTTCGCGGAGGGGAGCACCGTGAATGTCGTGGCACGGCTGTCGCGGCTGGAACCGCAATGACCCCGATGGGATTCGAACCCATGTACCCACCGTGAAAGGGTGGTGTCCTGAACCAGGCTAGACGACGGGGCCGAGAACCGGGGATGGTAGACGCGCCGGGGCTGGTTTTGCTGCCGCGGCGGGGTTCGGGGGAGGTGGCTCGGGCTCGGGTGTGCTGGGCCCAGCGGGGACGGCGCGAGGTCCGGGCGGGCGGGCCGCCTCAACCGCGTACGGAGTTCGGTCGATAACGAGACCATGACCCTTTCACATGATGCGGCCAGGGCTTCGCGCGACGCGACGGGGTTTGTGCGCGATGCGAACGGGGCGGCGGGCGGGGCGGCGTCGCGGGCTTTGCGGACGCCGCGGCGCCGGTTTGCGAAGTTCTCGCGGTACGCGGGCTTCGCGGCGGCGTGGGTGCTGTTCATCACGGTGGCGCGGCTGATCGTGCCGCAGTCTTCGGTCGCGGCGCCGGGGCATGATGTTGCGCCGTACACGCCGGCGGCGGACGCGGTGTCGGGCCGGGGCGCAGCGCTCACGGCGCCGGTCGCGTCCGCGGCGCTGGGCGACCCGCCGGTGCGGGTTGATGCGGGGTCGCTGGCGGGGGCGGAGTACATCGTGCGGATCCACGCCACGGCGGAGGGTCCGCGGTACACGGTGTGCACGCGGGACGGGCGGATCATCCGCGAGGACCTGGACGGGTACGCGCTGGCGGAGACGTTCCCGGCGCTGGACCCGGCCTCGAAGCAGGCGGGCGCGCTGTACATGCTGGCGGACACCGACGAGTGAAGCGCATTCCGATTGTTCTCAGCGCGAAACCGCGGGCATTCACCGCGGAAGCGCAGAGAACGCGGAGACAATCCAGCGGCGGAATGCGTCTGGCATGAGGCGGGCGGCGGGGCGCCGGATTCCTACGATCGGCGCGTGAAGCAATCGAGCGATCGACCGGTTGCGCCGCTGCGCGTGCCCGCGGGTGCTCCCGGGATTCTTCTTGTGGGCGGGTCGTTCGACCCGCCGCACGCGGCGCACGTTGAGTTTGCGCGGCTGGCGCGGCGGCGGGCGATGCCGGCGGGGTCGTGGATCGTGCTGGTGCCGGCGGCGCGTTCGCCGTTCAAGCGGCGCGGGCCGGGCGCGGCGGACCGCGACCGGCTGGCGATGCTGCGCGGGGCGTTCCGGCCGCTGAACCGGGTCGCGGTGTGGGCGGACGAGATCGAGCGGGCGGAGCCGGGCGCGCCGTCGTACTGGATCGACACGCTCGAGCGCCTGGGCGGGGCGCTGGCGGAGGGGGCAGCGCCGGTGGTGCGGTTCCTGATCGGCGCGGACCAGGCGGCGGAGTTTCACCGGTGGAAGAGGTGCCGCGATGTGATCCGGCTGGCCGAGCCGGTGGTGGTGCTGCGACCGCCGTTCCGGTCGGCGCGGGGGCTGCGCCGGGCGATGGAGCGGGCGCAGTTCTGGTTCGGGTCGGAGCTGGATCAGTGGGAGGGGCGGGTGCTGCGTGCGCCGGTGTCGGGTCTGAGCGCGACGGGGGTTCGGGAGGCGCTGAAGCACCGTCCCGCGCGTTCGGTGCCGGGCGTGCCGGCGCGGGTGGCGGAGTACATTGAGCGGCGGGGGTTGTACCGGTAGGGGCGGGGAGTCACGGGCGACGATGGGGGGAGACGGGATTCACCGCCGAGGCGCCGACCGTGCGCCGGTGAATGCCCCCGGTTTCGAGACGGGATTCCGACGAGGCTCGTCCGCCGCGGCGGCGGCGATGTGCGAGGGCGGGGGACGAGGGGCTTGCGGGGCGCTGCGCCCCTCGCGACGTTCGCGCGCCCGAAGCGGGCGAGGAGCGGGCGAGGAGCGGGTGAGAAAGACGAGGAGCCGGCGAGGGGCGGGCGTGGCGCCCGGCTTCAGATCCCGATCAGGTTCACGCCGCAGTCGACGTAGAGGGTTTCGCCCGTGACGCCGGCGGAGAGGTCGCTGGCGAGGTAGACGGCGGTGTTGCCGACATCGGAGCCTTCGACGTTGCGGCGGAGGGGGGAGCGTTCGAGGGAGCGTTCGCTCATGGTGTCGGTGCCGCCGACGGCGGAGCTGGCGAGGGTGCGGAGGTAGCCGCCGCTGATCGAGTTGACGCGGATCTTGAACTCGCCGAGCTCTGCCGCGAGGTAGCGGGAGGTGCATTCGAGCGCGGCCTTGGCGACGCCCATGACGTTGTAGCCGGGGACGACTTTCTCGGCGCCGTAGTAGCTCATGGACATGATGGAGCCGCCGCCGGAGCGGGCCATGATGTCGCGTGCGCGGCGGGCCATGCCGAGGAGCGTGTAGGCGGAGATGTCGATGGCCTGGAGGTACGCCTGGCGCGGCGTGTCGGTGAACTTTCCGACGGCGAGCCACTCGCGTTCGGCGAAGGCGATCGAGTGCACGAGGAAGTGCATCTGGTCGAAGGACTCGGCGTAGCGGGCGAAGGCGGCGTCCATCTCGGCATCGCTGCCGGCTTCCATGGGGACGAGCCAGGGGTCGGTGACGCCGAGGCCATCGATGGCTTTGCGGGTGCGGCGTTCGTTCTTTTCGCCGGGCAGGGGGGTGAAGGCGCAGCGGGCGCCGTGCTCGAGGACGGCTTTGGCGAT
>CAZCPB010000360.1:0-2927 GCA_964500365.1 uncultured Phycisphaeraceae bacterium
CTGCTCGTCGCGGTGCATCGAGTGGCAGAACGCCCGGGCACGAGCGGAGCACGACCCGTAGCGGTCGAAGACCGCGCCCTCCTTCAGGAGGACGAGGTCCGCGGAGCGGGCGGCGCGGCGCAGCAGGGCGTCGAAGACGGGGCGCGTCATGGCGTCCTTGGCGTTGCGGGCGGGCGTCGCGTGGGGGTCCATATCGGGCCCCACGAGCACGGTGGTGACCCCGCGGCGAACGCCCGCGCGGTGGGCGAGGTACCAGATGGGGCGGAACACGTCGCCGGCCGACGTGTGGAGAACACGGGCGGCGCCGAGCTCACGCCCGACGTCGGCGGTCCACCGGTGCCGCTCCCTGATCCAGAACTCGCGTGCCCGGCCTCGCGCGTCGAACGACGGCACGACCCGCACCCCGTCGCCGTCGCCGATCGGCGCCAGCCGCATCGCGTCGGCGCGGGCGGACTCCAGCGGGATCGACGGGGCCAGCAGCGTGAGCGGCCCGAACGGCGGAGCGAGCCAGTCGCGGGCCAGGAGCACGTCCTTCTGCCAGCTGATATCGATGAGCGCCCCGCCGGGGCGCGTGTAGATCGGGATATGGCTCACAAGCAGGTACATGATGCGTCGCCGCCGGCACGCCGGGACCGCGGTGCCGCGTCTCTTTATTCGGTTCTCGGGGGCGGCCCGGATCAGCCCCGCGTCGAGCCGGCGAGCGCTTCAACAACGCGCCGCCGGGCCTCGCCGATCTCGGCCTGGATTCTCGCGCCCGCGGCGCGGACGTGACCGCCGCCGCCGAAGAGCTTGGCGACACGGTTGACGTCGGGGGAGTCCGGGGTGTTCTTGCTGCGGAGGCTCACCTTCGTGACCGGCCGGCCCTGGGCGTCGGGCTCGGCCTCGGTGAGCATCGCGACGACGCGGACGCTGCCGACGGTCTGTGCGTAGTCGGCGAAGCCGGAGGAATCTCCCGGGGCCGCGCCGCACTCCTCGAAGTCCTTCTTCGTGAGCGTCATGCTCGCGATCGACCCCTTGGCGTCGAGTCGGAGCGTGACGAGCGCCCGGCCGAGCAGCGCGAGCCGGGCGGGGCGGTCCTGCTGCTCGACGAGGCGGAACAGTTCGGAGTGATCGACGCCGGCCTCGAGCAGGTCCGCGGCGTCGCGGAGCACGCGGGCCGAGACGTTGCTGTGCTTGAACCAGCCGGTGTCGGTCGCGATGCCGAGGTAGAGGGCCTCGGCGATGTCCCGCGGCAGATCGGCGGCGCGGGTCAGTCCCAGGATGAGGCGGCAGAGCTCGGACACGGGCTGGCAGGCGGCGGCGGCCGCGGTGTCGACGTGCCGGCGATCCGAGACGCCCGGGTCGCCCTGCACGTGGTGATCGACGATGAAGGTGCGGTCGGCGCGGGGCTTGAGCCACCCCGCCGCGGGCTCGAGCTGCGTCCAAGAGCCGGTGTCGAGGATGGCGATCACGTCGGGCTCGGCTTCGGCGCCGGGGGGGGGGATGGTGGAGTGCTCGAGGACGCGGTGGGGCGCGTCGCGAGCGACTTCCTTGAACCACAGGGGCTGGGGGCCGAAGTACCACGCCTCGGCCGAGCCGGGGCGGGCGGAGTTCAGGGCGCGCGTGAGCGCAAGCGTCGAGCCGATGGCGTCGCCGTCGGGGCGGACGTGGGTCAGCACGACCACGCGCCGGCCCTTGAGCGCGCGGGCGATCTCGGCGAGCGTCGCGTTGGTCGCCCACGTCTGCGGATCGCTCATGCCGTCCCCCCCACCGTTGGCGCGCGGCGGTCTTCGGTCATGACCCTGGCCACGCGGCAGTCGCGGTCGATCTGGGCGACGAGGCGCTCGACCGAGTCGAAGCGCACGTCGTCGCGGATGAAGTCGGTGATCTCCACGGTGATCGGCCAGCCGTAGCCCGGGAGCTCGCCCGCGCGGGCGTCGAGCAGGTGCGCCTCGAGGCGGCGCCCGTGCCCGTCGAAGGTCGGGCGCGTTCCCACGTTGATGGCGGCGGCGAACTGCCGGCCGTCGTCGAGACGGGCCAGGCCCGCGTACACGCCGTTGGCGGGGAGCAGGAGATCGGTTTCGAGATTGGCGGTGGGGAAGCCGAGGTCCCGGCCGCGCTGATCGCCGCGCACGACCGTGCCGTGGAGCGCGTAGGGCCGTCCGAGGACGATCGCCGCGTCGCGCACGCGTCCGTGGGTGACGAGCCAGCGGGCGATGGTGCTCGACGCGGTAACGACGAGGTGGTCGCTCAGCACGGCCTCGACGGGGGGAACGACCTCGACGCCGAAGCCGTGAGCGCGCCCGAGGTCGGCGAGCACGCGGACGTTGCCGGCTCGTCCGCGCCCGAAGTGGAAGTCGGCGCCCTCGACGACGCACGCGGGGCGGAGGGGCAGGAGGAGCGCGCGGACGAACTCCTCGGGGGTGAGCGCGAGGATCTCATCGCGCGGCTCGAGCCGGACGACTTCGTCGGCGCCGGCGGCGCGGAGGAGCGCGGCTCGGTCTTCGAACCCGCTAAGGCGGGGCGGGGCGGTGCCCGGCCGCAGGCGTGTCAGCGGGTGGGGGTCGAAGGCCATGGCGACGACCCGTGCACCGAGCGGGACCGCGATCTCCGATGCCCGCCGGATCAGGGCGGCGTGCCCGATGTGCACGCCGTCGAAGTTGCCGATCGAAATGACCGAGCGGGGTTCTGTCATCGCGGATGCGGAGGGTAGGAAGGTGGGCAAACCGGGAGACGAGCGGGCTCGGGCGCCGACACAGCGCCGGCCGCCGCGGGTCCCGTACACTCCGCCGTCCGCCCACCCGCCTTTCTCCGGATCATCCCATGTTCTTTCGCAAGAAGGTCGCTCCCGCTCCTCCGTGCCGCCGACAAAGCGACCGGACGGGATGACCACGGGAGCGGGAGCGACCTTCTTGCGAAAGAACATGGGATGATCCGGAGAAAGGCGG
>CAZCPB010000361.1:0-2915 GCA_964500365.1 uncultured Phycisphaeraceae bacterium
GGACAGGCCGGCCCCGGCGCCCGCTCTCACCGCGCCGGCATCTCCCGCGCGATGATCTCCGCGGCGCGGGCCATTTCCTCGCGGGTTGAGAGCACGTCCGGGCACAGACGCACCCGGCCCAGGCGGCTGTCGGTGTTCACGCCAGCGCGCTTGAGCCGCTCCACCACGGCGGGCGCTCCGGGGTACGGGACGAGCGTGAACGCGCCGCCGGGCCTCGGTCGTTCCGCCCGCACGCCGCGTCGGGAAAGCTCGTCTTCGAGCACGCCGAGCAGTTCCAGGCCGTAGGCGCGCAGCCGCTCCACGCGCATGGCGAGCACGAACTCCAGCCCCGCCCGGGCCTGGTACGCCATCAGCGGCGCCGGCGTGCACTCCAGCCACGCTCCGCCCCCGGCGCTGGTGCGCGGCAGTTCCGGCCGCTCGAAGCCGAACGTGTCGAGCTTGGCGAACCAGCCCGTGTCCAGCGTCGGGGGAACGTCCGTCGGCGCCGCGGCGAGGTGGCGCGGGTGGACGGCGAGCCACCCCGCCCCGGGACCGCCGCGCGTGTACTTGTAGTTGCCGCCGATGGCGAAGTCGGCGTCCCAGCCCTCGAAGTCGCACGGCACCACGCCCATCGCGTGGTACATGTCGAGCAGCACGAGCGAGCCGCGGGCGTGGGCCGCCGCGACGATCTCGCGGATGCGCTCGAGGAGCTGGCCCGTCGAGTAGTACACCGGGGTCACGACCACGAGGTCGAAGGGTTCCCCTGAACTCATCGCCCCGATCAGGCGCTCGGGACGCACGAGGCGCTGCTCGTCGAGCTCCACGAAGGTGACCCGGGCGCGTCCCCGCGCGTGGTAGGTCTTGAGGATGAAATCGACCGAGTCGAATTCCGCCCGGGTCGAGAGCACGCGCGGCGCGCCGTCGAGCGAGTTCAGCACCGCCCGCAGCCCCTGCCCCGCCGAGACCCGCGGCACCACCGCGTCCGGGCGCGAGACGCCGATCAGCGCCGCGACCATCGCGCGAAAGTGATCCATGGCGCCCATCCACGCCTCCCACGCGTCGTCCATGTCCCGGTACCACAGGTCCATGAACTCGGCGACGTCCCGCGCCGTCTGGTCGAGCGGGCGCCCGAGGGAGTGGTTCGAAAGGTAGATCTCTCTTCGTTCGAGCACCCGCGAGAACAACGGGCGCACGTGGCGCGTGACGAGTTCCTCGCTGAGGGGCCCCGCGCCGAGCGCTGCGGCCGCGTCCCGGATCGGGCCGAGCCGCACCAGCGGGTCGACGCCCGCGCTCACGCCCCGATCTCCGTCCGCACGTGCCAGAGCTCGGGGAAGAAGACCCGGTCGAGCAGCTGCTGCAGGTACGGCACGCCGGACGTGCCGCCCGTGCCGCGCTTCCAGCCGATGACGCGCTGCACCACCTTGACGTGCCGGTAGCGCCAGAGCGCGTACTGCTCGTCCACGTCCACGAGCTTTTCGCACATCTCGTACGCGTCCCAGTTCTTCTCCGGGTTTTCGTAGATATCCTTGAACACCGCCGTCACGCCCGCGTGCGGCGCGTGCGGCTCGCTCACGTCGCGGTCGAGCACCTCGCGGGGCACGGCGTGCCCGTGCCGCCCGAGGTACCGCAGGAACTCGTCGTAGATGCTCGGCGCCAAGAGCGCGTGCTCGAGCTCGGCGTGCGTCTCCGGGGCGTGCCGGAAGATCGCGAGCATCCGGCGGTCCTTGTTCCCCATCATGAACTCGATCAGGCGGTTCTGCGCCGACTGGATGCCGCTGGCCGGGCCCAGCACGTGCCTGAACTGCACGTACTCGCTGGGTGTCAGCGTCGCCAGCACGCTCCACTGGTCGAGGAGCTGCGCCTGCACGTGCTTGACCCGCGCCAGGATCTTGAACGACGGTTCCAGCTCGTCGTGCCGGATCATCTGCATCGCCGCCCGCAGCTCGTGGATCACCAGCTTGAACCACAGTTCCGTCGTCTGGTGCTGGATGATGAACAGCATCTCGTCGTGGTGGGGGGGCGACGAGAGCGGCCGCTGAGCGCTCAGCAGTTGCTGGAGACCCAGGTACGTCGCGTAGTCGAGCTGCCCGCGCAGGTCGTCACGCAACCCGGGGTCGAGCGACCGAGGATCCGCCGGCGTGGAAGGGCCGTCCCGGCCCTGGGAGTGAGGCGAGGCCATTCGAGCCAAGCGTATCGCCCCGCGAGCACGGTGGTGCCCGGAGTGCGTAACGGAACGCAGTGCTGCGGCGATCAATCGCCCGCGCGGGTCGAGTCCGACGCGTGGCCCCGGCCCCGGTCGGCCGATGCGATGGCCTTCGCCAGGCCCGGCTGGGCTCCCCAGGGCGTCACGGACGCTACCACGGACCCGTCGCCGGGCTGGGCCGGCACCACGATCGAGCGGATCCTGGCGTACTCGGCCGACGCGGAATGCCCGCACCCGCCGCAAAGCAGCGCCGTGCCGAAGACCGCGATCCCTACGACCGCGAGAACCTCGGGCGAACGACGTTGTGCGTGATCGAGCCTCATAACCCGGGAGCGAAGGCTAGCGTTCGTCGTGCGGTTTCGCAAGCCCTCGACCTCCGATCAATTCACCTCGGCAAGGAAGCCGCGCGGCTCGAGCCAAGAGACCAAAGTGATACGCAGAATCGGCCGAATCGACCGCCGAAATGGTGCGATAACCAGCATGGGACGGGTGAACCTGCGGATTTTCCCCGCGGGTTTGACCCGGGCCATGCCCGCAGTAGCATGAGCGGCCCTCATTTCGCACGATGTTCGGAGTGTGAGCGGTTCCCAGTTCGAGGTTGATGCCCCCCTCCCCGCAGCTCCGCAGGAGTCTCGATGAAACCCGCATTCAGCACCGTCGCGTGTCCGAGCTGGACGCTCTCCCGCGTGTCGGGCGTTGCCCAGAAAACCGGTGCCCTCGGCGTTGAGCTCCG
>CAZCPB010000362.1:0-2909 GCA_964500365.1 uncultured Phycisphaeraceae bacterium
ACGAGGCGTCGTTGGTGCCCACGCGGATCGTGTCCCGCTCGATTTCGAGCGACTCACCCGACGACAGGAATCCGCGGAACGCGACGCGCCTGGCAGGAACGGCGCCAGAAACGGCGGCGGGTCCGTCGCCGCCGGTTGAACGATCCTCACGTACCAGCCCCTCGGGGAGCATTCGCAGCGCGTGATCGTCCGGGGCGCCCGGGGGCAGTTCCACCTCGATAACATACCGACGCTGGTCCCTGGTCAGGCTGTCGATCGTCCCGTGCGACACGACCCGTCCCTGCACCAGGATCGCGACGCGGTCGCAGACCATCTCGAGTTCGCTGAGCAGGTGCGAGTTCAGGAAGACGGTCTTGCCGCGCTGCTTCAGGTCCTGCACCATCACGCGGATGTCGCGCCGGCCGACGGGGTCGACGCCGTCGGTCGGCTCGTCGAGCAGGACCAGGTCGGGGTCGTTGACCAGCGCCTGCGCGATCCCGACGCGCTGGCGCATCCCCTTGCTGTACGCGCGGACCTTCTTGTCCGCCCACGCCGACATCCCCACGAACTCCAGCAACTGGCCCGTGCGCTGCCTCCGCTCACGGCGCGGCGTGCCGGCCATCGCGCCGTAGAAGTCCACGACCTGCCGGCCCGTCAGGTAGTCGGGAAACCGATGGTGCTCCGGCAGGTACCCGACCCGCTCGAGGGTCGACTTGTGTCCGATGGGCCCGCCCAGCACCGCGCCGCGCGCCCGCGTCGGACGGATCACCGTCATCAGGACCTTGACCAGCGTGCTCTTGCCCGCGCCGTTCGGGCCGAGCAGGCCAAACACCTCGCCGCGAGCGACCTTCATGGCGATCGAACGCAGCGCGTGCACGCGCCCCGAGTACACCTTGTCCACCTCCTGGAGATCGAGCGCCAGGTCCGCGGCGGCGGTGGTGGGGGAACTGGTCAGTGCGGTCATAGGGGGCGCGCTCACAGGTTCCGGCGTCCGGGCGGGGCCGATTCAATTGGCCCCAAGGGTAGGGGAATCGCACAGGCCGTTCCCCGGGTTGTTCTGGATTCACAGCGCCCGCTTGCGGGCGACGACGTGAAACAGATGCCAGTCCTTCACCTGGCCCGTGGCCCCGGCTTCTCGACGCTCGACCTCCTGGAAGTGATCGAGCACAAAGCCCTCGAGCAACTCGACGACGTCGCTCCGCGTGTGATGGCTTCGGTCGGGCAGGTTCACCCACTCGTCGCGGTCGCCGAAGAACTGGCCCGCGAAGCGGCCCCCGGGCGGGATCGCGCGCGCGAGCCGCTCCCAGAGCAGGGGAAACGCCGCCGGATCACAGAACGGAAGGGAGTAGCTCGCGTTGATCAGCAACGCGGGCGGCACCGTCAATCCCTCGAGTCCCGAGAGCCGGGTCTCCAGACGACCGGCGTGTTCGGGCGGCGTGGCCCGGGTCAGCAGTTCCAGCGCCAGCGGCTCGCCGTCAATCGCCAGAACCCGCCAGCCGCGGCGGAGCAATTCGAACGTGTCGCGCCCCGAGCCGCATCCGAGGTCCACGGCGAAGCGAGCCGACTCCGGGCCGTTTTCCTTGTCGAAGAGCTCGAGCGCCTTCAACAGCGTTTCGCGCGGCCCCTTCCCCTCGACCGCCCGAAAATAGCCCGGCCAGTCGCGCGTGGCGGCGCACTCGTGGGCTTTCGGCGGGAGGGTGGAGGGCAACGTCCCGGGCAAGTTCTCGGCGCTCGTCATAGGCTGGGTGAATGTACCGCACGGTCCGCGAGTTCGTCCACGCCCTTGCCAGCGCCGGGGAGCTGGCGCGCATCGGCGCAGGGGTGAGTCCCGTCCTCGAAATAGCCGAGATCGCCGACCGAGCGAGCAAATCCCGCGCGCCACACCTTCCCAGCGCGGGTGCGAGGCGAACCGATCCACGCTTTCACGCTCTCGGCGGGCGGGCCCTGCTCTTTGAGAACGTCGAGGGCGCGGACTTCCCGGTCCTTATCAATGCGTTCGGCAGCTACCGGCGGATGGAAATGGCCCTGGGCTGCAACGACGCGGGCCCCGGGGTGGAGCAAGCCCACACCCCGGGCGGGTTCGAGGCTCTCGCCGCGAGGATCGGCGGTCTCGTGAAGCCGCAGCCCCCGTCATCGCTGGCCGAGATTGCCGCGAAGGCCCGGGAGCTCTTTCCCCTGCTCCGGATGCCCCCCAGGCGCCGCCGAGGCATGGGCACCTGCCAGGAGGTCGTGCTCACCGGCGATCGGATTGACCTTACCCGCCTCCCCATCATCCGCTGCTGGCCCCTCGATGGCGATCTCGCCTCGGTTGGCTGGCCCGCCGGGATCAACGAGGGCGTGCCCGGCCTTGAACACGGCGCGGAGTGGAACGCGAACTTCCGCGGGCGCTACATCACGCTCGGCGGGGTTCACACGATCCACGCCGACGACCGCGACCACCCGCGCCCGCCATCGCACAACATAGGCATGTACCGCGTGCAGCTCATGGGCAAGCGCACCATGGCCATGCACTGGCACATCCATCATGACGGGGCGCGCCACTGGCGGAGCTGGAAGGGGCGCGCGGAGCCGATGCCGGTGGCGATCGCGCTCGGGGGCGAGAGCGTGCTGCCCTATGCCGCGACGGCGCCGCTCCCGCCGGGGATCAGCGAGCTGCTCCTGGCAGGATTCCTGAACCGCGGCGGGATCGAGATGGTCCGGGCGCGCACCGTGCCGCTCTGGGTGCCCGCCAACGCGGAGTTCGTGATCGAGGGGTACGTGAGCCACGAGGCCGGCCCCATCGACTTCACGCCAGATTCTTCACGCAGCACCCAGCACTCGGTACCCGGCACCACGCTCGGCCCCGGCGCCGTGATCGAAGGGCCCTTCGGCGACCACACCGGCTTCTATTCGCTGGAGGACGAGTACCCGGTCTTCCACGTCGTCTGCGT
>CAZCPB010000363.1:0-2642 GCA_964500365.1 uncultured Phycisphaeraceae bacterium
GTCATCCCCGTGGTGAGCGCCGAAGGACTCATCGCCTTGAAGCTTCAGGCCGTCACCAACGATCCCACGAGAGATCAGGATCTCGTGGACATCCGCGCGCTCGTTCGCGCCAACCGTACGTCGCTCGACACCTCCGAATTGCGTGAGTATTTCGTCCTCTTCGGCCGGGAAGCACTCCTCGATGAGCTCCTCCGTGAAGCAGTCTGATCCACCCCTGGTGGGGGACGGAGGACCTCCGTGCGCACCTTCCGGCCCGACCGATCCGTTTGCCGCGCTGGATGACCTCATGTGTGCAATCGAGGCGCTCTGTCCCGAATGGCCGCCGCGCCCGCCCTTCGATGCCAATGCCCGGATGCTGTTGTAGCGCGCGTACTGTCGGTCCACGAGAATTCGTGCGGCGAGCTCGACCCTGTGCAGGATGCAACCTCGACCGTAGGCGCATGGTCGGGTGGTCGATGAGCCATCGTGTCTCCATGCCGATCTGGTCTGCCAGGCTCTGCGGGCGGCCTTCTGGCCGCGCCCCCCGAATCGCCGGCCGGCTCGGTCGCGGGGAGCGGTCGGCCTGCCGACCCGCCGCACCGGCGCGGGGTCAAACGTCGTACACCGCGTCCGTCACCACCCAGCCGCCGTCGACGCTGCCGGGCAGCATCTGTCCGACGTCCTCCCCGACCTCGCGATCGATCAGCGCGTTGAGCTTCGCATTCATCGCTTCCAGGACCTCGCGATGCTTCGCCGCATCGAGCGCCAGGTTGTCCTTCTCCAGCGGGTCACGCTCGACGTCGTAGAGCTCGACGTCGTTCAGCCTGAACAACGCTTCGACCGATGTCGGGCGGTTGTGCTGCCTCGGGGAAAAGTAGCGCGCGAAGCGGTACCGGCCATCGTAGACGCCGCGAATCGCGCCGCGCTTGCCGAGATCCGGGCGCAGTCCGCCCGCCTTCGCCGCCTCCTGGAGCCTGGCCTTGCCGTCCGGCTGCTGCATGACAGCCACCACCTTCTCCATGAACTCGCCGTCGATGTACGCGAACATGTTGTAGCAGAAGAGCGAGCCGTCGCGGACCGACGAGGCCGACGCTTTCTCGGGCGAGGCGAGCAGCGGCGAGAAGTCCTTGCCCGGCAGGTCCTTCGCGATGGCGGCCTTCTTCTCCGCCGTCGCGTTCGTCATGCCGAGGAGCGTGGGCGCGATGTCGATGTGCGAGGTCACCGCGCGGCATCGCTTTCCGCCCGGAAACGCAGGATGCGCGACGACCAGCGGAACCTGGTTCTGCTCGCGATACGCCGTCGCGCCTTTCGAATGCAGGCGATGCGCGCCGTCGAGATCGCCGTGGTCCGCGGTCATGACGACAATGGTGTTCGAGGCGAGCCCCAGCGCGTCGAGTTCGTCGAGCAGGGAAACGATGCTGCGGTCGACGTCGCGCAGGCAGTTGAGGTAGTAGTTGTGGCGGGTCCGCCAGCGCCAGTCCTCGTTGGGAATGCGTCCCACCAGTCCGTCGTGCGACCTCAGGTATTCGCCGTGCGCCGGCGGGCGCCCCGGGGCGTCCAGCCGTTGCGGATAGGTCTGCGGGAGCCGGAAGTCCCATTGCCTGGCGTACAGGGGATCGCGCGGCACCGGCTCGATGTGTCCGAGGATGTTGCGCGCCTGGACCTTCTCTCCCGGCCGGTCGGTGTCGAGGAACATGATGTCGTGCGGGTTCACCAGGTTCACCGCGAGGAACCACGGCTTGCCCTGCGCCGCCAGTTCCATGCCGCGGCCGCGCAGCCAGGTGACGCCCATCGCGGCGATGATCCCGTCGTGCAGGTATCCGCCGCGCGTGTGCGCGATGATGTCGCCCACGCCGAAGTAGTCGCTGAATCCGTAAGCTTCCATCTCCTTCGTGAAGATCTTCTCGGGGGTTCCCAGGGAATTGACGGTCTCGAACTCCTTGGTGAGATGCCACTTGCCCTTGTAGGCGGTGGTGTAGCCCGTCGCCCGAAGCATGTGTCCGACCGTGGGAATGTCGGTGGACATGCTGCTGATCCACGGGAAATTCGTGTTGTCGAACATCTTCGTCTGCTGGATGTGCCGCCCCGTATAGAGCACCGAGCGCGACGGCGTGCACACGCAGGAGTTGATCTGGTGGTTCTCGAAGACGACACCCCTCTTCGCGAGCCTCTCGTGGGCCGGCAGCCGGTAGTCCTTCGGCAACTCGCCGGGGCGGAAGAATCGCTCCTGATCGGTGAGGATGAACAGGATGTTGAAAGGGCCGCCGGCGGGCTTCGACGCGTCGTAGCGAGGCGTGGCGCCCGAGGCCGGAGCCGCGGCCGCGGCGAACAGGCCCGTCGCCTCGGACGCGGCGACCGCTCCCGCCGCGAGGCTCTTCAGCGCATCTCGGCGGCCGTGGTCGACTGCTGGCTTGCTCGCATTCGGCATCGTCAGTCTCCTAAACTTGTGCCGCCATCTCCGTGGGCGGACGCAAGCATTGCGGGCTCGGGCCCGGACTCTACGCCTCGCCCGAGGGGCGCCGTTGCACTCCCCAACGCCACGAGAAAGGGGCCAGACCGAATCGATCTGACCCCTTGCTCGTGAAGCGGAATCTGGCGCGCCCGGCAGGATTTGAAACCACGTCCCCCTGGTTCTTAGCCAGGTACTCTATCCAACTGAGCTA
>CAZCPB010000363.1:2652-2903 GCA_964500365.1 uncultured Phycisphaeraceae bacterium
GGGCGCGAAGCCGTTGATTATACCGGATCATTCACCCGTCCGCCCGGAGCGGGGCTCCGGTTCGGCCGGTGGCTCCGGCGGCGGGCTGCGCCGCAGGATCGCCGCCTTGACGAGCCACGCGATGCCGAACCACGCGGCGATGAAGCCGAGCGGCCACGCGACGACGCGCGGCCACAGGGCGGTCAGCCCCGCGACGACGAGCGCGAGGACCGCCATCTTCACGAGCAGGCCCGCCTCCGCGGCGCCGAGCG
>CAZCPB010000364.1:0-2902 GCA_964500365.1 uncultured Phycisphaeraceae bacterium
CGACGCTCTTGGAGAGCATCGGGTGCTCGATGGCGTCGCCCTCCTTCATGCCCAGGCGCGCCAGGACCCGCATGGTCGTTTCGCCCGCGAAGAGCTTCATGAGCTCGTCGTCGAGGGCGACGAAGAAGCGGCTCGAGCCCTTGTCGCCCTGGCGGCCGGAGCGCCCGCGGAGCTGGTTGTCGATGCGCCGGGCCTCGTGGCGTTCGGTGCCGATGACGTGGAGGCCGCCCATGTCCTCGATGCCGCTGAACCAGCGGAGGCGGTGCAGCAGGAACCTGCCGCGCTCGTCGAGGGCCTTGCGCAGCTCCTCGGCGCCCATGGCGTCGATCTTCTTGGGGGTCTCCCAGGTGTACTTGGCGGCCCAGTGGCGGAGGAGCTTCATCTCGAGCTCCTCGAAGGGCATGGTCTCGGCCTCGCGCTTCTGGATTTCCATCTCCTGGGGCGCGATCTTGCGGTAGGCGGCCTCGCGGAGCTGCTCGTCCGTGGACTCGACGGTAACGGTGCGGGGAACGATGCCGCGCTTGAGCCAGTGCTCGAGCAGCTGCTCGCGGGTGAACGCCCCGAGCTTGATGTCCGTGCCGCGCCCGGCCATGTTGGTGGCGATCATGACCCGCCCGAGCTGCCCGGCGTGCTCGACGATGTGGGCCTCGCGCTCGTGCTGCTTGGCGTTGAGCACCTCGTGCTGCACGCCGTGCTTGCGCGTGAGCATCTGGCTCAGGGTCTCGGACTTCTCGACGCTGGTGGTGCCCACGAGGATGGGCCGCCCGCCGTCGTGGAAGGCCTTGATCTCGTCCACGATCGCCCCCCACTTGTCCTTGCCGACCAGGAAGACCAGGTCGTCGAAGTCGGTGCGGATCACGGGCTTGTTGGTCGGGATGGCGACCACGTCGAGCTTGTAGATGTCGTGGAACTCCTGCGCCTCGGTGTCGGCGGTGCCGGTCATGCCCGCCAGGCGCTTGTACATCTTGAAGAAGTTCTGGATGGTGACGGTCGCGACCGTCTGCGTCTCCTGCTTGATCGGCACCTTCTCCTTGGCCTCGATCGCCTGGTGCAGGCCGTCGGACCACTGGCGGCCGATCATCGGGCGGCCGGTGAAGACGTCGACGATCACGATGCTGGGCACGGGCCGGCCGGTCATCTGGTCGGGGATGTTCATGATCACGTAGTCGCGGTCGAGCTGGTAGACGGTGTGGCTCCGCAGCGACTGCTCGAGCAGGTGCGGCACGTCCATGTTCTGGTCGACGTAGAACGAGCCGATGCCCGCCACGCGCTGCGCCTCGGTCACGCCGTCGTGCGTCAGGTGCACGCTCTTGCGCTCCAGGTGCACCTCGAAGTACTGCGTGTGCTTCGAGCGGTCGGCCTCGAGGCGCGGCAGTTCCTTCTTGGCCTCCTCGAGCTGCTGCTGGAGCGCGGGGACCTGCGACTTGTCGCGGGCCTGGCGGATGTCGCCCTCCAGGCCCTTGATCCGCATCTTGCACTTCTGGACGTGCTCGTCGCCCTCGGCCCAGGGCTTCTGCTTCTGGACCAGGTCGCGGGCCAGGCGGTCGGCCAGGTCGTAGCGGGGCTGGTCCTCGTGGGCGGGGCCCGAGATGATGAGGGGCGTCCTGGCCTCGTCGATCAGGATCGAGTCCACCTCGTCCACGATCGCGAACTGCCGGCGCTTCTGCACCTGCGCCTCGACCGAGCGCTTCATGTTGTCGCGCAGGTAGTCGAAGCCGAACTCGGCGGTGGTGCCGTAGACGACGTCGCAGCGGTACATCGCCCGCTTCTCGTTCTCGTCCTGCATGTGCTGCGGGTGGATCGCGCCGACGGTCAGCCCCAGGGCCCAGAAGAAGGGGAACGTCCAGTCGCGGTCGCGCTGCACGAGGTAGTCGTTCACGGTCACGACGTGCACCTTCATCCGCTGGATGCACGCCAGGTACGTCGCCAGGGGGGCCACGATCGTCTTGCCCTCGCCGGTCCGCATCTCGGCGATCTTGCCCTGCGTCAGCACCATGCCGCCGATGAGCTGAACGTCGAAGGGCCGGGCCCGGAAGGGCGGCCGGCTCTCGGGGTAGAGCGCCCGCACCGCCTCGTAGATCTCGTTGGGGACGTCCACCTGGTACGCGCCGGGCACGGGCGCCGGCGAGCCCTGGTACGGCCCCGTCGGCGGCGCCGGCTCCCGGGCGTCCATCTCGGCCTTGACCTTTTGGTACATCTCGCGCACGGCGGGCTCGAGCCGCGACGCGTCGAAGCCGTGCCGGTCGATGAAGATGTTGCGGATGCCGACCGAGCGGTCCATGGCCTCGCGCGCGACGGCGAAGGCCTCGACCATCAGGTCGTCGGCCTTGGCCCCCTTGTCGAGCCGCTCGCGGAACTCCTTGATCTTGCCCCGCAATTCGGCATCGCTCAGCCGCCGCGTCTGGTCCTCCAGCGCGTTGATCGCGTTGACCCGCTGCGTGTACTTCTTGACGAACCGCTCGTTCCGCGTCCCGATCAGCATGTTCAGGAGGGGACCGACGAGGGGGATGCCTTGCTCGCCCATGGCGCTGTGCTCTCGGAAAAAGGGGGCGCGCCGACGGGCGCGAGGCCCGGCGAACGCCCTTGGGGATGGCTCTTGCTTGAAAGTGACGGTGGGGGAGTGACGCTCCGTCGCGGGATCAATCCCGCGGGCCGCGGAGCGAAGGACATCAACCCCGGACGGGCGGCGGGAGGTCGATCAGCCCCGCACGCAACGGCTCGACCGGCTCGATCGATTCGCGGAACGGCGGGACCTCCGGCGTCGAGCGGTCGGCCCGCCCCGACACGGCACCGCTGGCCACGCGGACATCGGACTTCTCGCGCTGGTGACGCCGCTGGGCGTGATGAACCGCCTTGGGCATGACCGCCGCGGCACGCTCGGTGCCCGCGTCGCGCGAGGCGT
>CAZCPB010000365.1:0-2892 GCA_964500365.1 uncultured Phycisphaeraceae bacterium
GCACATACCCCACCTCCATCCCCTTCGGCGGACTCACGATCAGCGCCGGGTCAAGGCTCACCAGTTCCCCGCGCGACAGCGGCGCCATGTACTCCCCATCGATCCCCCACCCCGCGTGGATCTTCTCGACCAGCGCCTGCAGCTTCGCCCGCTTCTCCGCGCTCCATCGGTACTGCCCGAACGACGGCTGATCGATGAAGCGATACCACGAGTACGTCACCACCGACCCGTCCGCCAGCGTGGCCGTGAACGGCCCCGACTTTGGACCCGGGTTCCTCCACGCGTCGGAGGTCGGCGACGTGTACCGCTCTCCCGGCCCGGCATTCGGAAATTCCTTGTCGCCAAGGCCCGTCTCCGGCGGCACCTCGCTCGCCGGGACCGCGACACGCTTCTCGCCCTCATGCCTGAAGTACCGCGGAAACTCGCCCAGGGGGCCGAGCGCATCCCCCGCCCACTCCAGACCCCACACGTTCCCCTCAAAGACCCTGTTGTCGAACGCGCGCTCGACGCCCGTCATCGCCGCGCCGCCCAGCTCATACCCCGTCGGCACGCGCGACAGCGGCGACTCCCACGCGCCCGCCGGTTCGAACCGTCCCGTGCACGGCGCACCCCCGTCTCGCCACGCCTTGAACGCATCGAAGATCGCCCGCTTCGAGTAGTACGTCACGCCCTGCACCAGCACGCACCGGCCGTGATCGTCCACCGGAAAACTCAGCCGCGGCAGCTTCGAGTACACCACGCCCGCGCCATCCGCGCTCTCGTACCGCGGCACGGTGTTGATCTCCATCGCGCCCCCGCCCATCGTCCCGGGACGCGCATCCAGCCCCCGCCCGTACAGGAACGGCTCCTTGAACAGCCCGCCGATCTTGCTCCACGTCTCGGGGATGTAGAACACGATCGGACCCTTGAAGTTCGCCGCGGCAAGAAAGCACGTCCACGACTGATCGCCCGTCGGCGGTTCGCCCGCCTCCGCGTCAGTGAACGGCAGCGCCATCCATGAGTACCCGAGAAACTCGCCGCGACACTGGCCCTTGAACGGCAAGCCGTCCGGCGGGATGAGCAGGCGATTGGAAAGCTGCGCGATCCCCAGGCGATGGTCCGGCAACGCCGTGTTGCTGTAGAAGAACGACCACCCCGGCGAGCCGATCTCGTAGTCGTAACACTGGGGCGTGCCGTTCATGCTGAACTTCGGCGGGCCGTAGCGGAATTGATTCCTCGCCCAGTAGCCCAGGCCCCCCTCGATCGTCTGGAACACGCTGTCCCACGTCGGCCCGCGCTCGGGCCACCGGCGTGCCAGCGTGCCCTCGGGCGCCAGCGCCCTGTCCTTGTTGTCCGAGTTGTCGGGCATGATCCACGTGCTGGCCAGCCCGACCTGGAAATTCGCCAGCGGCCGATCGATCAGTGACCACGCCGCCGAGTAGAACCCCATGCCCGCGCTGAACTCGCCCTTCTCAGGCGGGCGTTCCGCGGAAAACCCGATGTACGCGTGCAGCCCCTCCCCGTGCAGCGTGACGATCCCGGGCTGCGGGACACCCTCGCCGCCGCGCGCACGCGCCGTGCTGACAGCCGCAAGCGCCGCCGCGGCCGTGATCAGAAGTCGCAGTGCGTTCATGAAAGACACCTCGGTGATGCTCGTCTGTGATCAGCGCGGCACGCCCTCGACGACGCTGACGGCCGACTCGGTCGGCACCACCCGCGTCATCGTGTACCCGGCCCTGGTCAACAACTCCGCGTACTCGCCCTCTGTCCTTTCCATCCCGCCCGGCGCGTTGAGCATCATCAGGTCGAGGATCTTCCCCGGGTGCGGCCCGTCGCCCGGCGGGATCACCATCTCCACGATCAACACTCGCGCGCCGGGGTTCGCCCGCCCGCAGTTGCCCAGGATCTTCAGGCACTCGCCCTCGTCCCAGTCGTGGATGATGTGCGACAGGATGTACGCGTCGGCCCGCGGCACGCTTTCAAAGAAACTTCCCGCCACCACCTCGCACCGGTCCGCCACACCCATCGACCTCAGCCGCTCGCGCGCCGGCGCCGAAACATGCGGCAGGTCGTATAGGATCCCCTTCAATCCCGGCGTCGCCTTCAGGATCGTCCCGATCAGGTTCCCCGTCCCGCCGCCCACGTCGCACAACGTGCCGATCCCGGTGAAGTCGTACGCCCGCGCCACCGCCGCGGGCTCCTCTCCGTGGATCCCGACCATCGCGTCGTTGAACAGCGCGGCCTCTTCGGGGTGCCTGGAGAACCAGTCGAACATCCCCATGCCCATGGCCTTCTCGGCCCCGGGCTCACCCGTGCGGATCGCGTGCTCGAACTCGCCGAACGCCGGCCAGGCCCACGCGCCGCAGAGCATGATGACCGTCGCCCTCGCCGCGCCCGGCGCGCCGCTCTTCAGCGACTCGCCCATCGGCGTCAACGCGAAGGTGCGCGGCGAGACCTCCTTGAAAAGCCCGACGCCCGCCATCGACCGCAGCAGCCGGTACGTCGCCCCCGCGTGCGTGCCGCACCTCCGCGCGATCTCGTCGCTGTGCACCGGGCCGGACGCCATCAGGTCAGCAAAGCCGAGCTTGGCGCACACGTAGATCGCGCGCGAAACGATGTAGCCCATGGCCATCTGGACGACCTGAGCATGGGGTGCAAGCGCTGGCGATTCGGATGGCATCGATGCTCCTGACCAAAGGTATCGCCCGCGGGGGTGATGCAAAGTGTCCCCTGATCATCCTTCATCAGAACGCCATCCCGCTGCACCCCGTTCTGCAAGAAGACCCGCATTCCAGTCCGCCCCCCGATCCCCCCCCGGCCCGCCCTCTGGCCCCGTTCCCGTTGCTCCAAATGCGGCAAATGCGTTCCTGGGCCTGCCGTGCGTACTCCCTCCACCCACCCCCCAAGCAGAAC
>CAZCPB010000366.1:0-2874 GCA_964500365.1 uncultured Phycisphaeraceae bacterium
GCTCATGGCCAAGCCCCACCTGGAGGGCCGCCTTCACCTGGCCGGCGAGCACACGTGCTACAAGTTCGTCGGGTACATGGAGGGCGCGCTCGACTCGGGGATCCGTGTCGCCAGGCGCCTCGCGAAACGCGACGGCGTTCTCAAGTAGCGCGGCGTCGTTCGTCCATGCACGGGGGCGTTTTCTGCGCCGGCCTGGCCTCGGCGGGCGGGTGCGACGACGGGACACTGCGCGCGGCGCATCGGAAGGTCACATGCCGAGCTCAGGGATCGCCCAGGTTGTCTTCGTGATGATCGCGTGCTCCGCGGGCGCGGAGCACGCGCGGGCCGCGAGCGCGGCCCCCGGTTCCCTGGCCTCGGCCCAGCCGGCCACGCCCACCGGCACCGCGAAGCTCCGCGCGGATGCCGAGGCGCTGCGGCCGCTGTTCCCCTCCCCTCTGGCCCGGAACCTTCTCGACGCCGTCCCCTGCCTGCCCGATGTTCCGGCGCGGACGCTTTACCTCGACAGCGCCGCCCGCCGCTGGCTGTCCTCGCGCGAGGCCGATGCTCTTGATGAAACCGCTCGCGCCGCGCTCAAGCCGCGCGCCATCGACTTCTACGAGACCAAGTACGGCTCGCCCCTCGCCTACGCGCGGGCGATCGAAATCCTCGCGACGGCCAAGCTCGACCCGCCGTTCCTTTCCTTCGAGAACGCCCGCGTGCTCGACTTCGGGTACGGCACCATCGGTCACCTCAAGCTCCTCGCCGCGGCGGGCGCGCACGCCGTCGGGGTCGATGTCGATCCCTTGCTGCCCGTGCTGTACTCCGAACCCGGCGATCTGACGTTCCCCGGTGACTCGCCGTGCAGGGACAGACCCCCGGTGACGCTCATCGACGGCCGCTTCCCGGCGGGGCCGGGCGTGAGCGAGCAGGTCGGGAGGGGCTACGACCTGTTCGTATCCAAGAACACGCTGAAGCGAGGCTACATCCACCCCGAGCGCTACGCCGACCCTCGCACGCTCATCGATCTCGGCATCCCCGACGAGGGATTCGTCCACTCGCTCTACGCGATCCTCAAGCCCGGCGGGGTCGCGGTCATCTACAACCTCTGCCCCGCCCCAGCCCCGGAGGACAAGCCCTACATCCCCTGGGCCGACGGCCGCTGCCCGTTCCCGCCCGCGCTCTGGGAAAAGGCCGGATTCCGCGTCGCCGCTTTCGACATCTCGGACGACGCCGCGGCACGCGCCATGGCCCGCGCGCTGGGGTGGGACAGGAACGGCATGAACCTGGACGGCGACCTGTTCGCCTGGTACAGCGTGTTCCAGAAGCCCATGGACTGAACGCGAAGGCGCGCCGAGCCGGCGGTCCGCCCTCAGCGCTTCGGCGCGGGGTGGCTCCGCACCTCGGGCCGTCGTCCCAGCGCGATCGCCCCGGCCAGCCACAGCACGGCCAGCGGCACCGCGGCCCAGCCGACGGCCACCCCCGCGAGCCTCAGCAGCGTGGGGAGCCAGCCGCCGAGCATGTCCCCGGCGCGGTACACGAAGGTGTCGATGAAGGGCTTGGACTTGTAGATCGCGTCCGGCGAGAGCCCGGCGAAGAGCGTTTCGCGCGCCGGCCGGTCCACGGCGTAGTGCAGGCCGCGCCGGGCGACCTGGAAGACGGTCACCACGATGATCGCCGGGTGCATGGCCAGTGCCGCGAAGCCCGCGACGGTGAGCACGGGAAGCACGGCGATCGCGAACCCGACGCCCAGGGTGGACATGAGCCGCCCGGTCACGAAGAGCTGGGTCACGAGCGTGAGGATGTTGGTGTAGAGGTCGATGTTCGCGAACGCCGCCGTGCGCTCGGCCTGGTCGGTGTAGGTGCTCTCGATGATCTCGCCCTGGCGGATGTAGAGGAGCGTCGAGGTGACGGTGTAAAGCAGCATGTAGAGCGCGATGGCGCGAAGGTAGGGCGAGGCCCCGACCATGCCGATGCCCGTCCAGACTCCCGGCCCCGGTTCACGCGCCGCGTCGCGATCCGTCGCCGAGCTGCGCTCGGACTGCCGGAACCGCTTCCCGAGAAGCCACACGAACAGCGTGCAGAGTTCCAGCGGCACCAGCGACAGCAGCATCATCGACGGCCGGTCGAACTTGAGCCACGGATCGTCCGGCGCGCCGAACCCCGCGCTCAACGACCCGACCAGCCACGCGCCCGTGATCGCCCCGAGCGTCCCGCCGACCCCGAGGAACCCGAAGAGCCGCCTCCCGCGCTCACGCCCCATGCCGTCGGCCATGAAGCCCCAGAAGACCGAGACGACGAAGAGGTTGAAGACGCTCAGCCAGATGTAGAAGGCGTACCCGAGCCCCACCTGCCACTCGGGGTGATCGCGCCGGAACCATTGGAACAGCCCGTAGAACGCCAGCAGGTTCAGGGCGAAGAAGTGGTAGACGATGGGGATGAACTTCCTCCGCGGCAGGCGGCTCACCAGGGCCGCGAAGAGCGGGTTGGCCAGGAGCATCGCCAGCAGCGTCCCGGTCATGAGCCACGGGAGCTTGTCGGCGCCGCGCGCGATTCCGAAGGATTCGCGGAGCGGGCGCATCAGGTAGTAGCTGAGCAGGACGCAGAAGAAGTACGCGGCGCCGAGGACCGCCGCGGGCGCCTCCCCCGGGCGCAGCAAGAGAGCCCGTTCCAGCCACGTCGGCTCGGGCGCCGATTCCGGGACGGTCGTCGGAGGAGAGTCGTTCATGCGCTGGCTGGCCGTCCCCGCACCCAGATGGTACGATTCGTACTATACACGCGGCCCGTCGTGAGCCCCGACCGTCACCGCACGATACCACCCCGGACCACTCCGCGTTCTCTCGAGCTCCTGTCCAGCGGTTCACCCCCCACCACCCACCCGCACCCACTCCCCAAGGC
>CAZCPB010000367.1:0-2863 GCA_964500365.1 uncultured Phycisphaeraceae bacterium
GACCGAGTTGATGCTCCAGGTCACGTGGTGCACGATCAGAATTCGGACCAGCCCGCCCCACAGGAATCCCAGCAGCGCGGCGGTCCACGACACCTCGACGAGCCCGGCGATCAAGGCCGGCGCGACCAGGCCCGCGAGGACCCACATCGGGAACTGCCGATTGACCGCGCACACCAGCGGATCGGCCCGAAGGTCCCTGGTGTATTTCCCCAGCCCTTTGCTATGCCCCGCGAAGAGCCAGCCCATGTGGGCGTGGACGAAGCCGCGCACCGCTCCCCACAATCCGTCTCCTTCGTGCAGGTGCGGCGAGTGGGGGTCGTGCTCGTCGTCGGAATGCTGGTGGTGCTTGCGATGATCGCCGGCCCACCCGATCACCGGTCCCTGCATCGCCATGGACCCCAGCACCGCGAGGATGAACCGCACCGGCGCCACCGCTTCGAACGACCGGTGGGTGAAGAGCCGGTGATAGCCGATCGTGATCCCCGCCGCGGTCAGGACGCACATCGCGGACATGACGATCGCCTGCGTCCAGTCGAAGCCATGCCCCCACGCCAGCCAGATCGCGAACGCGAGCCCCGCCAGGGGCAGCAGCACCGCCAGCAGATTTACGAGCCGCACCAGCCGGTCGGCAGGTGAACGTGGGGCACCCGGTGGCTCGGCGCGTACGAGCGAGAGGGCGTCGTTCTCGTGCCCGCCCCGAAGTGTCCCGCCCGACGGAAACTCGATGGTTGAGATTTTAACCCTCCGTGCCCAGCCCGAACCGTCCGGCCACCGCGCAAAGCCATCGGCCGGCCGTCCTTCGAAAACAAAGAGCCGGGGCAGTGGGCCCCGGCTCCTCATCGCTTCATGTTGCCTCGGAGATCACCAGCGACGCCCGCCGCCGCCGCGGTTCCCGCCGCCGAACCCCCCGCGCCCGCCGCCGCCGCCCTCGCGCGGCTTGGCCTCGTTCACGGTCAGGTCGCGTCCGTCCACGTTCTTGCCGCTCAGGGCGGCCATCGCCGTCCTGGCGTGCTCGTCGTTGGGGAATTCGACAAACCCGAAGCCGCGCGGGCGCCCGGTGTCACGGTCCATCACCAGGGCCGCCGAGGAAACTTCGCCGTGCGCCGCGAACAGCTCGCGGAGCTGGGCCTCGGTCGTGTTGAATGAGAGATTGCCGACGTACAGTTTCATGACGCTTCCAGAATGCCCGAGAGGTGAAGAACCGGAGCTTGGACTCGGGCGAGAGAAAGCGTCGGCGATCAGTGCAGCTGCCCCAGGAACGGGCCGGCCATGCATTCGATCGGGGGAGTCTAGGCGCGCCGACGCGTCAGCGTGGCAGCGTGAACCGGATCCACAGGGACGACCGCTGCGCGCGAAACGTCGGCTGGATTTCGCAATCACCGGGGATCATCATCCGCCGCATCAGCCGCTGACACACGGCCATCCCCTGATCGTTCTTTTCGGGCCCCGCGACCTGGGCGTGCAGCGTCTTAGCCGTCACGTCGACGAAGCACTCCCCCGCCGCCTGCGCCGCGGCGAACATCGCGGTGAGCGCGCTCTCGAACTGTGCCGTCGTTGGGCTTGCGATGCGGTAACTCCTGGAGCGAGCGCCTTATGGCCCGCCGTCCCGATATCGTAGCCCGATTCGCGGCAGGTCCTCGCCGGTAGGTCCGCCGGCGCGCCTTCGTCCCCCGCTTCATGATCTTCTCACCGCCGGTTCACACCGGCGCGGGATGGCGCTGTGGCCTTCCCGGAGTGCACACCATGATGCTCGCCCCCACCGCGACCCGCGTGCCGCGACGCACCCGCCCGGACGTGAACGACCGCATCGCGCGCCAGACAGCCGCGAACATCGAGTTCTACCGCGCCCATCCGGAACTGATCGAGCAGCGGCTCGAGGAGCTCGACCGCGAGTGGGACACGGAGCGGGCGCTCGAGGTCATGTCGTCGTCCCTGACCGGCGTCGGGCTGATCCTCGGGATCGCCGGCTCGCGGAAGTGGCTGCTCCTTCCCGCGGTGGTGCAGGGGTTCTTCCTCCAGCACGCCATCGAGGGGTGGTGCCCGCCGTTGCCGCTGATCCGTTCGCTGGGCGTGCGGACGCAGCGCGAGATCGACGAAGAGCGCACCGCGCTGGCGTCGTTCCGGGGGCCGGACAGGCCGCGGTAACGGTCTCGGCGCGGCAAGAGGAAGCGACTCACCGGTTGGCGGCGACCCTAAGGCGCGGTCGCGCTCACGCGGCCTTCGCGCCGGCGTCCGTCGACCGCCCGGGTTCAAGCTCGCTCGGCACGGGCGCGGCATTGAGGAGCCTGAGCGCGGGGGCGCGCCCGGCGACGGTCCAGACAAATCTCCAATGAAAGGCCAGGCCGACGATCACCATCAGGTGGAAGACCTCATGGGCCCGGATCACGCGGGGGACAAGGTCGCGCGGCGAAAGGCCCTCGATGAGAGCGCCGAGGGTGTAAGCCACCCCGCCCAGGATCAGCGGGAGCGCGGCACGCGCGGGCATCACCCGGCACAGGCCGATGAACGAGGCCAGGCCGATCCAGCCCATCCCGAGGTACAGGCCCATGCCCAGAGCGCCGGGGAACGAGGCAAAGTAGATCGACTTGAACGTGATCCCCAGCACCGCGAAGAGCCAGACGGGCACGAGGATCCCCCAGCGCCACGCGCCCCGGAACATGATGAAGTGAACCGGCGTGAAGGTCGCGGCGATGAGGAGGAAAATGGCCGCGTGGTCGAGGCGTTGAAGCACCGCGCGGGCCGTGCCGCGAGGCTGGAGGAGGTGGTAGACCCCGCTCAGACTGAGCAGGGTCACGGCGGAAGCCGCGAAGATCGCCAGGGCGATGGCCGGGCCCGCGCCCGCTCCCCGGGCGCGTCGGACGAG
>CAZCPB010000368.1:0-2809 GCA_964500365.1 uncultured Phycisphaeraceae bacterium
TCGAACGTCCGAGCGACCAGCCGGCACGGGGCGACGCCGCGCACGACAAGGGCGAAGGCGCGCCCGCGCGCCGGGAGAATCCCGAATGAAACGAATCCTGATGGGAGCGATCCGACCCCTGGCGTGCGCCGCGTTCGTCGCCGGCGCGACCGCCCTCGTCCCGGGGTGCCGGAAGGGCGACGACCCGAACGCCTACGCCCCGCCCCCGCCCCCCGAGGTGATCGTCGCCAAGCCGGTCGAACGCGAGGTGGTCAGCTACCTCGTGTACACCGGCACGATCGAGGCCTCGGCGACCGTCGAGCTCCGCGCCCGCGTGCAGGGGTTTCTCGAGAAGGTCAACTACCGGCCGGGAGAGCGGGTGAAGAAGGGCGACGTGCTCTTCGTCATCGACAAGCGCGAGTACAAGGCCGAGCTGAACCAGGCCGAGGCGGCGGTCAAGGCGCAGGAGGCCGCGCTGCTCGGCGCCGAGAACGACGCGAAGCTGGCGCGCCAGCTCGCCGACGAAAAGGCCGGGCCCGAGATCGACGCGATCATCAAGGCCGCGCGGCGCGACGCCATCGCGGCCGACATCGAGCGGCTCAGGGCCCTGGTCGAGCAGGCGCGGCTCAACCTCGATTACTGCGAGATCACCGCCCCGATCGAGGGCAGGATCACCCGCAACCTCGTGGACGCGGGGAACCTCGTCGGTCGCGGCGAGCCGACGCTCCTGGCCACGATCGTTCAGTCCACCCCCGCGTACGTCTCGGTGGACGTCAGCGAGTCCGACGTGCTGGCCGTGAGGCGGGAACTGGAGAAGGAGGGAAAGCTCGGCAACAACCAGCCCGGCCAGATCGGGCCGGGCGAATGGCGACCGTGCGAGCTGGCCCTGGCCGACGCGACCGAGTTCGAGTTCAAGGGCAGGATCGACTACGTCGCGCCCCGGATCGACACCCAGACCGGCACGCTGCGCGTGCGCACGCGATTCGAGAACAGCGAGGAGTCGCTCCTGGCCGGGTATTTCGCGCGCCTCCGGTTCCCCATGTCGTCGCGCCGGGCGATGCTGGTCCCCGAGTCCGCGCTGCTCAGCGACCAGCAGGGCCGCTACGCCCTCGTGGTCAACGACTCGGGCGAGGTCGAGGTCCGGCGCACGCTTATCGGTGTGCTCGACGGGGACATGCGCGTGGTCGAGGAGGGCCTGAAGCCCGAGGACCGCGTGATCGTGCTGGGCGTGCTCAAGGCCCGCCCGGGCTCGAAGGTCACGCCCAAAGCGCAAGAGGCACCGGCCGCCGGGAAGTAAGGAGATCGCATGCTCGCGGAATTCCCGGTCCGGCGCCCCATCGTGTCGCTGGTGATCTCGATCCTCATCGTGATCATGGGCGTGGTCGCGTACCCGACCCTGCCCATCGCGCAGTATCCCGACATCACCCCGCCGGTCGTCCAGGTGACCACGAACTATCCCGGCGCCAGCGCGCAGGTCGTCGCCGACACCGTCGCCAGTCCCATCGAGCAGGAGGTCAACGGCGTCCCGGGCATGATCTACATGGAGAGCACGTCGGCCAGCGACGGCTCGTACACGCTCAAGGTCAGTTTCGAGCTGGGCACGAACATCGACATCGCCTCGGTGCTCGTCCAGAACCGCGTCAACATCGCGCAGCCCAAGCTGCCCGACGAAGTGAAGCGTCAGGGAGTCATCACCGACCGGGTGTCCTCGAACGTCATCACCGTCTTCTCGCTGGCGCCCAAGGACAAGGAAGCCGCCAAGAAGTACGACGACCTCTTCATCGCCAACTACCTCACCATCAATGTCCTCGACGAGCTCGCGCGGATCGCCGGGGTCGGCGACGCCAAGGTCTTCCCCGCCAAGGACTACGGCATCCGGCTCTGGCTCGACCCCGACAAGCTCAAAGCCCGCGGCCTCACGACGATGGACGTCATCAACGCCCTCAAGGAGCAGAACGTCCAGGTCGCCGCCGGCGCCATCGGCCAGCCGCCCGTGCCCTCGGGCCAGTCGTTCCAGTACAACGTCTCCACGCTCGGACGCCTGAGCAGCGTCGAGCAGTTCGAGAACGTCATCGTTCTCGCCGATGGCAACCGCATCATCCGTGTGAGGGACGTCGCCCGCGTCGAACTGGGAGGCAAGTCCTACGACCTGCTGGCGCGCTACCGGGGCACGCCGGCGGCGGTGATGGTGGTCTACCAGGCCCCGGGCGGCAACGCCGTCCAGGTCGCCACGGACGTCAAGGCGCTCCTCGACGCCAAGACACTGGGCCTGCCCGACGGCCTTGAGTTCCAGGTCATCTACGACACCTCCGAGTTCGTGCTCTCGGCGATCGAAGGCGTGTACCACACGTTCTACGAGGCGCTGGCGCTGGTGCTCGCGGTCGTCATCCTCTTCCTCGGGAGCCTGCGCCTCTCGCTCATCCCGATGCTCGCCATCCCGGTCTCGATCATCGGGACCTTTTTCTTTGCCAAGCTCATGGGGTTCTCGGTCAACCTGCCCGTGCTCTTCGGGCTGGTGGTCGCCATCGGCATCGTCGTGGACGACGCGATCGTGGTGGTGGAGAACGTCGAGGCCGTGATGCAGCGGGAGCACCTCCCGCCCAAGGAGGCGACCGTCAAGGCGATGAAGGAGGTGCTCGCTCCGGTCATCAGCATCACCGTCGTGCTCATGGCCGTCTTCGTGCCCACGGCGTTCCTGCCCGGGATCAGCGGGCAGCTCTTCCGGCAGTTCGCGCTCACCATTGCCGCGAGCACGTTCCTTTCGGGCGTGTGCGCGATCACGCTCACGCCCGCGCTCTGCGGCGTGATCCTCAAGGCCCACAAGGAGGGA
>CAZCPB010000369.1:0-2795 GCA_964500365.1 uncultured Phycisphaeraceae bacterium
ACCACGACCTCGCAGGCCGCGGGGAAGTGCGGCATGTAACGCTGGAAATACATCTGCGTCTTTTCACGGTCCGACGGCGCGGGCAGCGCGACCAGCCGAAACACGCGCGGGCTGACGCGCTCGGTCAGCGCCCGGATGGTCCCGCCCTTTCCCGCGGCGTCCCTCCCCTCGAAGACGATGATCACGCGCTCTCCCTTGTGCTTGACCCAGTCCTGAAGGTGGCACAGCTCCGCCTGCAGCTTGCGGAGCTCCTTCTCGTATTCGCGCCGGACGAGCTTCCCGTCGCCATCGAGCTTGCGATCTGTCTTCATGAAGCTCCTCCGGCGGGAGCGGTGAGCCCGAGTCTCCGGGCGTCGCGCCTGTGCCAGTGAGCAGAGTACACCGGGAATCTCACCGCATCGAGTCCGTTCCAAGGCCCGGACCACGGAAACCCCCGGTTGATTTGACGGCTCGGCGGGAACATGGCAATCTAACGAACCCGCGAGCACGATCTCCATGGCGCGAACAGTTCATCACCGCCCGACATTGATCGCCCGCGCCGTCGTCGCTCTGCTGATAGTGTTTTGTTGCCGCACCGCACCGGCCCAGCCCGCGGAGCCGCCGGCCGAAACCCAGGATCCGCCCGCCGCCGAAACGCAGGGTGTCGAGGCCGTTCCCGCGGAAGCCACCGGGGAGCCGACGCCGGAGCCACCCTTGGACCCGCGTCCTCCCACCACCGCGGAACAGGAACTCGCCGCAATCCGCCCCGGGGTGGCGCTCAAACGCAAGTTCGACGAGTTCGCGGCCAAGACCAACATCCGATTCGGCATGGCCCACACGATGCTGCTTCAGCAGGCCACGGGCGGCCCGGGGCACCGCACGGCCGCGAGCGGCGACCTCGACTTTCTGGCCAAGTGGACCGCGATCGGCGCGGGGACGAAGGACACGGGCGTTTTCTACGGGTCGGTCGAGTACCGCTACCAGATCGGCGACCTGCCGCCGTCGGAACTGGGCAAGCAGATCGGCACCCTGCTCCCCACGACCAACGGCTTCGGCGAGCGGCCGTTCGTCATCAAGGAGCTGTACTGGGATCAGCGGCTCTTCGATGAACGATTCCGCTACGCCCTCGGGCGGATCGATCCGGAGAACCTCTTCGGCGGTCATCGCCTGCAGAGCGCCAACACGTACTTCTTCAACAAGGCGTTCTCCAGCAATCCCACGGTCGCGTACCCCGGCCCGGGCGTCGCGATGGCGGCGCTCATCAAACCCGTCGAATGGGCCTACATCGACGGCGGACTCACCGACGCCAACGGCAAGGCCAACGCCGCCGGGATCGACACGTTCTTCGAGGACAAGGAGTTCCTGACGTTCGCCGAGGCCGGCCTGACCCCCACGTTCGAGGACCTCGGCAGCGGGCGCTACCGCCTGGCGGTCTGGCACATCGACGCCCGCGAGAACGACAACAAGCCGTCGGATTCGGGCTTTACGATCTCCATGGACCAGGACCTCGGGCCATCGGTGATCGTGTTCGCCCGCTACGGGCACGCCGACGGGGACGTCACCGGCGTGACCAACTCGGCCCAGGCGGGCGTCGGCGTCAAGGGCGTCCTCGGAGAGGAGAACATGTTCGGCATCGCCGCGGCCTGGTCCGAGCCGTACCAGGAGGGGCTCCGCGACGAAAAGGTGGTCGAGTTCTTCCAGCGGTTCCAGGTCACCGAGACCATTCAGTTCACGGCGGGCGTCGAGACGATCTTCGACCCGAGCAACAAGCCCGACGACGACGTGCTGGGAGTATTCTCGGCGCGGCTACGGTTTTCGTTCTGACCGGCCCGCGCCGGGAACGAGGAGCGCACATGGCCAGGCGAAGGCGACGAAGGGGCGGGGGCACGAGGGTCGAGCACGACCTGCTGGGCTCCAAGCGGATCCCGGCGGACGCGTACTACGGGGTCCAGTCCGCGAGGGCGATGGAGAACTTCGATATCTCCGGCATCACGCTGGCCATGTACCCGGAGATCATCCGCGGGCTGGCGATGGTCAAGATGGCCGCGGCCCGCGCGAACTACGACTGCGACCGCAAGGCCATGCCTCGGCGCGTGCTGCGGGCGATCGAGGCGGCGTGCCAGGACCTGATCGATGGCCGCCTGCACGACCAGTTCGCGATCGACGTCTTCCAGGGCGGCGCGGGCACGTCCACGAACATGGCCGCCAACGAGGTGATCGCCAACCGCGCTCTCGAGCACATGGGCAAGCCCAAGGGCCGGTACGAATTCTGCGACCCGCACGACCACGTCAACCTCGCCCAGTCCACCAACGACGCCTACCCCAGCGCCCTTCACGTCGGGATGATGCTGGGCAACGACAGGCTGGTCGAAGAGATGCAGCGGCTGGTCGAGTCGTTCAAGCGCAAGGCGCGCGAGTTCTCCCGCGTCATCAAGATGGGGCGCACGCAACTGCAGGACGCGGTGCCGATGACCCTGGGCCAGGAGTTCGCCGCCTGGGCACAGAGCCTCGCCGACGAGATCCGGACGCTGCGCGCCGTCGAGCGTGTCCTCTGCGAAGTGAACATGGGCGGGACGGCGATCGGCACGGGCCTCAACGCGCCGCCCGGCTACGCCAGGAAGTGCGCCCGCCATCTGGCCCGCATCACCGGCCGCCCGATCCACCTCGCCGAGGACCTCGTCGAGGCGACGCAGGACACCCAGTCCTACGTGCTCTACTCGTCCACACTCAAGAGCCTGGCGATCAAGCTCTCCAAGGTCTGCAACGACCTGCGCCTGCTTTCGTCTGGCCCGCGCGCGGGCCTGCGCGAGATCAAC
>CAZCPB010000370.1:0-2771 GCA_964500365.1 uncultured Phycisphaeraceae bacterium
GTGAGCGAACCGTTGCCCCCGCTGCCGGGTGCCCGGCCGGTTCGGGCGCCCCGCCCGAACGCTCGGCGCGGACCTTGTCGATCAGCATCTGCCACGTCTCGCGCTCGTAGGCCAGGAGCTTGATGACGCCGTCGAACTTCGCCAGGTCGCGCTCGAGGTTCGCGGTGGTCAGCTCGTTGTAGATGTACGCGTACAGCGACCGGACCTTGGCCGACAGGTCCGGGTCCACGTCGTCGCGCACCGTCGTCATCAGCTCGACGATGATGTCGCGGCACTGGGTCACGCCGTTGAAGATGCTCTCGAAGTCCTTGCGGGCCAGCCCCTCGCGTGCCTGGGTCGCGAACTTCACCGCGCCGTCCAGGAGCATGAGCCGCAGCTCCTCCCGGGGGGCGGTCATGACCTTCGTCCGCAGGTAGGCGTTGACCGGGGTGTCGTTGGTGCCCATGGCGGACTGGCTATCGGCGAATGCGGGGGGCGACTTTATCGGGGGTTGCGCCGGAGACGGCGGCGGCCGCTCAGCCGAGCTGGCCCAGGGCGCCCTGCTGCTGTTGCAGCTGCCCGATCGCCCGCTCCATCGCGAGGAACTGGTTCTGCAGGTACGCGCGGCGCGACTCGAGGCGGCTGTCCAGCGACGTGATCCGGCTGTTCTGGGCCGCGATCTCGGTGTCGAGCGACTTCTTGCGGAGGGTGAAGAGCCCGTCCACGGTGTCGAGGTAGCGCGTCCCGAGGCGCTCCAGCGCCGCCACCACGCCCAGCGACGTGAACGTGTTCCCCGCGTTCGGGTTCTTGACGCTGATGCCGTCGCCGAGGTCGGTCTCCGCGTCGTCAGCCGCGACGTACGCGGAGAAGAGCGATTCGACCGCCGCGGGGTCGGCCGCCATCGCGTTGCGAAGCTTCGTCTCGTCGAACTCGAGCTTGCCGCCCTGCCCCACCTTCACGCCGACGTCGGTCAGGCGGGTGTACGCCCCGCTCACGCCCCTCGCGGGCGCGAGCACAGTGCTGAAGAGCGAAGAGCGCAGCGCCAGGGCCGTGCCGTCGCCCAGCAGCGGGCCGGCGACCTTGGTCTCGATGTTGTACCCGCTCTGCGCGGTGATGCGGTCGATGAGCGTGTTGAAGGTCTTCACGAACGCGCCGACCTGGTCCACGATCCCCTGCGTGTCGGAAGCGATCGTGAGCGTCACGGGGTCGGGGCTCGCCCCCTTCAGGTCGATCTTCACGCCGCTGATGATGTTGTCGAGCGTGTTCGCCGAGCCGGTGACGAGCACGGCCTTGGCGGGGTCCGTCGAGCCGAAGAACGCCCGGGCGTTCTCTCCCGCGTCCAGGGTCTTGAGGTCGAGGTCCAGCGCGCCGGTGTCGATGGTGAAGCGGCCCTCGCGCCCCGTGAGCGTGCTCGAAAGGCTCAGCCGGAAGGGCGTCGAGCCCGAGCCGTCGCGGATGATGACGGCGCTCACGCCCGCCGCCGAGGCGTTGATCGAGTTCACGACCGTCTGGAGCGTCGCGCCCGCGGCGAAGGTGATCGACGTCTCGGCCGAGCCGTCGAGCGAGTTCCCCGGCCCGGTGGCGGCGGCCTCGCCCGCCAGGCGCAGGTTTTTGGCGACCGTCCCCTCGGTGTCGGTGATCTTGATCTTCGCCGCGCCCGCGGGGCCGCCCCCCGTCTCCTCGCGGATCACGATGCCGTCGCCGCGGGCGTTGATCTCGGCCCTGATCTTCAGCCCGCGGCTGTTGATCTCGTCGATCAGCTGCCCGACCGTGACCGTGTCGGACCCGATGTCCACGGTCGATGTCGTGCCGAACGAGTCGTTGATGATGAACTTGCCCGTGCCGATGCCCTTCCCGCCGTTCAGGTCGGCCACCCGCGTCGCGCGCGACAGGTACTGGTGCTGGAGGCTCGTGCCCGTGACCGTCGCGCCGGCCACGCCGCTGCCGCCCCCGGGCCCGGAGCCGCCCGTCGAGATGCCCAGCGACGCCGCGGTGTCGTCCCCGTCCGTGCCCGTGATCTTGAGGGCGCTCGAGCCCCCGGTGTTGTCCGTGACCAGGAGCCCCGTGCCCGCCTTGTTCAACGCGACGGAGATCCTCGGCTTGCCGTTCACGCCCGTCCCCGATGCGCTCTGGATGGCGCGGGCGATGGCGTCGAGCGACGCGGTTCCGTCGAGGGAGACGGTGAAGTCGGTCCCGTCCTTGGCCGTGAAGTAGAGATTCCCGTCGCCGCCGATCCCCGCGCCGCCGTTCAGCGTCCGCCCCAGCGTGCTGTTGAGGCCCGCCAGGACCTGCACGCCGGTGAGCGTCCCCGTCCCGCTCGACCCCAGCAGCCCGAGGTCCGCCGCCGTCGTGTCGTTCGCCTCGGTGACGGCGATCACGGACGGCCCCGACGAATCGACGATCCGGAGCCGGGTCCCGTCGGGCGCGATCGAGGCGCGCACGTTCGTCAGCCCCGCCTTGTCGAACGCGGCGTTGATCCGCTCGAGCGCCCCGCCCACGGTCGAGACCGCGCCCTGCGTCTTGGTCTCCTCGCCCTCGACCAGCTCGTACACGTCCCCGAGGTTGACCTTCACCGCCGTGCCGCCGACCGTGATGGTGAAGCTCGACGACGCGGAGCTGGTCGACGCGGGGATCGAAACCCCGTTGCCGTCGTTGAGCGAGGCCAGCGTCGTCTCGTTCGAGATGTAGTACACGCCGGCGCCCGTGAGGGTCCCGGTCGCGCTGCCCGCGATGCCCAGGCTCGTCGCGGTGGTCGAGCCGGTCGCGTTGGCGACCGTGACGGCGCCCGCCCC
>CAZCPB010000371.1:0-2753 GCA_964500365.1 uncultured Phycisphaeraceae bacterium
AGCCGTCCATCTCGACGAGGATGGCGTTGAGCGTCTGCTCGCGCTCGTCGTGCCCGCCGTGGCTGAAGCCTCCGCCGCGGCGCCGTCCGACGGCGTCGATCTCGTCGAGGAAGATGATGCAGGGGGCCGATTCCTTGGCCTGCTTGAAGAGGTCGCGGACGCGCGAGGCGCCGACGCCGACGAACATCTCGACGAAGTCGGAGCCCGAGATCGAGAAGAAGGGGACGTCCGCCTCGCCCGCGATGGCCTTGGCCAGGAGCGTCTTGCCGCAGCCGGGCTCGCCGACCAGGAGCACGCCCCGCGGGATGCGCCCGCCGAGCTTGGTGAACTTCTTGGGGTTCTTCAGGAACTCGATGATCTCCTGGACCTCGTCCTTGGCCTCGTCGATGCCCGCGACGTCGGCGAAGGTGACGTTCGTGAGCTCCTTCGAGAGCGTGCGGTGGCGCGACTTGCCGAAATTGCCCAGAACCCCGCCGCCCATCGAGGCGTTGCGCAGCCCGCGCGACACGACGAAGTAGACCAGCAGGATCAGCAGAAGGAACGGCGCGAAGATGAGCGTGAGCACGAGCCACGGCGACGACTGGCTGGTCTTGACGTTGCCCTTCGTGATCTTGAGGACTTCCTGCGCGACCGATTCCTGGGTGGCGGCGTTGAGCAGGACGGCGACGCGCTTCTCGGTGCCGTCGAGCTCCTTGCGGAGGGCGACGATCTTGTCGTCGCGGATCTCGACCGAGTCGGCGACGACGGCGCCCTGGGTGTAGCTGATCTCGAATTCGGCGAGCGAGATCGGGGTTTCCTTGCCGCGAGTGCTGAAGAGCATGAACAGCATCGTGACCAGGAGCATCAGCACGACGACGCCGAAGAGCGGTCGGCTCGGCGGCGACGACGGCCCCTGGCGCTGGCGTTGCTCGTTCTCCCCGTCCGTCCGGCGCGCAGGCCGGCGACTCTCGCCCTCGCCTTTGTCTTCGTCGCGGGCCTTCCGTGCCGCCGCCCGCAGGGGGACGATCGCGCCCCCGCGGGGGGCGGGGCGATCGTCGTGCGGCGGGGTGAAAAAGGCGCTGTCGTGCATCATGCGAGGAAACCCCTGCATCTTCGGCCGATTCCCCTGCCGGATGCACGAACCAGAGCGAGCGAGCCTCTCAAGATTAGGCTTTCCGGACTTGGGGCGCCTCGGTTTCACGCGGGCGCCGATCCCACCACCATGTACGCTCATGTTCGAGCGGGGTTCGTCGCCGGGTAGGGGAGCCAGGGGAAGTCCCGCGGGATGATCTCGGGCCGCCCGTTGAGCCATCCGACGAGCCATTCGAAGGCGTCCACGAGGCGCGGGCCGGGCCTGCTGAACATCTGATTGCCGTCCACCACGGCCGTGCGTCCGCTCTGTGCCGCGGGGAGTTCGCCCCACCACCGCGCGCGCGCGAGCGCCTCTGTCGCGCCGACCGCCGCGTCGAGGCTCATGCCGCACGGGCCGATGATGACCGCCTCGGGCGCCGATGCGACCAAGTCCCCGGCATCAACGCGGATCGACTTGCCCGCGATCCGCTCTGCCTGCTGCGGGCCCGCCGCGGCACCCGACCCCGGACGCGCCGCGGTGGGGTTCAGCGGGCATCGCGCGCCCGCGCGCTCGATCAACTGCGGGACCCAGTGCCCGGCGACGTAGAGCGGGTCGGTCCATTCAAGAAAGGCCACGGTCGGGCCTTCCACGTACGGGTTGACGCACTCCGCCGCCGCGTTCATCCGCTCCCGAAGTGCCACCACGCGCACGCGGGCCTCGCGCTCGAGCCCGAGTGCCGCCCCGATGCGGAGCACATCGTCGAGGACGCCGTCGAACGTGGTCGGGTTGAGGCTCAGGATCCGCGGAGAGGGGTCGAGGCTTGCCGCAACCGCACGCACGCTTTCGAGGTCGATCGAGCAGACCGCGCACAGGTCCTGCGTGATGATCAGGTCGGGCCGGAGGGCCCGCAGCGCCGCGGCGTCGAGTCCGTACAGGGACCGGCCCGCCGCGAGGCTCTGTCGAACTGCTTCGTCAATCTCCGCGGGGGACCCGCCGGGGGTCGTCTGGACGGTCAGAACGGGCGCTTTCAGGGCCGTCCCGGGGTAATCGCATTCATGAGACCGGCCGACGAGCCAGTCCTGGGCCCCCAGAAGGCCCACGATTTCGGTCGCCGAGGGCACAAGACTCACAATTCGCATGGGATTGCGGCCCGGGGTGTCATGCGGCCAGAGGTGCAACGTTCAGCCGTCGGTCGCGAATCTGAGGGGGCCGGCACGGACGCTTTCAAGTGTAGATTGGCGGGCCGGTTCGGTTCGATATCCTTACGCGCCGGCCGGCCCTCCCTCGCCGGGCGGCACGTTCGATACGGAGATCGCCCGTGCCAAGGCCGAAACCGATGTACCCCGGACGCGTCCGGACCGCCCGCGCCCTGCTCCGGTTCGCGGGCCTCATTCCCGCCGCGGCGCTGATGGCCGCACCCCCTCAGCTGTTCGCGCAGCCGGGGCGGTCGCCCGTCAACCGCCAGCGGGCAACGACGCCCGACCAGGACACGCGCGAGCCGGTGTATCCCGGCGATGCGCCGGCGAACGCCGTGCAGCCCGCGGCCGGCCAGCCCGGGGCCACGCCGGGCACGGACGGCGACCCGTCGGACATGATCACGCTCTCGGCGTTCGCCGAGCCGGTCGAACTCAGCGCGCTGGTCGAGTACGTCTCGCGGACGCTCAACCTGAACACGACCGTGAAGGGGTCGCTGTCGGTCTCG
>CAZCPB010000372.1:0-2726 GCA_964500365.1 uncultured Phycisphaeraceae bacterium
GTCGTGGTCGGGGGTAAGACGCTCACGCCCCGGCGCGGCACGGACGGGAAGTGGTCCGTCATCGTCACGCTGATCGAAACCCGAGGCGAGGGCGGGATGTTCCTGTGCGCCCCCTCGCCGGGCTACGACGTCGTCGCGGGGAACCTGGCGAACCCGCCACTCGTCTCGGCCGAGGAGCGCGAGGTGCTGCTCGGATGCGCGTGGCGAATGAACGACGCCGAGCCCGCCGTGGCGGGCGCGCCGCCGCATGCGTCGGGCCCGCATGTCCGGCCCGGGGACGACTACAACGCCCGAGGCGATGCGAGGGAGATCCTGCGCCGTCACGGCTGGGACCTCGTCAAAGGCAGCGAAAACGAACATTGGCGGCGGCCCGGCAAGAAGAGCGGCACGAGCGCGACGCTCAAGGGCGGCGTCTTTTACGTCTTCTCCAGCAACGCCACGCCGTTCGAGCCCAACCAGGCGTACGCGCCCTTCGCGGTCTACGCGTTGCTCGAGCACGGCGGGGACTTCGCCGCGGCGGCGGCGGCGCTCCGCGCCGAGGGATTCGGGACCGGGCCCCCAGAGTCCGACGATGTCGATCTCTCCGCCTTCACCGCGGAACACCACGACGGCGACGCTGTGGAGCATGCCGAGCGGCCGGATGACCCGGGCCCATTCCCGCAGCATCTGCTGGCCGTGCCCGGGCTAATCGGCGAGGTCGTCGCCCACAACGTCGCGTACGCGCCGCGTCCGCAACCACAGTTGGCGCTCGCTGGCGCGATCGCCCTGCAGGCCGTGCTCGCGGGCCGGAAGGTCTGCGACGAGCGCGGCAACCGCACCAACGTCTACTGCGTCGGCTTGGCTAAGAGCGGCGCTGGGAAGGACCACGCCCGCAAACTCACGCGCGACATCCTCTTCGCCGCCGGCGCCGATGATCTGGAGGGCAACGAGGACCTCGCCAGCGACGCCGGGCTGTTCACGGCTGTCGAGACCCAGCCGGCGATCCTCTTTCAGCTCGACGAGTTCGGGCGCTTCCTGCGGACGATCGGCGACCCGAAGAAGGCCCCGCACCTGTTCAACGTGCTGACGGCGTTCATGAAGTTCTACAGCTCCGCCGACACGTTCGTGCGGGGCAAGGCCTACGCCGACGCCAAGCGGAACAAGTCCGTCGACCAGCCGTGCGTCGTGCTCTACGGCACCACCGTCCCTGACAGCTTCTGGGAATCGCTCACCTCAGAGAGCCTGAGCGACGGGTTCATCGGCCGCCTCCTGGTCTTCGAGTGCCCCGAACGGCCCAAGCGCCAGCGCCGGGCCCGCGTGCCCCCGCCCAAGGCCATCGTGGATCGCGTGCGCTGGTGGAACGAGTTCGCTCCCGGCGGCAACCTGCGCAAGGAGCACCCCAAGCCCCTGGTCGTGACGGCGACGCCCGAAGCCGCGGCGCGGTTCGATGCGCTCGCCGATCACGCCGACGCCGAGATGGAGGCCAAGGGTGAGGGCATCGCCGCCGTGTGGTCCCGCGCCGAAGAAAAGGCCTGCCGTCTGGCCCTGATCTACGCGTGCTCTTCCAACCCCGAGAATCCTGTCATCGACGAGCAGGCCGCGTCGTGGGCGTGCGACCTGTCGACCTACGTCACGCGCCGTCTGCTCTTCGAGGCCCACGTCCGCATCGCCGACGGCCAGTTCGACGCCCGCCAGAAGCGCGTGCTCCGGATCATCGATGAGCACGGCGGCACGAAGGGCATCTGCCACACCCAACTGCTCTGGAAGACGCGCTGGCTCAGTGTCCGCGAGCGACAGGAGGTCATCGACAACCTGATTGCCACGGGGCAGATCAATGAAGTTCGAGTCGCAACGAAGGGAAGGAGCGCAACCCGCTATGTTTCCAGAGCCTGAACGCACGCCGACGCCTTCTCTGCTTGTTTGCGGGTCTCCTTCGTCTGTATACACGCGCGGGGAGCGAAGAAAGAGGTATGCAAACAAGCAATCATCTTTCTCTTCAATCCAATTCCCTCGCTTTCCGAGCGGGAAACCCCATCTCCCCCTCCGCCACGATCCCGCCATGCGAACTTCATTGAAGCGCAGGGTGGCAATCCCGGGTGGGAGCCTTACAGCCGGAAGCCTTACGGCGAGGGGGTCGGTAGGTACTTCCCGGGCCAGGACGCGTTGCTACGCCCGCGGGAACAGCCGCGCTTGGCGACAGAGTTTGTTTCGCCCGTCCGAGCGCCGGGCGGCCCCGTGGCGGGGTCGGTACGCCGCCCCGTCCAGGACGCGACGTGGGCCAACGTGGGCGAACCCGTGGCCAACGGGCGCGGCCCGTAGCGCGGGGAACTCGGGGCGATGAGCGCCCAACGGACGGGCCCGACTGCCCGAGCGATCCAACCAGCGAATCAGCGATCCCCGGACCCGTCGGCATGTGCCGCGGGCCATGACGACGCCACCCGCGCCGGCGCTTGCCGCGCGCCACCTGACGGAGATCGCCGTGAACATCGAGATGCTTCCCATCGACGCGGTCAAGGAATACGACCGCAACCCCCGCACCATCAATGACGCCGCGATCGACGCGGTCGCCAAGTCAATCCAGGCGTTCGGGTTCAAGATCCCGATCCTGATCGACGCCGACAACATCATCATCGCCGGGCACACCCGCCTCCGCGCCGCGCGGAAGCTGGGATTGAAGGAAGTGCCGACGATCCGCGCGGACGACCTGACGCCCGACCAGGTCAAGGCGCTGCGCATCGCGGACAACA
>CAZCPB010000373.1:0-2717 GCA_964500365.1 uncultured Phycisphaeraceae bacterium
CGATCACGACCTGCGCCGTGTTGCAGAAGTCGCCGAACTGCGCCTCCCACATCACCAGGCAGTTGGGGTTGGCGCGGCTGTAGCCGTAGTCGAACCCGACGACCGCGTACTCCGAGAGCGGGCTGTCCCACGCGTTCAGGACCGCCTGGCCCTCGCGGATGTGGTTGAGCGACGTGTACTTCTCGCCGGTCTTCTCGTCGCGGAGCACCGCGTGGCGCTGCGTGAACGTGCCGCGGCGGGAATCCTGGCCGGAAAGCCGCGCCGGCGTGCCCTCGACCAGGAGCGTTCCGATCGCGAGCAGCTCGGCGTCGGCGTGGTTGAGCGCGCGATTGCGCGGCAGGCCCGCCCGCGACTCGAGCAGGCCCTTGAGCTTCGGGTGGACGTTGAAGCCCTGGGGCGTTCGGCCGAGCGCGGCGCAGACCGCGTCGAGCGTCTTGCCGTCCACGGCCGTTCCGGGCGTGTCGAAGGAGTACTCACCGACGAAGCCCGCCCAGCGGCCCTGGCCCGGCGGCGGCACCGGGTTCACCGGCTTGGCCCGCGCGGCCTCCTGCGCCTTGTCGAGCAGCGCGACCTCGGCCTCGACCATCGCCTCGGCGTCCTGCGCCGTGACGACGCCCTCGGCGGCCAGCCGCTCGGCGTAGACGGCCCTCGTGCCGGGGTGCGCCCGCACGACGGCGTACATCTCGGGCTGCGTGTAGGCCGGCTCGTCCTGCTCGTTGTGCCCGTAGCGGCGGAAGCAGACGAGGTCGATGAAGACGTCCTTGTGGAACGCGTGCCGGTACTCCATCGCCATCACCGCGGCGCGGACGCACGCCTCGGGGTCGTCCCCGTTCACGTGCAGCACCGGCGCGTTGATCATCTTGGCGATGTCGGTGCAGTACTCGGTCGAGCGGTCGTCGGAAACGTCGGTCGTGAAGCCCACCTGGTTGTTGATCACCACGTGCAGCGTGCCGTGGACCGTGTACCCCTCGAGGTACGACATGTTGAGGCACTCGGCGACCACGCCCTGCCCCGAGAGGGCCGCGTCGCCGTGGATGAGCAGCGGCACGATCCGGTCGCGTCCGGCCTGGCCCTTGGCGTCCTCGATCTCCTGGAGGCACCGCGCGCGGCCCATGACCAGCGCGTTCACGGACTCCAGGTGCGAGGGGTTGTTGAGCATCGAAAGGTGCACGGTGCCCGCGGGCGTCTGCTGGTCGCCCGAGTAGCCGCGGTGGTACTTGACGTCGCCGCCGCCCTGCTCGAGACCGTCGGCCCACGAGTCCTCGAACTCGGTGATGAGGCGCTCGGTGTCCTTGCCGAGGTAGTGCCGCAGGATGTTCAGGCGGCCGCGGTGCGCCATGCCCAGCACCATCTCGCGGACGCCGAGCTCGCCCGCACGGTCGGTGAGGAACCGCATCAGCGGGATCAGGCTCTCGGCGCCCTCGAGGCTGAAACGCTTCTTGCCCTGGTAGCGCTTCCCGAGCCACTTCTCGAATGTTTCCGAGATCGTGACCTGGCGCAGAATGTCGACCCGGCGCTGCGGGGGGAAGGGCGCGGGGGCGCTTTCGAACCGCTCGATGAACCACGCCCGCTCCTCGGGCGTGGCGCAGTGCATGAACTCGGCTCCGATCGACCCGCAGTAGATAGATTCCAGGCGTGCGATCAAGGCGCGCAGCGTGCCGCCCGAGGCGGTCTGGCGGTCCAGGTCCGCGTCGGTCAATCCGTGGGCGCCGGGCGCCAGAGGGCCGACCGGGCCCCGGGGCCGTTTCAGCGGATCGAGTTGTGCGCCAAGGTGCCCGAAGGCCCGGTACGCCTCGACCAGCCGCTGCGCGGCAACATCGAACGATGTCGCGGAGGCGGCCCCGCCGCCGCGTTCCAACGCCAGGTCAAAGCCCTGAAAGAACGCGCGGAGATCGTCTGGGAGCGCCGCCGGGTCGCTCTGAAAGACCCTGTACTGCTGGTCGAGATACTCGGCATTCCAGCCGTTGAGGCTGGGGGGCACGGCTCGTGGCGCGGCGGTCATGTCCATCCCCGACGGGGTCGCTATACCCCGAACAAAGGCTGAAATCCACTCCCTACGGTCGTCTCTGCGATCGTAGGGTGAATATCGACCGGTGGCGATGCCGGGTCCGGGAAAGCCCGACGATCAGGCGATTCAGGGAGCGCGGTCGGGCTCGGGGCGGGCTCGGGGCTGATTATCCGAACCTGCCGGTGACGTAGTCCTCGGTCTCGCGGAGACCCGGCGTCTGGAAGATTTCGCCCGTGGTTCCGTACTCGACGAGCCTGCCCAGGTACATGAACGCGGTGAAGTCGCTCACCCGTGCCGCCTGCTGCATGTTGTGGGTCACGATCAGCACGGTGTACCTGCGGCTGATCTCCTGGATCAGTTCCTCGATGCGGAGGGTCGCGACGGGGTCGAGGGCCGAGCACGGCTCGTCGAGGAGGATCACTTCCGGGTCGGCGACGACCGCGCGGGCGATGCAGAGGCGCTGCTGCTGGCCGCCGGAGAGCCCGAGCGCTGAATCGTTGAGCCGGTCCTTGACCTCGTCCCAGAGGGCGGCGGCCCTCAGGCCGCGCTCGCAGGCTTCGCGGAGGACGGACTTCTTCCGCTCGCCGTGGATCCGCAGGGGGTAGGCGATGTTGTCGAAGATCGACATAGGGAAGGGGTTGGGTTTCTGGAAGACCATGCCGACGCGGCGCCGCAGGTCGATGACGTCGACCCCCGCGCCGTACACTTC
>CAZCPB010000374.1:0-2684 GCA_964500365.1 uncultured Phycisphaeraceae bacterium
CAGTTCGGCGACTTCTGCAACACGGCGCAGGTCGTGATCGATCAGTACATGGCGGCCAGCGAAGCCAAGTGGAACCGCTGGACGGGGCTGGTGCTGCTCCTGCCGCACGGGTACGAGGGCCAGGGCCCAGAGCACAGCTCGGCGCGCCTCGAGCGGTTCCTGATGCTCTGCGCCGAGAACAACATGGAGGTCGTGTACCCCTCGACCGCGGCGCAGCATTTCCACCTGCTCCGGCGGCACGTCAAGCGGAATTTCCGCAAGCCCTTGATCGTGCTCACGCCCAAGAAGTACCTGCGCACCGAGACCGCGTCGCTCGACGAGCTGGTCTCGGGCTGGTTCAGGCACCTGATCGACGACCCCAAGATGACCGGCACCGCCGCCTCGAAGGTCGCCCGGGTCGTCTACTGCAGCGGCAAGTTCTACCACGAACTGCGCGAGCGGCTCGACGCGACCGGGCGGGGCGACATCGCGCTGGTGCGGGTCGAGCAGTTGTACCCGTTCCACGTGGAACTCGCCCGGGAGATCGACTCGAGGTACCCCCGGTCGGCCGAGCGGGTGTGGGCCCAGGAAGAGCCCCGCAACGCCGGGGCGTTCGTCCACATCGCCGATGCCTTCCGCGAGGCACTGGGCGTCAACCTCCGGTACGCGGGGCGTCCCGCGGCGGCGTCGCCCGCGACCGGGTCGGAGTACGTCCACAAGAAGCAGCAGAGCAGGATTCTGGACGCCGCGATCGGGCCCTTGGCCTCCGAGGCCGGCGCCAAGACGCCCGCGAGCAACGGCGCGCCGTCAACCGGCGTGAAGGCCGGCGCGGGCCGTGCGGCGCCGGAGCCGGTCAAGAACGCCAAGCCCGCGTCGGGGGGGAAGCCCGCGAAGGCGGCCCGCTGATTTCCCTGCCGCGGCGTCGCGGCGGGGCGGTTCGTGCTGGTGCGACGCTCGCTGAGCGTCGCGAAGGAACGAGAAGATGCCGACGGACATCGTCATCCCCCAGGCCGGCGAGAGCGTGACCGAGGGCGTGGTGCAGCGCTGGGTGAAGAACGTCGGCGACTATGTCAAGCGCGACGAGACGATCCTCGAGGTCGAGACGGACAAGGCGACCATGGAAGTCCCCGCGCCCGCGGCGGGCGTTCTGACGGCGCAGAAGGTGAAAGAGGGCGACACGGTCAAGATCGGCGCTTCGGTCGGCTCGATCGACGAGAAGGCGCAGGCCCCGGCGGGCGCGCCGGCCCGTGCGGAGGCTCAGGCTCCCGCCGCCAAGTCCAGGGCCGAGTCGTCGCAGGTGCCGGAGGCCAGGCCCTCGGCGCCCGTCGCGGTCGCGGAGGCTCGGGCGACGCCCCTGGCCCGCAAGGCCGCGGAGCAGCTCCGGGTCGATCTCAAGTCGCTCCACGGCACGGGGCCGGGCGGGCGTGTGCGCGAGGCCGACGTGATCGGCGCGGCGGGGGCTCCGGCGGGCACCAACGGGCACGCCGAGACGGCGCGTCCGGGGGCTCGCGGCGCGGGCGGGCGGGGAGTGACGCGCGAGCGGATGTCGCCGATCCGGATGCGGATCGCGCAGCGCCTGGTGCAGGCGCAGCACACGGCGGCGATGCTCACGACGTTCAACGAGTGCGACATGAGCGCGGTGCTCGACCTGCGGAAGCAGTACAAGGAGGAATTCGAGAAGAAGCACGGGATCGGCCTTGGCTTCATGTCGTTCTTCGTGAAGGCGACGGTGGGGGCGCTCAGGGCGTTCCCGCTCGTGAACTCGTACCTCGTCGAGGAGAACGGCCAGACGGCGATCGAGAAGCACGACTACTGCGACATCGCGGTCGCGGTGGGGACGCCCAAGGGCCTGGTCGTGCCGGTGGTGCGCGGCTGCGAGTCGCTGGGTTTCGCCGAGATCGAAGCGGCGATCAAGGACCTAGCGACGCGGGCCCGCGACGGCAAGCTCGCGCTCGAGGAGATGCAGGGCGGGACGTTCACGATCACCAACGGCGGGATCTACGGCTCGCTCAACAGCACGCCGATCCTGAACCCGCCGCAGTCGGCGATTTTGGGGATGCACGCGATCAAGAGCCGCGCCGTCGAGCACCCGGCCGGGAGCGGGCAGGTCGCGATCCGTCCGATGATGTACCTGGCGCTGTCGTACGACCACCGGATCATCGACGGGGCCGAGGCGGTGCAGTTCCTGGTGAAGATCAAGCAGGCGATCGAGGACCCGCAGCGGCTGATGCTGGGGATCTGACGGCTTCCCGCGATTCGGGCGGCCCCCTCTCTCCTCCCCTCTCCACTCTCCCAGGGGGCTCTTTGTCAGCAAATTCAATTCAAGCAGCGCGGCCAGCCCCGGATGACCCAGATGGACCCAGAGAGGAGGCTTTGATCTGCGCTCATCTGGGTATCTGGGGCTCTGTTGTGATCGGGACTCTCTACGTCAGGACTGAACCCGCGTAGACCATCCTTGAAGCGCGGCGAAGTCTCCGGAGCGCGGTAGACTGCCGGCCGGGGGTGCTCCGTGCCCGAGCCCGGCTCGAACGACCAGACCAATCCAGTGTCGCCATCACCGACGGCCTCGGCGCCGCCGGCGGTGTCGGTGCGGGCGGGTCTCTTTCGCTTCTCTCCCGGCACGGTGATCTCGCGCTACCGGATCGAGTCGGTGCTGGGCGAGGGCGGGATGGGGGTGGTGTATCTGGCGCGGCAGGAGAAGCCGG
>CAZCPB010000375.1:0-2615 GCA_964500365.1 uncultured Phycisphaeraceae bacterium
CGAGAACTTCCGGAGCCGCGGCGGTCGCGCGTGATGGCGGCGTTCGAGCGGGTGCGGGCGCGGCTCGAGAAAGAAGGGATGCTCGAGCGCGTGCTGAACTCGTCGGGCTTGTCGGGGCCGGAGCGGGAGGACCTGTCGCGCGAGTACTTCGCGCTCCAGGAGGCGTGCCCGTTTCTGGAGGACGAGTGCTGCTCGATCTATCCGGAGTGGCCGATCATCTGCCGCGAGTACCTGGTGACGACGCCGAAGGAATGGTGCGCGACGCTGGACCCGCGCGTGGAGAATGTTCCGCTGCCGCTGGGGCCGGGGACGGCGCTGTACTGGATCAACTCAGGCCCGGACGACACGCACGCGCCGCTGGTGCCGCTGTCGTTGCTCCTGGAGTGGGAGAAGAGGATGCCCGAGCCGCCGCCGGCGAGACCCGTGGAGGAAGTGTTTCAGAGGTTCATGGATCGGATGATGGAGCGGGTGGTGAAGCGTCAGGCCGAAGGCCTCGAACGCCAGTAGCCGGGGGTGAAGCGAGCTCTGCGAGCGCCACCCCCGGAAACAAGATACCCCGCTTCTCTGCAGCCTGAAGGGCTGCTCGTGAGGGCGCAACCTGATTTGACGCGCGCATGCCGTTCACGCCACCATGAAAGCCATGGCTTCGACGCTCACCAGGATCCTCCTCCACATCACCTACTCAACCAAGGATCGTGAGCCGCTCTTGGCTCCCGAGATCGAGCCCACCCTCTACCCATATGTCGGTGGTATCTGCCGGCGCATGCAATCGCCTTTGTTGGCCATGGGGGGCACGGTCGATCACGTGCACATGCTGGTGAGCCTTGGAAAGACCGTTGCCCTGGCGGAACTCATGCTGCACGTGAAGCGGGACTCTTCGAAGTGGATGAAAGACCATGTGCGTGGGTTCGCATGGCAGGACGGATACTTCTCGTTCTCGATCGGTCAGTCCGGGGTTGAAGCCCTGCGAGCGTACATCGCGAAGCAGAAGGAACACCATAAGAGGGTGGACTTCAAGGATGAGGTGCGATCGATCCTCCGGAAGTACGGGATGGAGTGGGATGAGCGGTACCTCTGGGATTGACGCTTCGAGCAGCCCTCCGGGCTGCGAAGGCGCCGGGCGATCTCTACCGGGGGGTGGCGCTCGCGGAGCCTCGCTTCACCCCCGGCTACTGGCGTTGCAGCCCTTTGGGCTGAAGGAGAAGGGTGCGCTTCCGGGTGCTGTCATACTTCCGGCAATCTCCCCGGAGACGACAATCCTCCGATGCGAGAACGGTTCACTCAAAGCGAAGAGCGGAGCCCCAGATAGCCCAGACTATCCCGGATACAGGCATTGATCCCGGCGCATCCGGGTCATTTGGGGCCGGCGTTCCGTTCACTTCGATGGAAGCGCGCTAGTACGCCTTCCGCAACCGCGCCGGCGGGATGCTCAACTGGTCGCGGTACTTGGCGACCGTCCGGCGCGCGATGTCGAGCCCGCGTTCCTTGAGCTTCTCGACAAGGGCCTCGTCGCTGAGGGGCTTGGACTTGTCCTCGGCGTCGATCACTTCGCGGAGCGCGGCCTTGATCGCGTCCCACGAGACGTCTTCGCCGCTCTCGGTCTGCGTGCCGCCGGTGAAGAATTTTCTCAAGGGGACCACGCCGCGGGGCGTGAGGACGTACTTGTCGGCGACGGCGCGGGAGACGGTGGCGACGTGGATTCCCAGCTGATCGGCGACCTGGGTCATGGGCAGGGGCTTGATGGCCTGGGGACCGAAGTCGAAGAACTCGCGCTGGGCCTCGACGACGACGCGGAGGACGCGGAGGAGCGTGTGCTGGCGCTGATGGACGGCGTCGATGAGCCACTGGGCGTTGCCGACGCTGGTGCGGAGGAACTCGCGGTCCTTCTGGGGCACGGCCCGGTCGCGGGCCATCTTCGCGTACTCCTGGTTGACGCGCAGGGCCGGCACGCGGCGCTCGTTCAGGTACGCGAGGTAGCGGTCGCTGTCGGCGTCGTACTCGACGATGGCGTCGGGGGTGATGGGCGGCTCGCGCTCGTCCACCAGGCGCCGCGCGGGCGCGAGGCTCAGGCGCTTCATCACGCCCATCGCGCTCTTGATCTCGTCGATCGACAGGCCGGTCTTTTCGGCGATGCGGGGGAGGCGGTTCTGGAGGAGGTCGTCGAGGTGGTTCTCGATGAGCGTGCGGACGTGCCGGAGCGTTCCGAGGTCGAACTCGCCGGGCTCGTCCTCGAGGGCGTCGAGCTGCAGCAGGAGGCACTCCCGGGTGTCGCGCGCGGCGGTGCCCGCGGGCTCGATCAGGAACTGCACGGCCTGAAGGGCGCGCTCGAGATCGGGGAGGGGCGGGCGCGGCCCGGGCGCGCGGTCCGCGACGGTCTCGAGCGGCGTGCGAAGGTACCCGTCGGCGTCGAGGAACGATAGGATCAGCTCGCCGGGACGTCGGAGCGACTCGTCCACATCGCAGAGGGCCCACTGCGCGAGGAGCTGGTCGTTGAGCGATTCGGTCCGGGCCGGTGCCGCGGACATCGCGTCCATCTTGGCGTCGCGCTCGCCGTCCATCCGCGCGGCGGAGTACGAGCCGGGCTCGTCGCGCTCGCGCGGGGCGGGCGGGGCCTC
>CAZCPB010000376.1:0-2603 GCA_964500365.1 uncultured Phycisphaeraceae bacterium
GGGCGAAGATGGCGCTGCGCGAGCCGATGACGAGGCGCGCGTCGCCGCGCTTCACGCGGTACCACTGGTCGAACAGCTCGCCGGTGCCCAGTCCCGAGTGGAGGACCGTGAGCACGTCCGGAAAGCGCTCTCCGTAACGCCGAATCGCCTGCGGGGTGAGCGAGATCTCCGGGACGAGGACGATCGCGCTCTGGCCGGCGGCGAGCGCCCGGGCGACGAACTCGAGGTAGACCTCCGTCTTGCCCGAGCCGGTGATGCCGTGAAGGAGGTGGACCTGGGGGCCGCTCGTGATCGCGTCGACGGCGGCCTGCTGGGCGGGCGCCAGGCGCAGCTCTGCGCGGGACTGGAAGCGGAAGTCGGCGAGGGGGTCGCGCTCGACCCGTTCCTCGTGCTCTTCGAGCCAGCCATCGCCGGCGAGCGCTTTGACGTGGCCGGGCTGGGCGCCGGCCGCGCGGACGTCCGCGAGCGGTACGTCGCGGTGGATGGCGAGCAGGCGGAGGACGCGGGCGGCCACCGACTTCGGCGACTTGGCGGCGAGCTCCGCCGCCCGCGCTTCGGCCTCCTCCGGGGTGCGCAGCAGCCGGATTCGGCGCTCGTAGCGGAAGCGGCCGGAGGGGCGGGCGAGTCCCTGGACGACGGTCAGGTGCCCATCGCGCTGGAGGCGCTGCAGCGTGTTCATCGAGACGCTGCCCACGGCCTCGCGCAGCTCGTCGACCGCGACCTGCCCGTGGGCGGCGACGTACTGGAGGATCTTCTGGTCCTTCGGGTAAACCGGAAGCAGCGGTGGGATCTCGACTGGCGAGACCATGGTCACAGGTTTCTGGCCGTACCCGCTCGGCAGGCAGGTGGCGACACAGTCCCAGAGCGGCGCGAGGTACGTCTCGCTCATCCAGGCGGCGAGCTGCGTGTGCACCGCGTCGAGCACGGGCGCGGGCTCGGCGAGCGCCTCGATCGGGCGGACCTGGTCCGGCGGCAGCTCCGTCTCGCCGGAGACGCCCATAACAACGCCCTGCAGCACGCGCGGGCCATAGGGCACGAACACGGCCTGGCCCGGCACGACGGCCATGCCATCGGGGACCGCGTAGGTGAACGGCCTCCGCGCGGGCATACCGCTGTTCACGGCCACGTCAGCGAATGCGGGGCTCATTGGGGAACGAGTCTAGTGGGCTGTTGGCTATTGGCTATTGGCTGTTGGCAGCGAGGTTCGCGGGCCCGACATCGACTGGGCTTCGCAGGACGACCCCATTGGAGCGGCGTGCAGACACGCCCCCCGAACCGCCCGGGCCAACAGCTAACAGCCGAGAGCCAACAGCTACCTCGGGTACTTCTCCCGCAGGGCCTCGCACACGGCTTCCGGTGCGTAGCGCGCGACATCGCCGCCGTGGCTGGCGATCTCCCGCACGAGCGAGGCGGAGATGAACCCGTAGTTCGTGCGGGTGGGGAGGAAGAACGTGTCGATCTCCGGGTGCATGTCGGCGTTGGCGAGGGCGATCTGGAGCTCGTACTCGAAGTCCGTCGCGGCGCGCAGGCCGCGCACGATGACGCGAGCACCCACTTTCGAGCAATACTCCACGAGCAGCCCTTCGAACGCCTGGACCTCGACGTTCGGGAGGTCGGCGCAGACCTTGCGGAGCAGGACGAGGCGCTCATCGAACGTGAACAGCGGCTGGCGTGTGGGGTGGAGGCCCATGGCCACGATCACCCGGGGGAAGATCTGGGCGGCGCGACGAACCACGTCGTAATGGCCGTAGGTCGGAGGGTCGAAGCTTCCGGCGTAAACAGCAGTCTCTGCAGGCATTCCGGGGGGCGACTATATCGCCCCGGGGACGAACGGTCACCCGGTTTGGTTCGATTGGTGTTAACCGTCCCGCGCGGGAAGGTTCGATTGCGCGCCTCAGGGTGCTGGATCGCGGGCGAGCTCCGGTTCGACGCGCGGGCCGGGTGGGAGCCCCGCCGGCGCGACGGTCTCTTCGACGGCGAGGCCGCGTGTGAGCCCGAGAAAGACCAGCGAGCCGAGGGCGATAACGATCCCGCCCATGTAGAAGGCCGCCGGGATCCCGGATGCGTTCACGAGCACGCCGCCCGCGACCGACCCGGTGACGATGCCGATGCCGTTCCCGGTGGAACCGAGCCCGAGCACGGTGCCCATGCCCACGCGGCGCCCGGCCACCACCTGCATCGCGCTGGAGGCGACGCTGGAGAGCGAGTTGAACGCACCCATCGCCAGCAGGCACACCACGATCAGCGCGTAGCTCTCCACCGTCCCGAGGGCGAAGAGCGACACGCCGACCGCGACGATCCCGATCATCACCAGGATGCGCCGGTTGTACCGGTCGGCGAGCCGGCCGAAGACGGGCTGGGCCACGCCGGCCATGAGGTCCTGCACCGAGAACGCCAGGCCGATGAGCGTCGGACTCACGCCGATGTCATCTTCGAGCCGCAACCCGAGGAAGCTGAACGAGGCGCCGAACGAGAGCGACGTCACGGCCATGTGGATGGTCAGCGCGAGGACGAGCCGGTCGCGCAGGGCGGCGCGGAACGGCACGCGGACGGCGGGCTCTTCGCGGCGGCCTGCGCGGACCGGCTGCACGCGCGGCAGGGCG
>CAZCPB010000377.1:0-2587 GCA_964500365.1 uncultured Phycisphaeraceae bacterium
CCCAGAAGCTCTACGCCGGCCGCACGGCCGGGATGACGGAGGCGCAGGCGGGCCCCGTCGCCGCCGAGTGGGACGAGAAATCGGGCAACCTGATGATCACGGCGCGCCCCGAGGCGATGCGGATCTTCACCGAGGCGCTCGCGCAGGCCCAGCAGCTCACGCCGCCCGCGAGGACGACCCGGCTCATCGAGGTGAGCAACGTCGCGGCGGCGGAACTGGTCGCGCCGCTGACGGAACTGCTCAAGTCGTCGCTCCCGGACGACCCCGCGCGCCGGCCCCCCGAACCGGTCATCCAGGCCATCGAGCGCACCAACTCGCTGCTGGTGACCGCCGAGGAGGCGCAGCTCCGCGTGATCGAGGAGTACGCGCGGCGCCTGGACAAGCTCGACCGCGGCTCGCTCCCGCCGCTGAAACTCCTTCAGGTGCGCACGGCCGATGCGCAGGCCATCGCGTCCATGCTCACCCAGCAGTACGGCGGACGGAACCAGGCCGACCGCGCGGCCAAGCCGGTGGACGTCCGGGCCGACGCCGCGACCAACACGCTCATCGTGTCGGCCCACGCCGATCTCTTCGACGAGATCAAGGCGTTCGTCGAGGAGATCAACCGGGACAAGAAAGAGGCCGACCGCGTCACGCAGCTCTTCCCGCTGAAGGTGGCCAAGGCGAGCGACGTCGCCGCGGCGATGGACAAGCTGTACCCGCAGCCGCCGATGCCCGTGGACCGCCTGGGCCGCCCCATGCCGTGGGCGCAGCTGCCGAAGGAAGTGACGGTCTCGGCCGAGGCCTCCAGCAACTCGCTCATCATCGATGCGCCGGCGGACCGGCAGGAGTCGCTCAAGGCGCTGGCGGCGCAGCTGGACCGGGTGGAACTGCCGCCGGTCGCGCAGCTGCGCACGTACCACATCATCGGGGCCGATCTCCAGGCGATCTCGCAGACGCTGCAGGCCCTCGCGCGCCAGGGGACGCTGTCCGGCCCGCCGCAGCCGGGCAAGCCGCAGATGCAGGTGCTGATCGAGGTCGAGCCCAAGAGCTCGACGCTGATCGTCGCGGGCGACGAAATCACCTTCGAGCGCGTCGAGGCGATGCTCGAGGACCTGCAGGCCGTCCCGGTCGAGAAGGGCCTGCGCATCGTCCCCATTGCCAACGCCAAGGCCGGGGAGGTCCGCGAGAAGGCCCTGGCGATCTACAACGCCCAGATCGCGCAGATCCCCGGCGCCAATCCGGTTGAGCTGACTGTGGACGAGGCGAGCAACTCGCTCATGGTCGTCGCCGACGCCGAGGCGATGGAGCGGTTCAACAAGGTCATCGACGAGCTGCAGCGCCAGCAGGGTCCGGCGCGCGAAGTGCGGATGATCGAGCTGCGCAACGCCAAGGTCGGCGAGGTCATCACGTTCCTGCGCGAGCTGATCAAGGGGAGCAAGTCGCTGCAGGTGCGCGGCGGGCCCGACCCGGTGCTCGAGCCGATCGAGACGACCAACTCGATCCTGGTCGCGGCCCAGCCGACGCAGTTCGCGATCATCGAGGCGCTGGTCAAGAGCCTGGACAACCAGCGATCGGCCGAGCGTCCGCCGCTGCGGATCCTCAAGCTGCGGACCAGCGACGCGGTCAACCTCGCCGCGGTCCTCCAGCAGTCGTACGACCGCCGCCCCGCCGACCAGAAGGTCAAGCTCCCGGTCGAGATCCAGTCCGACCCCGCGACCAATACGCTGATCGTCTCGGCGCACACGGACGTGCTGCCCGAGATCGAGGCGATCGTCACCAACCTCAACGAGCAGCAGGCCCTCGACGCCGAGGGTCGTGAGATCCGCATCTTCCCGCTCAAGGTGGCCCGCGCGGAGGAACTGGCGCAGACGATCGACCAGATGTACCCCGAGCCGCCCATGCCGCGCGACCCGCGGACGGGCCAGCCCCGCCCCGACCTGCAGCGGTCGCGCGAGATCGTGGTGCGGGCCGACCGGGCCACCAACTCGCTGATCGTCGACGCCCCGGCCAAGCGGTTGAGCGGGTTCGAACAGATCGTCAAGAACCTCGACCAGCAGAAGGTGGCCGAGAACCTGGAAATGCGCTCGTACCGCGTCGAGCGGGCGAACCTGGACGCGGTCGCGAAGACCCTGAAGAACCTTGCCGCGACGGGGACGATCTACGGGAACCAGCCCGCGGGCGGGGCCGCGGCGGCCGTGTCGGTGGACACCGAGCCGACGACGCGGACGCTGATCGTGAGCGGCCCCTCGCAGATCTTCGCGCAGGTCGAGGAGGTACTGAAGAAAGTCGACGGTCCGCCCGACCTGCCGCCGACGGGCCTCAAGATGTACCCGCTCAAGCACGCGCGGGCCGAGCGGCTCCAGCCGCTCCTTCAACGCATCCTCGCGACGCGCCTGCGCGAGCAGCAGAGCGCCGAGGGCAAGGGAGTGGCCGAGGTCGAGTCGCTGCTCGAAGTGGCCAGCGACAACGCGTCAAACACGCTGCTGGTGTCGGCGCCCGAGGGCGTGCAGAAGGTCGCCGAGGAACTGATCCGGACGCTCGACAGCGAGGCGGCGGAGGCCGGGCGCAACGTCGTGCGCGTGCTGCCCCTGAGCTTCGCCGAGGC
>CAZCPB010000378.1:0-2551 GCA_964500365.1 uncultured Phycisphaeraceae bacterium
CGGCGACACCCGCATTTTCAGTGCGGTGCTCTACCAACTGAGCTACCTGCCCGACGGCATGAAGCGTAACCCCCGCCAAGGATGGGTCAAGCCGCGGCCGTAGCCCTAGGGGGGTCAGGAATCTGGGCTCAGGCATCAACGACCCGGCATCGCACGGCCCACGACGCGCCTGGGCACTCCACTCTCCAGTAACCGCCCACCGCTTACTCCTCACTGCCCGCTGTTCACTGATCACTCCTCACTGCTCACCATTCACTTGCCCCCATCCCATACCCTCCCCCCGTGCCCAGCCTCGACTCCCCACCCCCTCTGCTCTCCGTCCGCCGCCTCCGTGTCGAGTTCGCCGACCGCGCCGGCCTCTTCAAATCCGGCCGGCGCGCCGTCGTCCAGGATGTCGCCTTCGACCTCGGCGCGGGCGAGACCCTCGGGCTCGTCGGCGAGTCCGGCAGCGGCAAGACCACCGTCGGCCGCGCTGTGCTCCGCCTCATCCCGCGGGCCGCGGGCGATGTTCGCTTCGAAGGGCGCGACATCGCCGGCCTTTCGGGCGCTGACCTCCGCCAGTTCCGCCGGCGCGCCCAGATCATCTTCCAGGACCCCGGCGGCTCCCTCGACCCGCGGATCCGCATCTGGGAGACCGTCGCCGAGCCCCTGATCGTCCACGGCCTCGCGAAGGGCCGCGAGAATCTTCGGAACGCCGCCGCGGCAGCCCTCGAGCGCTGCGGCCTCGACCGCGCCGTCCTCGACCGCTACCCGCACCAGTTCTCCGGCGGCCAGCGCCAGCGCATCGCGATCGCCCGTGCCCTGGTCCTGTCGCCCAGACTGGTCGTCTGCGATGAGCCGACCTCGGCACTCGACGTTTCGATGCAGGCCCAGGTCCTGAACCTCCTGAGCGACCTCCAGCGCGACACCGGCATGGCCTACCTCTTCATCAGCCACGACCTCGGCGTCGTCGGCCACCTCTGCCACCGCATCGCCGTCATGAAGGCCGGCCGCATCATCGAGATCGGCACCCGGGACGAGGTCCTCGGCTCGCCCCGCGAGGAGTACACGAAGACATTGCTCGCCGCGTCGGGCGCCGGCGCGCTCAACGCGGCGTGAAGGCAGAAGGATTCACCGCAGAGGCGCCGAGATCGCAGAGAAAAGAACCGGGAAAGTGAGTCCGGCACGTCGATCGCTCATGCATTACGTCGCGCCGCGAGCCTTGCGGCAATCAAATGTCGCTCGACCAGAAGCACACCGAAAATCCTGACCGGACACGCTCCGGCACATCAAGACTTTCTCCTTCTCTGCGTCCTCGGCGTCTCTGCGGTGAATCCTTCCGTCCGGTCCCCCGCTTGCAGCCCCCACCCCGCCCCGCAACACTTGCCCCATGAAGCCCGGTGACACAAGCCCCCCGCTGCTCCTCGACGGCCAGCCGCTGACCATCGAGGACGTCGAGCGCGTCGCCCGTCTCGGCCAGCGCGTCGCGCTCGGCGAGCATGCCGCGGCAGCGATTTCAGCCTCGCGCGAGGTCGTCGAGCGCGCCCTCACCGACGGTGAGGCCCACTACGGGATCAACACCGGCTTCGGCTCCCTGGCCCGCAAGCGCATCGCCACGGAAGACCTGCGCGACCTTCAGCGCAACCTCGTCCGGTCCCACGCCGCGGGCGTCGGCGAGCCGCTGCCGGGCGATGTCGTCCGCGCCATGATGCTGCTGCTCGCGGCATCGCTCTCGCGCGGTCTCTCCGGCGTGCGGCCCGACGTGCCGCGCCTTCTGGTGGAAATGCTCAACGCGGGCGTGACGCCGGTGGTGCCCGAGATCGGCTCGGTCGGCGCCTCGGGCGACCTCGCGCCCCTCGCCCACGTCGCGCTCGTGATGATCGGCGAGGGCCGCGCGACCCACGCCGGCAAGGCGCTCGGCGGCGCCGATGCCCTGCGGGGCGCGGGGCTCGCGCCCGTCACGCTCGAGGCCAAGGAGGGCCTGGCGCTCATCAACGGCACGCACCTGATGGGGGCGCGGGGCGCGCTGCTCGTGAAAGACGCCTGGCAGCTCGCGCAGGCCGCGCTCGTCGCCGCCGCGATGTCGATCGACGCCTGCCGCGCGACCGACTCCTTCCTCGACCCCCGCGTGCACGAAGCCCGCCGCCAGCCCGGGCAGGTCACCGCGGCCGGGATGCTGCGTTCGCTCCTGGCCGGCAGCCGCATCATCCCCTCGCACGCCGAGAACGACCCGCGGGTGCAGGACCCCTACTCGCTGCGCTGCGCCCCCGTCGTGCTGGGCGCGGCGCTCGACACGCTCCTCTACGCGCGGACCGTCGTCGAGCGCGAGCTCGGCGCGGTCACCGACAACCCGCTGGTCTTCGAGGACGGCGCGATCGTCTCGGCGGGGAACTTCCACGGCATGCCCCTGGCGATCGCGCTCGACACCGTCGCGATCGCGCTCGCCCACATCGCCGGGATTTCCGAGCGCCGCACCTACTTCATGCTCGGCGCCAGCGACCCCGAGGCCCAGCTCACGGCGTACCTGAGCCCCAGGCCCGGCCTGCACTCGGGCCTGATGATCGCGCAGTAC
>CAZCPB010000379.1:0-2541 GCA_964500365.1 uncultured Phycisphaeraceae bacterium
GCGCGGAGCACGTCCCCCGGCTCGGCGCTCAGGCCCGCGTGCAGGAGCGTTGCGGCCAGGTTGAGGCGAGCGAGACGTGCCGCGCGGGCCAGCCGCTCGGCGGGCGTGGACCCCGCGTCCTCCGGCGCGGAGAGGTCGTGGGCCGACTTGGCCCATTCGGCGACCAGGGCGTCCACGGCCCCGCGGTCCTCGAGCGACCAGGCGCCGAGATAGCGGTCGCGGAGTTCCTGACGCTGCGGGAGGTCCGCCCGGGGGCCGAGCACCATCGTCGCGTCGACTCCCTCGGCGCCGGAAGCCGCCGACAGCGCGCCGGTGACAGCGTTCAGATCCGCGCTCGAGACCGACGACGAGTCGAACCAGCGGATGAGGCGTTCGCGCGCCTCCGAGCCGGACCGCCAGCCCTCGGCCCCCACAAGCAGTCCGATCGCCGCGGCGGTGTCGTTGCCGGGCGCGGGCTCGGGCCCGTCGAGCAGCACCGTCTCGAGGGCGCTGAGCACGAGGCGGGTGAGTGCCGCCTGGTCCCCCGCGGCGACCGCGCGGGCTGCCTCCAGCCAGCGCTCAAAGGCTTCCGGCCCGGCGATGACCGCGGGCGAGTTCTCTCGGGCGGCTTTCACCAGCCCGCGGGGGATCGCGATGAGCGCCGCCGAGGCCCCCGACTCGAACGAGCCCGCGCCCGACGAGAGCACGCCGGACGACGCCGCGGCAAGTTCGGAGTCGATCTGCGCGCGCACGCGGACGGGCAGTTCCCGCTCGCGGGCCAGGCGAGAGAGCGTCCCGACCGACCACACGCCGGGGAGCACGCGCTCGGACGCGATGGGCTGGGGCGGTTCGCGCAGGCCGGCCGCCCCCTCCAGCACGGTTCGCGCCGCGCCCTCGGCGACCGGCGGGTTTGCCGCCGCGCGGTACAGGAACTCGACGACCGAGTCCTGCGTCGAAGCGGCGCGGTCGGGCTCGAGCCTCGTCCAGGACGAGGAGAGCGCACGGAACGCTCGTGAGAACTGCTCGAGCGCGATGTCCGGCTCGTCTCCCAGGCGCTGGACGGAGTCGGTCAGCGATCGCGCGACCGCCACGGGGTCGTCCGCGTCCGTCGGAGGCTCGGGCGGCGCCGTGGGCGCCACGTCCGGCGACGGGCGCGACGGCTCGCGCGCTGGAGAGGCCGCGATCACGCTCGGGGTCGGCGCGGCCGGCGGCGGCGCCGGCTCGCTCATGGCCTTGACGATCATCCAGACTCCGAGCGCCGCCAGCGCCAGGGTCGCGAGAGCGACGCCCCCGAGCACCAGCACGAGCCGGATCACCCGCACCGCAGGGTCGATCTCGGCGGGCGCCGGCGCTGCGCTCGCGAGCGCGGGGGTCGATGGTCCGGCGGGGGCGCGGGGCGGCGCCCACCCGCGCCCCGAGGTCGGCCAGGGCGGACGCGGCGGATCGCGGAAACTCGCGCGCACGGCCTCGGCGAGTTGATCGCGCGCGATGCCGTGCCGGTCGGCGACGAGCGCGAGGAACCGGATGGACCTTTCGTTGAGCCCTCCGAAGCGCCCGAGCGTGCGGCGGATCTCGCCCCGCGCCCGCGCTATGACCAAAGGGCTGAGCGGCCGGCGGGGACGCTTCCAGCCGCTGGCGATCAAGGCCGCGGCGATGATCGCCTCACGCGTGCGAGCGTCCATCAGCTGGGCGGCGGCGGCGTGCAGCGCGAGCCGGACCTCGTCGGCCTCGTGCGAGGTGGCGTGCGGGTGGTCGGCGATGCGCTCAAGCTGTCGGGCCAGGGCCGCGGCGACCGCGTCGGGCGTGCAGTCGCCGGGCGTGAGGCCGAGCAGTCCGAGCGGCCCGCCCGCGCCGAACTCCTTGCCGAGGATGCGCTCGACGGGCGTGCGGCCGGGATCGAGCGCCCAGGGTCGGCGTGTGTCGGTCATGCGCCGCCCCCCGGCGGGGCTGAAGCGGGCGTGGTTTCGGTCGGCGGCAGCTTCGTTACCTCTTTCGTGGAGCATGCGTATATCGAACCCGAAGCGGGGGTTGCGCGGCGCATAGGCGATCGCCTTGAGATGGCCGTCTCCACACAGGCGCCCTATCTCAACCGCGACGAAATTGCGTGGATACTCGGCATTCCAGCTGAAAATGTCAGGATCATTCCCACAGCCATAGGAGGAGGCTTCGGAGGCAAGATCGACATGTCGCTGCAACCGCTGATCGCAGTTGCCGCTTGGCACATGACGCAACCTGTGGCGTGCGTCTACTCCCGTGCTGAGAGCATGCGCGCAACGACCAAGCGGCATCCTGCTGCCATCAATGCGACGTTGACCTGCGATGATCGGGGCCGATTGAGAACGTATTCCATGAATGCAGATTTCAACACCGGGCCTTACTCATCATGCGGACCCATCGTTGCAAGTAGAGTGCCCATTCACGCGATGGGGCCCTATCGATTTGATGCAGTACGCTGCGTCACGCGCACCATACACACGACAGATGCCGTAGCTGGGGCATTCCGGGGCTTCGGTGTCCCGCAGGCCGCCGTAGTGCACGAAGCTCTAATGGATCGGCTAGCTG
>CAZCPB010000380.1:0-2535 GCA_964500365.1 uncultured Phycisphaeraceae bacterium
CGCAGGGCCATGTTCAGGAAGTCGGCCCACTGCTGGGTCGTGATCTCGAGCTTGGCGATGCGGTACTTGTAGGAAACGGAGCCGCGACCGGCGTTCCCGTTGACGGGGGGCCCGCCGGGGTACGCCGGGTTGTTCAGGTCCGTGATATTCGCCCACTGGAAGTCGTAGTCGGGGGGCGGGATGTCGGCGCGGGCCGGGCAGGCCGCCCCGGTCGCCAACGCCACCACGGCCCACAAGGCAACGTTCGCGCGGGGAAACCTCATCGCCCACCTTCCTGAGGGCGCGGAACGTCCCCGGGTTGAAATGTGCCACGAGTTCTCGGGTTTGGCCACCGACGTATGCAGGATTCCCACGGGCAGATGGCCGCTGGCCGCGAACCGTGCCCGGGTCTCACGGGGCGGTCGGCGCGCCGGGGGTCGTGAGCGCGTGCTCGTCGGCGAGCCTGGCGAACATCAGGTGGTCTTCCCAGCGGCCGGCGATCTTGAGGTAGCGGAGGGCGAGGCCCTCGCGCCGGAAGCCGCACTTCTCGGCGACGCGCACGCTCCGGGCGTTGGCCGGCATGATGTTGGCCTGCACGCGGTGGAGGCCCAGGCCGCTGGGGCGCGGGGCGAACGCGAAGTCCAGGAGCGCCGTGACCGCCTCGGTCGCCAGACCGCGACCGCCGCACTCGACGCTGACGCTCCAGCCGATGTAGGCGTTCTCGAAGGGGCCGTGGAAGATCTGCGAGAGGTTGACGAGCGCGGCGAGGGTTCCGTCGGGGAGGAACCCGCCCATGCGGGCGTCCGTGCCGCGCTCGAAGCCTTCGAAGCATCGGCGGAGCTGCTCATCGAAGTGCAGGTCGTCGGTCAGGGCCGGGTCGCGGGCGGGCCACCAGGGTCCGAAGTGGTCGCGGTTGACGTGCTGGCAGCGGATGAACTCGGCGCGGTCGGCCTCGCGCCAGGGGCGGAGGTGGAGCCGGGCGGTGTGGATCTCGGGGTGCGGCATGGGGGCAGTATCGCGGTTGCGCGGCCCTGCCGCGGGGCTCAGGGGCCGGCGCGCCCGGCGTCGAGCACATCGCGGACGTACATGTCGTGGAGCTCCCACGCGCCTCCGACGTTGAGGTAGCTCTTGACCTGCTGCTGGCGGGTGAAGCCGCACTTGCGGGCGACGGCGATGCTCGCGGCGTTGTCGGGGCGGATGCCGGCGTAGACGCGGTGGAGGCCGAGGCCGTGGGGCAGGTCGCGGAGGGCGAAGTCGGTGAGGGCGCGCAGCGCCTCGGTCGCGTAGCCGCGGCCGGCGAACTCGGTGCCGATCCACCAGTTGCAGTCGCTCTCGAACTGCAGGCCGCGGGAGATGGAGTTGAGGTTGCAGGCGCCGACGAGCGTGCCGTCGGCGAGGAGGACGGCGCGTCGCGCGGCGGTGGAGCGGCGGTCGCCGGCGCGGGTGAGTTCGAGCTGGCGGTCGAAGAGCTCGGAATCGGTCTCGCCGGGGCGGTGGAGGGCGCTCCAGCGGTCGAGCTGGGCCCGCGAGCGGCGGACGAGGTCGATGAAGGGCGCGCGGTCGGAATCGCCGAGGGGTCGGAGCAGGAGCCGCTCCGAGCGGATGACGGTCCGGTCGCTCACCTCGAGGGGGACGGGGACGAGGGCGCCCAGCAGTTCGCGCGAGGTGGCGCTCTCGATCCGGGGGCTGACGGTCTCGACCAGTCTCAGGGTCACGGGTCGGCTCCAGGCGTCGGCGCACCCTCGGCGCGGCGTCCCGCCGGACGCGCCGCGCACGAACCACCGCCGCTCCGCGGGTGACGGCGCACCGGCCCTCCGGGCCGGCGTCCTCCGCGCCGTGCAACCGCCCACTATCGGAGCGGACGCGGTGCCGGCCTTGCTTTTTGATGCCGCAACCGCGGCCGGGGCGCGGCGGTACAGTCACAACGGCCCGGGGCCGGCGACGCCGCCCGAGGGCAAGGCCGCGGGGCCGAGGAGACAGTCATGCCGGATTCGCGGTCGTTTCTGCGGCGCGCGGCGGTTGCGGCGGCGTGCCTCTGGATCGGCGCGGCCGCGGGGGCCCAGCCGGGCCTGGTCGATCTGCGCCCCAAGTTCATCGCGGGCCACGAGACCCGGTACCGGCTCACCACCCGCAGCGCGGGGACGACCTCCATCCCCACGCTGGAGGACCCGCTGGCCGAGCCGGGGGCGAAGAAGCCGGGCAAGCCCGCGGCGAAGGGCGCACCGCCCGCCGACCCCGACATGGCGACGACGCAGGTGACGGAGGTGCGGTTCCGCGTGGTGGATGCCGCGCCCGAAGGGGGGGCGACGATCGAGTTGATCTTCGACGCGTTGAAGGTGAACTCGAAGTCGCCGCTGGGCGAGACGGACTTCGACAGCGCGCGGCCCGCGAAGGACGACGGCGACGACCCGGGCGCTGCGGCGCTGCGCGCCGTGGTCGGCACGACGCTGACGCTCCGCGTCGATGCGGACGGGAACATCACGGAGGTCTCGGGGGGCGGCTCGCTGCTCGAGGGGTGGGCGGGCGACCCCGCGGCGGGGCTGGCGGGCGGGCGGG
>CAZCPB010000381.1:0-2527 GCA_964500365.1 uncultured Phycisphaeraceae bacterium
CCAGCGGTTTCATGCTCTTGACGGCCCGCATCATGACGTCCTGGACTACGTCGAGGCAGAAGGATTCATCGCGCCGGGTCGCCGCGCGGGCCATCCGGAACACGCGGTCGAACCACGCGCGGTAGAACTCCTCGACCGCCGCGCTGTCCCCGCGGGCCACGGCGCGCGTGAGGCGTGCCGCCGATTCGTCCGGCGGCACGTCGCGGGCCGTGTCGGTCCTGGTTTCGCCCACGCGTCCTCCGCGGCCCGCGCCATGGGGTCACTTGCCTCGCGGATTGTTCGCGCGCCCGGACTCCATCGCGGCACGCAGCTGCTGCATCTGAGCGGTCACTTCGTCGAGCCGCGCCCGCAGGGCCGCGTTCTCGTCCTGCAGGCGCCGGACGACCGCCTGCACATCGTCGCCCGCGACCTCGGACCTCCGCGGGCGGTCCAGGTTTCCGAGCGACAGCCCCCGGCGGGCACGCTCGGCGGCTTCCTTGGCCGACTGCACTTCGAGCAGGGCCATCTTGAACGAGGCCTCGCGCCGATCGACCTCGGCCTTCATCTCCAGCGCCTCGGTCGCCGAGGTGGCGCCCTGCGCCACCAGTTGCTCGACCTGCCCCATCTTGGACTTCGCCAGGTTCAGCTGGCTTTCGGCCGTCCGCGCGTTCAGCTCGGCCTTCTGGACGTGAATCTCCGACTGGCGCACGGCCGATTCCCGTGCCGCGGCCTCGTCGGCCAGCTTGCCGGCATCGTCGCTCATGCGATCGATGACGTCCTTGACGGCCATGACGTCGTCCTGCTCGCCCCGAACGATCAGGAGGCCCGACTCCTTGTGCAGCTTCATGTCGGGCGGCGTCGCGTTCTGGTCCATGGTCAGGGCGGTCTCGGCCGCCGTCAGCACCGCGGCGATACGGGCCTCGGCCGCGGCGGGGTCGGTTTCGTGCCCCACGATCCGCCGCAGGCTGAAGACTTCCATCACTACGCGCTGCGGCCCGGTGTCCTTGCGTCCGGGGGCCCGGTACACCTGGTAGACGGGCGCCGTTTCCTCGTTGTCGCTCGCGGCGTCCTCGCCGGGGAGGGCATCGTGCAGACGGATGATCTGCCACATGTTGATGCCGCTTGCCGACGCCGCGGGGATCGCCTGCATCGCCGCGGCAAGAGACGCCTGCTGGAGGGAGATGGGCCCGAGCCGGTCGGTCGCGGCTTCCTCGGACAGCACCACGTTGACGGGGCTGGGCTTGGAAGCGTCTTTCAGAGCCCGGACGTAGTCCGCCACGGTCCCGCCCTTGAATTCGACCGAGACGACCAGGGTCGGGGTTGCGGGCGCACCGCGTGGTCCGGGCTGAGCCCGGGCGGTCTCGGCGACCAGCGCAACGATCGCAACTAGGGCCATCACCAGGCCCCGTGCCAAGGCAGCCTGACCGAATACACGCGTTCCTGCGTTCATATGCGTTCTCCGTTCTCGTTCTCGAAGGGCGGGTGGGGGTGGCGGTGGGGGGATACGGGAGGAACGGCGGCGGGAGGCGTGTTCGGCGCAATGTGCGAATTTTTCTGGCACTCCAGCGCTCGAGAAGAGGCGTTGTGAGAGAATTCGAGAGGGAGAAGCACCATGACAAGGGCTGGATTCGCGGCACTGATCGCCGGCGCGGCGGGCCTGTTGGGCGCATGTGCCGTCGGGCCTCGGGAGTACGACTACAGCGTCGATATCCGCAATACCACAGACCGGCCGGTAAGCGTCGAGTTGCTCCGCGTCGAAGGCCGCAACGCGGGGAAGGTCCGGGCCGACCTGGCCCCGGGCGGGACGTATTCGAGTTCGTTCACTTCGTACGACGCGGAGTATCTGGAGGCCCGGCTTCGGGATCTGGATGCTCCGCCCGATGCGCCCTACTTCATCCACGAGCTTCCCGAGGGGCGGTCGCGCCGGGACATCGTTGAGAAGGACGGGAAGCTGGTATTGGTGTCCCGGGCGTCGGCACCGGAGCGGTGAGCGCGGGTGCGAGAGCGTTCAGAAGGTGGAGAGGGTGAGCTGGTCCTGAGATGAGGGAGTGAGCGAAGGCGTGGGGCTGACCTGTTTGTCCCGCTATTCACCGGTCACGATTCACCGGTCACATTGCCCCCCTCACCATTCCCCCCTCCGCCCCTACACTGCCCTCCCATGCCCGAGACGCTCAACCCCAACCTTTCCGGCCCGGTCCTGACCCAGCGGATCCCCTCCTGGCCCTACGCCGACCCCAAGGGCCGGCACATCGTTTCGTACGACGAGTACGTCAAGTCCGGCGGCTACGAGGGGCTCCGCAAGGCCCTGACGCTCAAGCCCGACGCCGTGACCGACGAGGTGAAGAAATCCATGCTCCGCGGGCGCGGCGGGGCGGGGTTTCCGACCGGGCTGAAGTGGACGTTCCTGCCCAAGGTGACGGCCGGGCCCGACGGCAAGGAGCCCGACGCGGGCCAGCGGTACCTGGCCATCAACGCCGACGAGTCCGAGCCGGGCACGTTCAAGGACCGGCTGCTGATGGACTTTGATCCCCACCTGATGCTGGAGGGG
>CAZCPB010000382.1:0-2525 GCA_964500365.1 uncultured Phycisphaeraceae bacterium
CCAGCGGCCTCAGAACGACGATCGATTAGGGTTTGGCCATCCGAGGTAGACTAAGCGAATGACCGAGAGCCCGAACGGCGCGAACGACGAAAACACGATCCGGCGAGCGGTCGAGTTCGCCGAATCCGGCGCGCGGGCAGCGGGCGAAGGACGGAAAGAAGACGCCCGCGCCCAGATCCGGGCCGCCCTCGACCTGGCCCCGGACGACCTGCGCGTCCTCTTCCTGGCGTTTCAATTTCACTTCCGCGCCGGCGAGTACGACGAGGCCGAGCGGCACGTGCGCCGCCGCATGGCGCTGGCGGCGCCGGAGTCGGAAGACCTCGCACGGGCGTGCACCAACCTGGGCCTCGTGCTGTTCTACAAACGAGATCTCGACGCCGCGGAACGGGAAATGAAGCGGGCGGTTGAGATCAGCACGCGCCTGGGCAACCGCGAGAGCATGGCGCGGGACATCGGGAACCTCGCGCTGATCTACGAGGACCGGGGCGAGCTGGACCGGGCCGAGGCGATGTTCCGGGAGGGGCTTGCGCTCGCGGAGAGCGTCGGTGCCGAGAAGATCGTGTCGGGGAAGCTGGCGAACCTCGGGGACATCGCGATGGCGCGAGGCGACAGCGCGGCGGCGCGCGAGCTGTGGTCGCGGGGGCTGGCGATCATGGAGCGGCTCGGGCTTACGATGTGGCGCGAGGAGCTGAGGAAGAAGCTGGAGGGCGTGCGGGAGCGGTAGCTCGGTTCACAACCGGGCTGCGTGCGGTTCAGCGCCTGCGTCCCCCGCCGCGGTGCCAGGACTTCATGCGGCGGTCGGTGGCGGCGTTGGCGGCGCCGCGGTAGGCGGCGTTGCGGTACAGGGCCGCGCCGCGGTAGGCGGCGAGACCGCCGTAGTAGTAATACGGGTCGTCGTCGTCGCTGGGGACGACCACGCCGCCGGTGGTGGCGGGGCGGCTCTGGGCCGCGGCCATGGCCTGCTGGAGCATCGCGGCCTGTTTCTCGCGGTCGGCCTGGTCCTGGGCCTCGTCCTCCTGCTGGCGCTGGCGGATGAGTTCCTGGGCGCGCTCGGACTGCTCCTTGGCCTTTGCCGCGGCGGCCTGCTGCTTCTCGGCGGTGGAGGCCTTCTGCTCGGCCTCGCGCCGGTCGAGCTCGCCGGGGACCCAGGCGGTGTACGCCTCGAGCTTGCCCTTTGCCTTGAGGAAGCCGGTCATGGCGATGACGCGGTCGCGCCGGTCGGCCATCTCGGCCCACTTCCACTGGCACCCGGACTGGTTCATGTTGAGGAAGGCCGCGAGCTGGTCGTCGGGCGCGCCGGAGAGGACGGCCGAGTACGTGGACGTGGACATCGGCCCGCGGAGGAGGGCCAGGGCGATCTTCTGGGCGTCGGCGAAGGTCCGCGCTTCGCGGGCGGGGCCGGGGGGCGTGGAGGCGAATTCGGGGCCGAGGTTGTTGTCGTCGATGTACTGCGACAGGAGGTCGGCGTCGGCGGAGAACTGGTTGCGGATGGAGTCGAGGGCGTCGTTGAGCAGGTCGAGGGCGCGGCAGCGTTCGACGAGCGAGGCGCCCTCAAAGTCGGTGTCTCTCCACTTCAGCGACTTGATCTGGTCGGGGAGGGTCTTGACGTCGAAGGGGCCCTGGGCGAGGGCTGAGACGGGGAGCGCGAACGTGATCGCGATCGCCAGGGAAATGACGTAGCGCATGGTGCGGACCTCCGGCGGTCGGGGTGCCGGGGGCGCCCCGAAGCCGGAGTATAGCGGCGGGGGAACGAGCGCCGAGGCTCGCCGGAGTCAGGCCGCGCGACGCACGCCCGCGGCGCACGCGACGCTGTCGAGAGATGAAGCGATGCGGCGGATGAGGTTGCGGGCGTCCTCATCGGCGCCGTGGATCTTGACTCGATCGTTGCCCTCGAAGGAGAAGACAAGAACGGGTTCGCCGTGCGGCTCGTCGGCGAGGGACACGCGCGTGACGCGGTCGAGGTTGATCCAGCGTTGCTCGCCGTTGGACGTCGAGATCTTGAGGAATCTGTCGAACATGCGGCCTCCTGCGCGTGACATCGGCGGGGAAGCTCGGTCGCATGAGGCCTGTCGCGCGGCGGGAGTACTTCCCGGGGAAATCCGTGGGGCGCAGCGCACGGTGGACCCTCCGGGCTCGCGCCATGTACCCGGTGCGCACTCACGGCCTTCGGCCCTGGCGCGCGGCGGAGCGACGGCCGGGCCGACGCTGCTCAGGCCGCGACGAGGACGGTGTACATCTGGTTCCGCCAGACGCAGTCCATCACGACGAAGCCGGCATCGCGGAGCAGCGCGAAGTGCTCGGCGAGGGGGATGTAGTGGTCGTGTGCCGCGGCGTGCTCGACGAGGCTCGCGATCTCGTCCTCGGAGCAGTGGCCGGGGAGGCGGCAGAACTCGAGCCAGCGTTCCCAGAAGATGCGCTGGACATCGTCGGTGGCGCCGAGGAGCTGGTCGGCGAAGCACAGATGGCAGGAGGGGGCGAGCCAGGTTATTCATTATCACAGCAGCAGGAAAATGGGTCCGTTTATC
>CAZCPB010000383.1:0-2525 GCA_964500365.1 uncultured Phycisphaeraceae bacterium
CCCCGGCGCCGGGAACGAATAGCTGGCCCCCGCCCAAGGCTCCTTGGGCCAGTCCATGTAGTGCGACTTGACGAAGTTCTCGCGATAGCCGGGGAAGAACTTCTCCAGCAGGTCGCCGAAGGCCTTGTCCCGCTCCTCCCGCCCCATGGCCAGGCCCTTCTGGCACGACGACCCGCCCGCGAACGCGACCAGGCACGCGCCCTCGGCGTCGCCTTCCACGGGCCCCTGGTTGTCCGTGCCGTCCCAGGTCATGTTGATCACGTCGTTGGAGAGGGCGTACTGGCTCAGGCGGGGCTCGCGCTTCTCCCAGAAGCGGTCCTTGACGTGGGCGAAGTACTTGGCGTTGAAGCCCACCTGCGGGGTCATCTCTTCCGGCAACGAGGGCGAGAACTGGACCTTCTTCCAGGTCGCGGGCGGGGCGGTGTACACCACGTCGTCGCATTCGAGCGTCCGGCCGTCCGAGCACTCGATGAGCACGGTCCCCCCGCGGAGCGACACCGAGCGGACCGGGAGCTTCGTCACGATGCGGTCCGCGCCGATCGACTCGGCCAGGCGCGACGCCAGGAGGTCGTTGCCGCCCTTGCAGCGGTAGACCTCGGAGTCGGTCCAGTATTTCTCGAGCCCGCCGCCCTTCACCGCCGCCAGCTGGCCCAGGAGGGACTGCCGGTTCGCGTCCTGGCCGTTGTCCGAGGTCTGGTTGATCCACATCGCCTTCTTGACCATGGGCGGCACGTCGAGCGAGTCGATCCACTCCTGGATCGAGGTCTTGTCGAGCTTTGCCGCGTCGGGGGCCGTCCACGGCTCGTCCTCGGGGACGGGCGCGGCAAGCCCGTTCATGCCCGCCAGCGCCGCCTCGAGCTCCTCCCACAGCGTGGCCGACTCCTCCGGGGAGAGCGTCTTGCCGTCGATGATCACCGGCGCATCGGCCTCGGCGTCCTCGGTGACGTCGAGGAACTCGAGCTTGAACCGCTCGGCGAAGTTGACCCACGCCGTGTGGTTGCTGCCGATCAGCTCGGCGCCGAACTCGACGTTGCGGCCCTTGATCCACTCGCGCCCGTTCGCGGCGTTGGCCGACAGCACGCGCCCGCCCACGCGGTTGCGGGCCTCGATGAGCGTCACGTCGTAGCCCGCGGCCTTCAGCTCGTGCCCGCACGCCAGCCCGGAGAAGCCCGCGCCGATGACCACGACCCGCCTGCGGCTGTCACGACCGAGCCGCGAGAGCGCCAGGGCGTCGCTCGAGGAAAGAAGCAGACCGGCGGACGCGGCCAGGGTCGCCTTCAGGAACTCGCGGCGTTCGGCGCGGGTGACGCGCGGGCCGTGCCGGAGTGCGAGCGTGCCGATGAGCGAGCGCGACGACATGGGGATCTCCTCGTGGGGCGCGAAAGAAACGCGGCCGGCCCGTGCCGGGCCGGCCGCGTGAAGATACTCGAAATCGGGGGTTTGTGAAGGCCCTCCGGCGAGGGCGAGCGACCGGCTCAGTCGTCGTTGGTCGGGCCGATCGCCAGGAGCCACAGCTTGAAGAAGTTGATCGTCTGCTGCTTGGTCAGCTTGTTGGCGTTGAGGTTGTACTCGACCTTGCTCGAGATCACCTCGTCGCCCGACATGGTGTCCACGTAGCTGACCCGGCCGGTGAGGCAGGGGACGGTGTCGTCCACGGCGAAGAACGCGTCCTCGTCGCTCATCTTGTCGAAGGCCGCGGCCTCGCCGCCGGCCTTCTTGAACTTCTCTTCGTTGAACCGGAGGTTGAACTCGTAGTAGCCCTTGCCGTTGGAGTCGTAGTTGGGGTCCTCGACCCACTTGATCGAGCCCGTGACCACGTCCTCGATGTCCTTGCCGTCGAGGGCGTAGGTGAAGCGGATTCCGTCGGTGTACCAGTTGCTCGTCTCGTAGTCGTAGTCGAGCCGGCCGTTCACGCTCGTGCGCGGGTACGCCGCGACCGGGCCCTTGGCGAGCACGACGTTGTCGAACCGCATCGGGTCGGACTTCTGGACCTTCACCTCTACCGTGCGGTTGCCGACGACGCGCTTGAACGTGTACGCCGCGAGCGATTCCTTCTTCTCGGCCTTGCCGATCAGGCGGCCGCCGAAGTTCTCGGTGAAGCCGCTGGCCGTGCCCACGGTGTCGATCGCCATGCGCAGGGCGCTCTCCTTGGCGGCCCCGCCCGCGAGGTCGTACGCGCCGGTCGCGGTGTCGATCGGCACGGTGCCGACCCACGATCCCACGGTCTTCTTCTGCTTGAGGTCCTTGGGGTTGAACGCCGACAGGTTGACCTTGTAGAAGAGCGACGCGTCCTGCTTCTTGCGGCCGAGGTTCTTCGTGTACAGGTTCGGCTGGCGGTGCACCTCGCCCGCGAATTCGACCGTGTCGGCGACGCGGATCGCGAAGTTGTACTTGTCCTTGGCGCCCTGGGCCGGGGAACCTTCCTTCAGGTCGCCCGACGTGTCCTTGTTGGTCCGGGTGCCGAACTCGATCTGCATCGTGCCGGCGATGTAATCTTCCTTGGTGATCTGCTCGGACTGCGCGAG
>CAZCPB010000384.1:0-2519 GCA_964500365.1 uncultured Phycisphaeraceae bacterium
AGGGCCCAGCACGGCGAAGACCGCCGCGGCAGCGAGGTGCGAGAGACTGCTGAAGGGGTCGCTGAAACCGGGTATGGGATAAAGCGGCGACGCGCGAGGCTCCTTTCCCCGGATGCGGATGGTATTCGGCCGCGGCCGTCACGAGGTGCCGAGCGGGGCGGTTAAATCGAGCTCTCAACGCGGGTTCGGAAGGGTAACGCGGTCGAGCGCGGCGCGCAGCCGGCCGACTTCCTCGGGGTCGAAGACGCCCGTGACGCGGCAGGAGGAGTGGACGTGGCGCGCCCCCGTGGCGCGAAGGAACGCCTCGGCGTTCTGGGCGCGGAGGCCGCCGCAGGCAACGACTTCGAACCGGCCCGGGCCGCGCTCGGTCATGGCCCGAAGGCGGGCGAAGCGGGCGCGGGCCGAGTCGTCCGGAACGGACGAGGAAACATCGCTCTCGATCCCCATCGAACGGGCCGCGCCTGCGGGCGATTCGCCGGCGCTGAGAATCCGGGTGATGCCGAGGCGGGCCAGCCCCGCGGCGGACGCGAGCGGGTCGGGGGTGAGGTCGATGGCGCGGTGGAAGACGGCGTCGATCGCGCGGCCGGCGCTCCGTGCGATGTCGATGAGGCGCGACGTGAATGGCTCGTCGATTTCGAATCGCGTGGTCAGCGCGCCGAAGACGATGCCGTCGGCGCCGGCGTCGAGGAGCGCGCGGGCGCTCTCGATCATCGCTCCGGCCTCCGGCCCGGAGTACACGAACCCACCCGCCCGGGGCCTGACCATCGCGAGCACGGGGAGCGCGACGGCGCGCTTGACCGCGGCGAGGAGGTCGGCCGGGGGCGTGAGGCCGTGCGAGCCGAGGTCGGCGCAAAGCTCGATGCGGTCGGCGCCCGAATTCGCTGCCGCGGCGGCGTCTTTGACAGAATCGACGGCGATTTCGAGAATCACGCGGGCGGGCATGCGAGGATTGTCCCCGAGGAGGTCGCGATGAGCGAATCGGCGCTGCTGAAACCCGTGCTGATTTTCCTTGGCGCCGGCGCGGGCGGGCTGCTGCGCCACTGGGTGGGCGGGCTGGTGCAAGGGCTCGCCGGCCCGTCGTTCCCCCTCGGGACGCTGATCGTCAACGTGACGGGCTGCTTCGCGGCCGGGTTCATTGCATCGGTGCTGGCCGGGCCGGCCGTGCGCGAGGACCTCCGCGCGGCCGTGCTCATCGGCGTTCTCGGCGGGTACACGACGTTCTCGGCGTTCGGGCGCGAGACGATTGCCCTGGCCTCGGAGGGGAGATGGGTGGCGGCGGGGTTGAATGTCCTGCTCAGCAACGCGCTGGGGCTGGCGGGAGTATGGGCCGGCGCTGCCGCCGCGGGGAAATCGGCGGGCGTCAACGCGCCGTGACCGATTGCGATCGTGAAGCCGATTTGAGCCGGGCGAGCGGCCGGGATTCACGCCCGTGCCGCAGCGAACTTCGCGGGGACAGGCGGGCGCCGAGCGCCTCCCTCCTCGCGGGCGAGGCGCCGGGCCGTGTCCTTGGCCTCCGCGGTCGACACCGGGACGATCTCGTCGATGAGCGACGCGTCCCAGAGGGGCGGCGTGTAGCCGATGCCCACGCCCTCGATCTTGTGCGGGCCGGGATTGCCGCCGCTCAGGACGGCGGATTCGGCGGGCTCGACGGCGACGATCTTGACCGAAGGCTTGTGGCGCTTGAGCACGGCGGCGACGCCGCGGATCGAGGCCGCGGTGCCGACCGAGTGAACGAACGCGTCGACGCGCCCGCCGGTCTGCGACCAGATCTCTTCGGCGAGCGGGTGGTAGCCGGCGATGCTGTCGTGGTTGTTGAGCTGGTCGGTCCAGTACGTGCCGGGCTCGCGGCTGATCGCGCGGGCGGTCTCGATCATGTCGAGGATGAGCTTCTTCGTCGTGAGCCCGCCCTCGCTGGGGACGAGCGTGAGCTCGGCGCCCAGCGCGCACATGTGGTCGAGCTTCTCGCGGCTGAAGGCGTCGGACGTCACGATGCGGATCCGGTAGCCCTTGGCGGCGCAGACAAGAGCGAGCGAAGCGCCGGTGCTGCCGCCGGTGTACTCGACGACGGTGAAGCCGGGCTTGAGTCGTCCGTCGGCCTCGGCCCCCGTGATGACGGCGCGGGCCATGCGGTCCTTCATGCTCCCGGTCGGGTTCTCCCACTCGAGCTTGGCGAGGATGGAAGCACCCGCGGGCGCGAGCACGCGGAGTGGGACGAGCGAGGTGTTGCCGATCGAGTCAAGGACGGACATCAGGTCACTCGCGAGGCGAGCCGGCGGCGCGTGGCCTCACTTCGCCGGGCGCGGCACATGCTGGTCGAGCAGGATCTGGTTGCCGTCGGGGTCGGCGAGCGTGAAGCTCGCGGGGCCGGTCGAGGACTCGTCGGCGCTGGTGGTGAGCGCGAGGCCGCGGGCCTTGAGCGTGCGCTGGATGTCGCGGACATCGTCGAAGTCGGGGAGGGTGGCGGCGGCGCGGTCCCAGCCGGGGTTGAAGGTGAGGATGTTCTTCTCGAACATGCCCTG
>CAZCPB010000385.1:0-2509 GCA_964500365.1 uncultured Phycisphaeraceae bacterium
GATCCGCACCAGCTCCGCGTGCCCCTCGTGCATCTTCTCGGCGAACAGTTCGTCGAATCGCTCGCCCTCGGCGTTGCGCAGGCGGGTCATGAGGTCCTGCGCGGGCGGACGCTCGCCCTTCTCGTGGCGCAGCATCCGCTCGACCTCGTCGGCCGGCATCAGCGTGATCCCGGCGTCCCTTACCGCCTGCATCACCTGCGCGTCGTTGCCGGTGTGATCGCGAACCAGGCGGGCCCCGTAGTTCCGGATCTCGGCGGTCGTCCCCTTCTGCTGGGCCAGGCGGCCCATCTCGATCTCTTCGCGGTTCTTGGCGTGGAGGATCGAGAGGATTCGGCGATCGGCGTCCGTCGCCCACATGTCCCCGCCCCGCGGCGGCACAGCCTCGCCCTCCTGCCCGGTCCCGAACGGCGCCGTCGTCACGGCCTCCTCGTTCGCGGCCCGCGGCCGGCCGTCGATCGTGCCGTCGTCGGGTGCGCGGTACGGGTCGCGGTACGACGGGTCCTGGTCGCGCCGCGTCATCGGCTCGGCCCGGTACGTCGGAGTCCAGTACCCGGGCGGGTATGCCTCCTCGCGATTCACAAGCGACCCGGTCCCGAAGGGCGCGGTGGCCACGTTGTCCTCGGCGACGTCGTACGCGCGGTCGTCGTATACGCCGCTCCGCCGGTCCGCGCGCTCGTCGGCGCACGAACAGAGCAGCCCGGCCGAGCAGATCAGTACCGTTGCACTCAACATTCTCATGACAATCTCCTTCACGGTTCTCTCCCGCCCATGGATGCGAGCGGGCAGGTCACCGCGCCGTGAAACCGTCATGAGGACGGGGTCATGGACCCCGCCACCCCCTTTGGTTCAGTGCCGTGCGGCGATCGCGCGCCACCACTGCTCCATAACGCGTGGATCCAGCGCTCCGTCGGGCGCCCCCGGCTCGGGCGCCGGCACGAGGCGTGCCAGCGCGTCCGAGAGGGTGGCCCGCATGCCGTCATCCACGCGCCAGAGCAGATGCCAGAGCATCGGCGCATCGGGGTGCGTAGCGGCCCCCGTGAGGGCAACGATCGCGCGCTGCGCCTCCGCGCCCGCGGCCTGGCCGCGCGCAGACGCCGTTTCGAGCACACCGACCGCCGCGACGAGTTCGGCGCTTGCCCCTCGCGCCCGCGGCACGCCCGGGCCGTCCTTCCCGTCGATGCGGCAGACCATCCCGGCGAGCACCCGCGACACCGTCCCCGCCTCGGCGGCGCTCGCTCCCGTGCTCGTGGTCCTCTGCAGTTCGACCAGACCCGTCTGCACCTCGAGCATCCCCGACCCGTCCTCACCGACCTCCATCGTGTAGATGCACCCGAGATCCACCGCCAGCGCCGCGGGGGTCTCCACGAAGAACAGGCGCGGCGGGGCCGCGATGAACGCGCTCATCTTCCCCCGTGCCAGCTCCACGCGGTGCTCGCGCTCGCGCGACGCCAGCAGGCGCAGGCGTGAATCCGGCTCCAGCGTCACGTGCCCGATGCTCGCCACCGCCAGCGAAGCCCGCGACGATGCGTCGGTCGTGACCCACTCGCCCGCACGAACGGAGCCGACCGCGGTCACCACGCCGGACCCCACGCGCGGCGAGCCGGACAGCGCCGTCACCTGCCACGCCGGCGCGCTCGAGTTCTGCCCGCCGCCCATCGCGAGCCACACCCCGCACGCGGCGAGGCAGAGCACCGCCGCGGCAGCGAAGACGGATCGTTTCCAGAGCCCGTTCGAGGCCGCGCTCCGTCGTTCCTCGATCACCGGCACCGTCCCGCCCGCCCAGCGCACTCCTGCCGCGCTCTCCTCCAGCCGCTTCACGCCCTCGTCCACGGGGCCCGAGCGATCCCAGAGATACGCCTCGCCGTCCGCGGCGCTCGCCGCCCGCCCGGCGCAACCTGATCCACGCTCCGCGCTCATGGTTCCAGCTCCTGCTTCAACCGCTCCCGAAGGAGCGCCATCCCCTTGCTCAGGTTCACCCGCACCGAGCCGTGCGTCATCCCCAGGCGGGCCGCGATCTGCGGCCCGGTCATCTGCTCGACCAGCCGCAGCGCCAACGATTCCCGGTACGCGCGCGGCAGCGATCGGATCGCCGCGAGCACGTCGTCCGCGCGGAGCCCTTGATCCGGCCCGCCCCCGCGCGTTTCGGTCTCCACCCACGGAGGGCGGGCGTCCCGACGCCCGCCAACCAAGCGCACAAACCCTCTCGCCCACAGTCTCCGCCGATGCGTCGCCGCCGCCCGACGCGCCATCGCCGCCAGCCACGCGCCAAGCGCACCCGGGTCGCGCAGGCCCCCGATCTTCCGCCACGCCTGGACGAACACGTCCTGCACCAGGTCCTCCGCCTCGTGGCGCGCGACGTGCGCGAGAAGCACGCCGTGCACGAGCGGCGCGTACCGCCGGTAGAGGCGCGCGAACGAGCCCCGATCCCCCGCCCGCCCCCCCGTCACCAGGGCCCCGCCCACGGGATAGGGCCCGTCCGCGCGCGCGAAATACTCGCTCGGCGCGCTGG
>CAZCPB010000386.1:0-2507 GCA_964500365.1 uncultured Phycisphaeraceae bacterium
CCACGACCCGGGCCGTCATCGAACGTGAACTGGCCGATCTCGTGGAACTGCGCCGCGATCTCCACGCCCACCCCGAACTGTGCTTCGAGGAAGAGCGCACCAGCGCCGTCGTCCAGCGCGAGCTGAGCGCCCTGCGCATCAGCTACAAGGCCGGGCTCGCCCGCGGTACCGGTGTCGTCGCGCACCTCCCCGCCAGCGACCCCGCCGACGGCCACAAGCCCGTCGTCGCCCTCCGCGCCGACATGGACGCCCTCCCGATCACCGAGCGCACCGGCAAGCCCTACGCCTCCACGCGAAGCGGCGTCATGCACGCCTGCGGGCACGACGGGCACACCGCGATCCTGCTCGGCGCGGCACGGGTGCTCAGCCAGATCCACCGCCCCAACCCCGTCACGCTCGTCTTCCAGCCCGCCGAGGAGGGCGGCGCCGGCGGCGAGAAGATGTGCCAGGACGGCGCGCTCGCGGGCGAGAACGCGGGCGGGCTCGGGCCGCCCGTGAGCCGCATCTACGGCCTGCACGGCTGGCCGCTGCTGACGCTCGGCAAGGTCGCCAGCCGCCCCGGCCCGCTGCTGGCGGCGGTCGACGACTTCATCGTCGACGTCGAGGGCACGGGCGGGCACGCCGCGTACCCTCACCTGGGGTGCGACCCGATCGTCGCCGCGGCGCACGTGATCACCGGCCTCCAGACCATTGCCTCGCGGAACGTGGGACCGCTCGACAGCGTCGTCTGCACGGTCGGCCAGGTCGAGGCGGGCACGGCCAACAACATCATCCCCTCGACCGCGCGCCTGGTCGGAACCGTGCGGTCGCTGCGGCCGGAGACCCGCCGGCTCGCGCGCGAGCGGTTCTTCGGCGTCGTGGAGAACACCTGCCGCGCCTTCGGCTGCCGCGCGAAGATCGACTGGCACGAGAGCTACCCGGTCACGCTCAACGACGCCGCGCTCGCCGACGACTTCGCCGACGCGGCCCGCGAAACCCTCGGCGCCGGGCGCTACCAGCACGTCGAGCACCCGACCATGGGCGGCGAGGATTTCGCGTACTACGCGCGCCTGGTGCCCGCGTGCTTCTTCTTCCTCGGCCTGCGCCCGGAGGGCGCCGAGGCCTGCCCGACGCTGCACCAGCCCGACTTCGATTTCAACGACGAGGCGATCCCGACGGGCGTCGAGATGATGGTGACGATGGCGACGCGAGGATTCTGACCTCCCCGGACGCTCGGGGGCATCTCCAGGGAACCCGCGCCACTCCCCACGCCTCTAAAACCTCGAAGGCCCCGTTCCGGGAGATCCGCCATGCTGTTCCGCCTGATCTACGACGATTCCCTCGCCCAGGCCGCGTACCTCATCGGCTGCCAGAAGTCCGGCGAGGCGATCGTCTTCGACCCCGAGCGCGACGTGGACCGTTACATCGACGCCGCCCGCAAGGCCGGGCTCCGCGTCGTCGCCTGCGCCGAGACGCACATCCACGCCGACTTCGTCTCGGGCTGCCGCGAACTGGCCGAGCAGGGCGCCAAGGTCTACGTCTCCGGCGAGGGCGGGCCGGACTGGCAGTCCGAGTGGGTCGCCAAGGGCTCGAACGGCAAGCCCTACGACCACCGCGTCCTCCGCGACGGCGACACGTTCACGGTCGGCGCGATCGAGTTCCGCGCGATCCACACCCCCGGCCACACGCCCGAGCACGTCTGTTACCTGGTCACCGACAGGGGCGGCGGCGCCGCCGAGCCCATGGGGATCATCACCGGGGACTTCGTCTTCGTCGGCGACCTGGGGCGGCCCGACCTCCTCGAGACGGCGGCGGGCAAGGCCGGCGCCTCAGACCCGTCGGCCCGCGCCCTCTTCCAGAGCGTGAAACGCTTCGCCGAGCTGCCCGACTATCTCCAGGTCTGGCCCGCGCACGGCGCGGGGAGCGCCTGCGGCAAGGCGCTCGGGGCCGTGCCGCAGAGCACCGTCGGCTACGAGAAGCGGTTCAACCCGGCGATCCGCGCCGCCGGAAACGAGAGCGGCTTTGTCGGCTACATCCTGGCCGGACAGCCCGAGCCGCCCATGTACTTCGCGCGCATGAAGCGGGTGAACAAGCAGGGCCCGAAGGTGCTGAAAACCCTGCCGCGCCCCGCGCCCATGGCCGGCGCGGACCTCAAGGGCCTCGACACCCGCCGCGCGGCGCTGCTCGACACCCGTCCCTGGGCGGCGTTCCGGTCCGGGCACGTCCCGGGCGCGCTCTCGGCGCCGCTGGACTCCATGTTCACGGCCATCGCCGGCTCCTATGTCGCCGACGACGATCCGGTCTACCTCATCGTCGAGCCGGCCCGCGCCGAAGAGGTCCTGCGCATGCTCGTCCGCATCGGCATCGACGACATCCGCGCCACGATCGACCCGTCATCGCTCGAAGACTTCGAGCGCGCCGGCGGCAAGCTGATCCCCGCCCCCGAGATCAACGCGGGCGAGGCCCACTCGCGGATCGTGGACGACAAGGCCTTTGTGCTCGACGTCCGCCGCGCGGACGAGTACGCC
>CAZCPB010000387.1:0-2507 GCA_964500365.1 uncultured Phycisphaeraceae bacterium
CAGGCGCGCGCGGTCGATCTCCGCCTGCCGCGCGGCCTCCTCGAGAGCCCGCTCGGCCATCTGCCGGCGCTGCTGCGCCTGGGCCCGGGCGTGCTCGGCCGAGAGCATCTCCTGCTCGACCCGCTTGTGCGCCGCGTGGGCGTCGTGCCGGTCGAGCTCGGCGCCCTGCTTGGCCTGCTCGAGCCCGGCCAGCGCCGCGTGCGCGCCGTCCCGGTCGCCCTGGAGCGCCGCCTGCCGGCTCGTCAGCCCGTCGAGCCGCTGGCGCAGGTCGTCGTACTGCTCGAACGCCAGCGCCGACCGCCACGCCCGCAGCTCGCCGTCGAGCTCGCGGAACTTCCGGGCCTTGGCCGCCTGGCCGCGCACCAGCCGCAGCCGCCGCTCCGTCGATTCGAGCTGCTCGCGGGTCGAGGCGAGCGTCGCGTGGGCGCGGTCGAGCTTCCGCTGGGCCTCGATCCGCCGCTGCTTGTACTTGGCGATCCCCGCCGCCTCCTCGAAGATCGTCCGCCGCTCCATCGGGCTGGCCAGCAGCATCGCGTCCACCTTGCCCTGCTCGATGATCGAGTAGGCGTCGGCCCCGATGCCCGTGTCGAGGAACAGCTCGCGGATGTCGCGGAGCCGCGCGGTGCGACCGTTGATCAGGTACTTGCTCGTGCCGTCGCGATAGAGCCGCCGCTCGACCTCCACGATGTCGGTGTCGATGGGCAGCCCGCGCCGCCCCTTCGCGTGGGCGTCGAGCACGCTGGGCTCGCTCTCCGAGCCTTCGGCCGGGTCGAGGTCGGGCCCGCACGCGACCGCGTGCTCGTCCCGCGACTCGCCCGCCGGCCCGCCCGCCCCGGGCTCGGGCGCGAGGACCGGGTTCTCGAACGTCAGCGTCACGCTCGCCATCCCCGACGGCTTGCGCGCGCTCGAGCCGGCGAAGATGACGTCGATCATCTCCGTGCCCCGCAGGCTCTTGCTCGACCGCTCCCCCAGCACCCACTTGATCGCGTCGACCACGTTGCTCTTGCCGCACCCGTTGGGGCCCACGATCCCGGTGATCGGGTGCTCGAAGGTCAGCTCGGCGGGGTCGGCGAAGGACTTGAATCCATTGAGAGTCAGCTTGAGCAAACGCATGAACGCGCAACCTCCTGTCGCCGCCGGTCCGCCACCGGGCCCCGGCCCGCCCGAATCCTTCGGGCTCCGCGATCGTTCGCCGGGCAACCTGTACACATCGACCGGACCGCGCCCGCGCCGCGAACGATTCGCGGGCGGATGGTACCGGCAACCCGGCGCCCGTGCGCGGGGGGACCTTAGCGCTCCGGCTTCGGCTCGAGGGGCTTCACCAGCGACCCCGGCTCGGCCGTCTCGGGCTTCTTCGGCGCCGCACGCTCGAGCACGATCACGTGCTCCTCGTCCGCATCCGTCTCGGGACGCTGGCGGATCCCGTCGGCCCGGGACGCCGCCATGACCGCGGCAAAGAGCCGGTCGCGCTCGGTGGCGAACGCCGCGTTCGTCCCCCCGTCCCGGTACACCGCGTACAGCGCCCCGACCACTTCGGAAAACCGCATGCCCAGCCCGGGACGCGGGTCCTCCGGCGTCGTGTCCCGCGCCAGGAACTCGATCAGCCCCTTGATGTCCTCGGGCGCCGTCAACCGGTACGCCCGCGAAGACTCGGTCGGCTTGTACGAGACCCGGACCGTGTCCGTCGGAGTGTCCGCCGCAAGGATCAGCCGGTTCGACCACGCCGTCGCCAGCAGCGGCTTGGCCACCGTGAGGTCGGAGCCGAACAGCACGATCCGCGGCAGGCCCTGCTGCGTGATGTACACCAGCGGGTCGCCGAACGGCACCACGTCCAGGATGAACTTCGGCGCCCGCCCCGTGCCGCACCCGACGCACGTCCGCTCCACGCCCTGGATGCTCGGCGCGAAGCTCATCATCGACGCCTCTTCCAGCGCCGCGGCGTTGAGGGCCTGCGGCACCGTGTCCGGCCCGGGACGACGCAGCGCCAGCCGCCGGGCGAACTCGTTCCGCTCGGCCCGCTTGGCCAGCGCCTCGTACGCCGCCACCCGAACGAGCAGCTCCGTCTCGGTCAGGAGCGATTGCAGCGCGATGTCCGTCTGCGGACCGGCCCGCGCGTTCCCCAGGAGCGAGATCGCCGCCAGGCGCGTGGCCCGCGGGGCCGATCGCGCCAGCTCCATCAGCGTCGGCGTCGCCAGCGCATCGTCCAGGCCCACCCCCGCACGCAGCGCCGCGAGCTGCGGGGTCGGTTCATCCGAGTCGTACAACTCCCGCAGGAAGGGCAGGCACTTCGGGCCCAGGCCCTCGAGGCAGTACGACAATTCCTCCGCCAGCACCGGCTCGGCCTTCAACGCCGCGACGTACCGCCGGGCGTACTCCTCGGGCACGTTCGGATCGATCTGGACGCCCTGCAGGATCCGCAGGAACTCGTCCGGGTTCGTCCGGTACGTGACCGGAACGCGCACCGCCAGCCGCCCCCCCGCCCCCGTCTCGTAGTTCCCCCCGCTCAG
>CAZCPB010000388.1:0-2499 GCA_964500365.1 uncultured Phycisphaeraceae bacterium
ACCTGGCGCTGGGAAGGCTCGACGAAGCGCAGGCGCGCATCGGCACGCTGGGGGACACGCCGCCCGAGGTGCGGTTCGCGCTTCGGCGCGGGCTGGTCGAGGCGTGCCTGAAGTCCGGGGGTCCGGAACTCGAACGCGGCGCCGAGGTTCTTCGCTCGATGCTGGAGGACCAGACGCTGACGCGCGAGCAGCGGGTCTGGGCGGCGGCGCGACAGGCCGAGGTGATGCTGGCGGCCGGGGCGGTGGAGGAGACGATCGCCCGGCTGCTCCGCACGCTTCCCCGCCTCGCGACCGAGGGCGGCGAGGGGCTGGGAGAGCTGTACCTCAGCCTCGGGGAGGCGTACCTGCGCTCGGGCTCTCCCTCGGAGGCGGAGCGGCAGTTGATCCGCGCGGCGGAGTTGCTCGACGCGGGGGGCGAGCCCATGGGCCGGGCGCTGCTGCTGCTGGGCCGGCTGGCGGCGCACGCGAGGAGCTACGACGCGGCCCGGGAGCGCTTCGGGGCCGTGCTCGAACGGTACGCGGGGCTGCCGGTGGCGCGGGCCGCGCTGCTGGGGCTTGGGGAGGCCGACGCGGCGCGCGGCGAGTTCGACGAATCGCTTCGGCGCTTTCGCGAACTCGTCAAGGAGACGCGCGAAGGGGCGGCGAATCCGGACGCGACCGCCGAGCAGGTCGCGCGGTCGCTGCACGCGCTGGCGAGCCAGCGCTTCGAGGCGTCGGACTGGGAAAGGGCTGTCGAGTACGGGGCCCTGGCCGAAGAGATCACCGGGCGGGGGGGGGCGGCGCTCGAACTTGTCGAACTGATGGGGCGCGTGCACCTGAAGCTCGCGGAGGCGGCGGGGGCCGCGCCCGCGGTGACAGACGGCGGCGCCGGCCCGGCGGCGGCGCAAGCGCAGCGGCACTACCTGAGCGCCGGGGAATACTTCCGTGAGTACGCGGCCCGGACGGTGCTGTCGTCCGGTCGGGCCCACGCCGACGCGCTGTGGTCGGCGGCGGACGCGTTCGACCGGGCCGGGGACCGCGAGGGTGCGATCGCGGCGTTCGAGAAGTTCGCGGGCGAGTTCCCGCAGGACGAGCGCCGGCACGAGGCCGAGTACCGCCTCGCGCGGGCGTTCCAGGCGCGGGGTCAGTTCGTCAGGGCCTCGGACCTCTTCATGGGTTTGATCGCCCGCCAGGGACCGGGGGGCGCCGGGCGGTTCGCGGACGAGAGCTACGTGCCCCTGGCCCGGAACTACCTGCTCGACAACGACCCGGCCAACGACCACAAGGCCGAGGAACTGCTGACCACGGCGGTGTCGGGCGCGCTCGGCGGTCCGCGGTCGGAGACGTACCGGGCGGCGCTGGTCGCGCTGGCGGACTTCTACTACGACCGGGCGCGCCGCGAGTCGGACGCGACGGCCCCGGGGGCGAGCGGGCGCGACGCGTCGGAGCTGTTCTCACGGGCGATCGCGCGGTACGACGAGGCGCTGACGCGGTTCCCCGGCACGCCGCGGGCTGAGATCCTGCACTACAGGCTGGCCGACTCGTGCCGGCTGGCGGCGGGCGTGATCTCGTCGCGCCTGAACGAGGCGATGCTGGACGCGCAGCGTCGCGACATGGAGCGGGCGCGGGTCGAGCTGCTGCGGCGTGCGTCGTCGGTGTTCGAGAAGGCCCGGCGCGCGCTCGAGGCGAGAGAGCCGGCGGAACGGACGGCGCTGGAGGACCTCTGCCTCCGCAACGCGTACTTCTACGTCGGGGACTGCGCCTTTGAGCTCGAGGACTTTGACGCGGCGATCGCGGCGTACGACGCGGCGCGCGAGCGCTACCCCGGGGACCCGGCGACGCTCGTCGCGCTCGTGCAGATCGTCAACGCGTACCTGCGCCAGGGGGACCGCAAGGCCGCGGCGGCGGCCAACGAGCACGCACGCCGGTTTTTCGCGAGCCTGCCCGAGGCGGTGTGGAACGACCCCAACCTGCCGATGTCGAGGAAGGACTGGGAGCGATGGCTGGACGCCACGTCGGAGCTGGGACGCGTCGCCAACGCGGAGAGCGCGGGCGAGGGGGCGCCCTAGGACGGCCTGTCTGATCGGAGTCACGGATGACCCGGAACCAGGGACATGCAGTCTCGACGCCCGCGGCGGAGGTGATCGCGCTGCTCGACGAGGTGCTTCGGCTGTACGAGCGGGCCGCGACGATCGGCGCGGAGGCGGCGGGAGCGACGGACGGGGACGAGGTGCTCGGGGCGCTGCGGAGGCGCCAGGCGGTGGTGGACGAACTGGCGGCGCGGGACGCCGCGCTGTCGCGCCTGCGCGAGCGGCTGGCGGGCGCGGGTGCCGGTGCCGCGGACCGCGCGGCGGTGGAACGCAAGCTCGCCGCGGTGGCGGGCGCGGCGCGCCGGCTCGCCACGGCCGACGAGGAACTGCGGGCTAGCCTGGCGCTACGGAGGGACGAGATGGCCGACGAGATGTGCGCGGACTGGCGCGGGCGGGCGGCGCACGCGGCGTACTAGCGAGAGCCGGGCGG
>CAZCPB010000389.1:0-2493 GCA_964500365.1 uncultured Phycisphaeraceae bacterium
AGCACGTCGAGGTTGTCCTCGAGCGCGCCCATCCACGGGTTCATCTTCTCTTCCTCGGTGCCGGGCAGGAAGCCGATGTCCTCGCCGACCGGGACCGTGACGCGCGTCATGATGATCTCGGTGTAGACCTTGAACTCCAGCGTCAGCATGAGGCCGGCGGCGAGCGTGAGCAGCGTCTTGCCGGTGCCCGCCTGGCCGACCAGGGTGACGAAGTCGATGTCCGGGTTCATCAGCAGGTTGAGCGCGTAGTTCTGCTCGCGGTTGCGCGCCGTGATGCCCCAGACGTTGTTCTTCTGGTGCGTGTAGTCCTTGAGCGTCGACAGGAGCGCGGTCTTGCCGCTGACCTCCTTGACGATCGCGTGGAACGGGGCCTCGCCCGGCGGCTCGAGCCACACGAATTCGTTGGCGAGGAGCGTCGGCACCAGCGGGCCGGAGATGCGGTAGAGCGTGTGGCCGCCCTGCTGCCAGCTCTCCATGCCCTTGCCGTGGCGCTCCCAGAAGTCGGCGGGCAGCTCCTCCATGCCGGAGTAGAGGAGTTCGGTGTCCTCGAGGACCTTGTCGTTGAAGTAGTCCTCGGCCGCGAGCCCGAGCGCGCGGGCCTTGATCCGCATGTTGATGTCCTTCGACACCAGCACGACGTCGCGCCGCGCGTGGGCGTGCGCGAGGTGCATCACCACCGCGAGGATCTGGTTGTCGGCCTTGCCGTTCGCGAGCGAGGGCGGCAGGGTGGTCGTGATCGTCTCGGTCTGCAGGTAGAGCCGTCCGGTCGCCGCGCCGTTGCTCTTCTGCTCGAGCGGGATGCCGCCCGAGATGCCGTCGCCGCCCTGTCCGGTGTGCGTGGTCACCAGTTCGTCGAGGAAGCGCGACGCCTGCCGCGCGTTCCGCGCGACCTCGGTGACGCCCTTCTTGTGGTTGTCGAGTTCCTCGAGGGTGAGGATCGGCAGGTAGATGTCGTGCTCCTCGAACCGGAACAGGCTCGTCGGGTCGTGCATCAGCACGTTCGTGTCGAGCACGAAGAGCCGGGTCGTCGTCGGAGACGGATGCCCGCCCGACTTGCTGGAGCGGGCGGCCTTGCGGGAAGCGAGCGAGATGAGCTGGGAGGGGGCGGGGCGCAGCTTGCGTTCGACCATGGCTCTCCTGGGAGGCGCCCGGGGCAAAGGGCGCCGCGCAAGCCCATCCTACGCTCCGGGCCGGCGAAAACACAAGAACTTGTGGCCCCAACCCCCGGAATGTCCACCCTTTGTGCCAAAGCCGCACCGCCGGGGCCTGTCACCCCCGGTGCGGCCTGACCCCGGTGAGCGTCATCGGGTCGGCTTTCCGAGCGCCTCGACGGCGGCCAGGACCTCGGCGGCATGGCCGGGGACCTTCACCCCGCGCCACTCGCGGGCGAGCTTGCCGTCGGCGCCGACGAGGAAGGTCGAGCGCTCGATGCCGCGGACCTTCTTGCCGTACATGTTCTTCATCTTGATGACGTCGAACGCCTGGCAGAGCTTCTCGTCGGCATCCGAGATCAGCGGGAACGGAAACCCCATCTTCGCGGCGAAGTTCCGGTGCGACCGGATCGAGTCGCGCGAGATGCCGGCGACCACCGCGCCGGCCTTGGCGAACTTGCCGTGGAGGTCGCGGAACTGGGCGCCTTCGGTGGTGCAGCCGGGCGTGTTGTCCTTCGGATAGAAGTACAGGACCACCGGGCTGCCCTTGTGGTCGGACAACGTGAACGGGCCTGCGGTCGCTTCCGCGGTGAAGTCGGGAACCTTCTTGCCGAGCATGGTGGCGATCCTTCGGTTCGATTCGGGCTTGAGGGGAATGTCCGCGCGCGCACATGCGATCGCGGCGACGCGTCGATGCCGCGCGCGGGGATGCAGGGTTCTTTCACAGCTTCTCAGGCGGCGCGCGGCACGGCCTCGCCCGGAAACGGGCCCTGCTGCACGAAGAGCGTACCGCTTCTCCCCGGGACCGTCCCGGTCCCGACGTACGCCCGGGGCAGCGCGAGCGGCTCGACCGCGTCGCGCATCTGCCGCAGGCTCCCCAACCGCCAGCCCTGCGCCTTCCACCCGCCCAGCAGTTGCTCCAGCACCGGGGAAAGGCGCATCCCTTCGAGTTCCGCGTGCAGCGTGAACACGTGGCCGGACGCGACCGGGGCCTCGGTCAGGTGGAGCAGGCGGTCGGCCGCGTTGGTGGCGGTGACGCCGTCGAGCCCGATCAGCTCGTCGAGCGTCGGCAGCGTCGTCGGGAACTGCGGGCAGCGGACCGGCTCGGCGTTCCAGAACGGCAGGTGCGGATGGGTGCCGCGGCCGTCGGAGGCGTACTCGAATCCGAGCCTCTGCGTGAGACGCAGCGCGTGGAGGTTCATCTGCCAGCCGGCCGCGCCGTGGACGCGGGGGGCCTCGCCGAACACGTCGGCGTAGCGTTCGCACATGCGCGTCATCTCGGAGCGCGTCCACGCGGCGTCGGCGGCCGCGACGCCGTCCTGCCAGCGGACGTGGTCGTAGC
>CAZCPB010000390.1:0-2458 GCA_964500365.1 uncultured Phycisphaeraceae bacterium
GAGGCGGCGAAGATCGTGCGGCTTTACCCCGACCCGCCGCGGGTCGAGGGGCTGCGGGCGCGGGTGGACAGCGCGCGCCAGGCCTACAAGGACGAGCTGCTCCGGCAGTTCTTCGTCTGCGCCAAGGAGGAGCGGATCGAGGACGCGATGGAGCTCTTGCGGGAACTCGATCAGTACCTGACGGAAGAAGAGGCGGCGCCGCTGCGCGAGACGGCCCGCGGCGTGATCGGCAAGGCGCGCGAGAACCTGGGCGCGCTGTTCAAGCTGGCCGTGCAGGACCACCGCTGGGACGAGGCGTCGCGCCTGGGGGCGGAGATCATCACGCAGTTCCCCAACACGCGGATGGCGGCGGAGGTGCGCGGGATCATCGACGGGATCAGGACGAAGGCGGGGGAGATGGTGGGGTGAGGGCCTTGTCGTGGCCTCGCCACGTGTGCAGCACCAGCAGCACGATCCCGATGATGAGGTAGAGGTCGGCGAGGTTGGAGACGTAGGGCCAGACCTCGCGGGCGCTGGCGCCGGAGCCCCACGGGTACTTCCAGCCGAAGGGCAGCTTGACGCCGGGCAGCGGGTGCAGGAAGTCGCGCACGCAGCCGAAGAGAAGTCGGTCGTAGAGGTTGCCGAGGCCGCCCGAGAGGAGCATGGCCAGTCCGAGGTGTGCCGCGCGGTCGCGCGGGCCGGTCCAGGCCTTGAACATCCAGAGGGCGAAGAGGAAGGCGCCGATCGTGAAGACTATGAAGAGGCCGCGCTGGCCCGCGCCCAGGCCGAAGACGGCGCCGGGGTTCAGGACGAGCGTGAACTCGAGGACGCCCGGGATGATCACCACGGGTTCGTGCGGCGGGATCAGGCGGTGCAGCGGCCCGCCGGCGAGCGCTTCGGCGCGGTCGATGACGACCGGGGCGCCGGCGATGTGACGGAAGGCCAGGTGCTTGCTGTACAGGTCGGAGGCCAGCAGGAGCGCGGTGGCGATGAGGAGGAACGTCCAGGCGCGGGGGCTGGACCACGCGGAGGCGGCGGCGGGGGGAATGGGCGCGTTCGGCGTGCCTGGCGGGGAGGGCGGCGCGCCCGGTCCGGGGGCGGACTTGGGTTCTGTGGCGGTCATGCCTCCGGGCTCGCCGGGTGGTGGAGCGGTACGAACCGTCACGCGCGCATCTGGCGCCGCTCGAGCTCGCGCGCGGCCTCGATCGAGTAGCGCGCCCAGGGGAGTTCTTCGAGACGCTCCGGCTTGATCGGCTTGCCGGTGATCTCGCAGACGCCGTAGGTGCCGTCCTCGATGCGCTGGAGCGCATCGTCAATTTCCTTGATCAGCTTGCGGTCGGCGGCGGCGAGGTCGAGGGCGAGGCTCTGCTCGTAGGCCTCGGAGCCCTGCTCGGCGATGTGCTGGGGAAGGTTGGAGAGTGAGCCCGACTGGTCCTTGAGGGCCTGGGACTCCATGTTGTTGACGTCGCCCACGAGCTCGGCCCGCTTGCTGATCAGGATCGTGCGGAAGCGCTCGAGTTCCTTCTTGCCGAAGGGCGACTTGAGCTTGAGCACCGGGGTTTCCGTCGTTTCGACCCGTTGAAGGCCCAGGGGCGTCGCGTTCGAAGCCTTCGGACCCGAGGGGATCAGCGGCTTGCGGATCGCGCCCCTGCTCATCAGGCCGCCCACGCCCGGGGGGACGGGGACGATCGCGGCCTTGGGGCGGGGCTTCTTCATCGGCTTGGGGTTGACGATGGTGATCCCCTTGCGCGCGGGCTTGGCGGGGTCGGGCGGCGCTGGCTTGGCGGGCACGGCGGCCTTTGACGGCGGCTTGGCCGCCTTGGGCTCGGGGGACTTCTTCGGCGCCGACGCCTTCGCCGGCTTGGCGGGCTTCGACTTGGCCGCCGGTTTCGCGGCGGGCTTGGAGCCCGGCTTGGACTTGGGCGACGGGGAGCCGCGGGAGATGGACTTCACCGGCGCGGTTCTGGAGTTTGCGGTTGATGGGTGAGCCAAGACCCCTCCGTTCAGACCCCGCTGTGCCCCGTCCGGCCCGTTCACCGGAGATCGCATCCTTCCGGGAACCCCTCGGGCCGATTTTTGAAGTAGCGACGATAGGCCGCGGCCGATGGCCGGTCAAAGCACCGGGACGCACGTCACGGGAGCGGCCAACGCCTCTACTGAGATCGCGCCTCTCGGGTTCGCGCTTCACGCCCCGGCGGACGGCGGTTCGGGCGCGGGCTCGGAGAATCGGCCGAGCCGGCGGAACCGCTCATAGCGCGCGGCGGTGAGTTCCGGGGCGGCGCGTGCGGCGAGGGACTGAAGGTTCGAGACGATCCATTTCTGGATCGCGTCTGCCGCGGCGCGCGGGTCGCGGTGGGCCCCGCCGACGGGCTCTTCGATGATGTCGTCGATGATGCCGAGTTCGAGTTTGTCGCGGGCGGAGAGCGTGAGTGCCCTTGCCGCGGAGGTGTTGGTCTGCTCGTTGTCCTCTATCCAGAGG
>CAZCPB010000391.1:0-2438 GCA_964500365.1 uncultured Phycisphaeraceae bacterium
ATCGACATCGACGCAGGCGACCTGCTGGGCGGTCGGGTCGATCGCGGGGCTGGTGACCTCGCCGTTCTCGGCCGCCTCGATCTTCTCGAGGTTGACCTTCGTGACCGCCAGCGCCTCGCGCCGGGCCTTCTCGGTGCTCTTGGTCTGGGCCTTGACAGACTTGCCACTTTGCTTCTTGCTCATGATCTGCTCCATCTGTTGCGTGCGTACCGCCGCACGTCGCGGCGGCCAATCGCCTCGGCCGCGCTCTCGCGCCGCGGGGCGGCGTGGTCAGGCCAGCGGCCGATACCGCGTGCCGCACTTGGCGCACACGACCTCGTCGTCGTCCCGCCAGACGAGGGTGTCGGCGTCCCGGTTGCCGCAGCCCGGGCACGCGTCCTCGGGCCGGACGTCGTCGCGGCCGGGCGGTTCGTCGGCGTCGACCTCGATCGGGATGATCGCGAGCACCACCTGGCCGCCGGTTTTCTGCCAGCCGCGCGGGCTCTCGGCGCTGAAGTTCCGGGCGTGCTCGGTCCAGGGCCGGTCGTCGCCCAGGCGGCGGTCGCCCGCGGCCTTGGCCTTCTCAAGTGTGGTGAAGTGCTCGTGCGTGGCGGCGTCGATGTCGGTGAGGCGGTAGATCGTCATGGCGTCGTTCTCCGTCGCGGGCGATGCTCTCGCTCGCGTTGTGGACATGAGGGCAACGACCGCGCGGCATTGCAAGGCGACATCGCGCGGAATCGCAGAACAAGGACAAGTCCTGTCCTTGCCTTACAGGCGCCTAGTCGCGCCGTGGCCGCGTGGGGCGTCGTCGGCGCGCGGCGGCCGTTGGGCCAGGACGGGCGCGGGACGCGGCACGGGGCGGCGTGGGCGAAGGGGCGCGGGCGTGGCGGGCCGTAGGCCCTTGTCGGGGGATGCCCAAGAATGTCCGGCAACGCGCCCGACAACCTCACACCCAAGCAGGAGGAGGGCCTCACCGCCCTGCTCAACCATCCGACCGTGCGCGACGCCGCCAAGGCCGTCGGCGTGGACGAGCGCACCCTGCACCGCTGGCTGGACGAGCCGGCCTTCGCCCGCGCCTACCGCAAGGCCCGACGCCAGGCGTTCAGCCAGGCGATCTCGATCACGCAGCGGTACGCGCCCCTGGCCGTGCAGACCCTCGCCAAGATCAGCAACGACCAGTCCGCGCCGCACGCCGCGCGGGTCTCGGCGTCCACCGCGCTGCTGAAGTTCAGCCGCGAGTCGATCGAACTCGACGACGTGGTCGAGCGCGTCGAGGCGCTCGAAGCCGACCTGAAGGAGCGGAAAGGATGACCCTCGCGTCCCGCCTCAGGTCGCTCGAAGCCGCGGCCGATCGCCGCCGCCCGCCCCCCGACCCGCGCTTCGGGATGATGCACCCCCGCAACGAGCTCATGAGCCTCGTCGCGGCCGACCGCGGCAGCGCGCTCATCGTCGTCAACCTCCAGGACTGGATCGAGTGCGCGGCCAGCGGCACGCCCGAGGTCCGGGCGACCGTCGCCCGGCTCAGGGCGGTGGTCGACGAGCGGCTCGCCCGCATGAAGGCGCTGGGCTGGCCGAAGGCCGGGCTGGGCGACGACCCGCCCGAGGCCGACGAGGACGGGCCGCCGATCCACCTCAAGCCGTGGTACGGCGGCAATCGGAAGGGCGCCCCGTGAACCTCGCCCACCGCCTGCGCCGGCTCGAGGCGGGCTCGGCCGCCGTCGGGCTGCGCCGCTGCGCCGAGTGCGGCGGGCCGGCCGACTGGCGGGCGTGGAAGCCCTCGCCATCTGAACTCAGCGTCCGCGTGGTCCACGGCGACGCCGAGCCGCGCGGACCGAACACGTGCGCGTCGTGCGGCAGGCCGCTGGTGATCCGGGTTGAGTTCGACCGCGGCGGCTAGGAGCGAGCGATGCACCTGATGGCGCGCGTCAAGCGGATCGAGCGCGGCGTCCGGCCCGCGGGCGGCTGCGCGGCCTGCCGCGGCGAGGGGCCGCTGCCCCCGCACTACACGCTGTTCGACGACGAGCCCCTGCCGCCGATGCCCGCCTGCACGGGGTGCGGGAAGCAGTTCAGCGGGCCGTTCCGCGTGGTGCGGCGGCAGCGCGTGGAGGACGCCGATGCGGCTTGAGCACCGTCTGCGGAGGCTGGAGTCCGAGTCCCTCGCCCGCAGGCCGCGGCGCCCGTGCCGCTCCTGCGGGACGGCGCCGGGCGAGCCCGAGCGGTTCGTGCTCGCGCCCATGCACCTGGACCCGCGGCCGCCCCTGCCGGGGCCGGACGCCTGCCCGGCGTGCGGGCGGCGGCTGGTGGTGCGGCTGGGGGCGATCGCGCTGGACGACCCGGCCTTGCATGTTTGAGTAGCGCTATCTGGCGGAAGGCGTAGCTTGGTGATGATGAGCGGCGCGTTGCTCTATGCCGCGGTCGCCATGCCAATTCGCGCCAGCCTGTTCTCTCCCGTGGGCGCT
>CAZCPB010000392.1:0-2414 GCA_964500365.1 uncultured Phycisphaeraceae bacterium
GCCGAACCCGGCGGTGCGCCTGTTCGCCCGCGTGCTGCGCGGCGACCGCGAGTGCGCGCGGGACGCCGATGCCGCGCCGGGCGCGGGCGGCCCCGCGCTGTACGCGCTGGCGCTGGTCCGCTTTGCCGAACTCGCGCGCTCCCGGCCGCCCGTCCCTCCTCCGGCGCTCGCGCCGTTCATTTCACCCCGCTCCCTGAAAAGGAGGCTCGCCGTGATGACCACGCTCGACCTTTCCGCCCGACCCTTCGGACCCAGGTCCGCCGGCACGCTCGCCGGCGCGCTGCTGCTGGCGCTCGGCGGCACCGCCCTGCACGCCGCGGCGTGCGCGGCCGTCGTCGCCGACCCGCCGCGCTCGATCGGGCCCGCGACCGTGAAGTCCTCGAGCGACCGCAAGGTCGAGATCACGGCGCCGCCGGGCCCGCGGTCCATGTCGCGCGTGGTCGAAGCGCTCGGCAAGGACCCGGGGCGCATCAAGTCGGGCGCCGAGAGCATCGGCCCGTTCACCGAGCAGGAGACCGTCGCCGACTTCCGCGCCGAGGGAACCCAGGATGCGGGCCGCGCGGCCCGCGCGATCGAGCTCCGCGCCAACCTCCCTGAGGGTTCCGAGCTCACGATGACGATCGAGGGCAGCAGCATCATGACGTCCAACGGGGTCACCGACCTGGTCCGCTTCACGGTGAAGGACCCGACGGTGCGGCTCTCGGACGAGGGCGGGGTGAACCGGCTCGTCGCTTCTGGCGTCGAGCCCGGGTCGACCTTCACGATCATCGCCCGCGAGAACGCCGGCGAGGCCAGCTTCCACATCCTCGCGCACAAGAACGACAAGCCGGTGGACATCTCGATCACCATCGATGCCGAGACCGGACGGGTCGCCGGCGAGACGGCGCCGCCCGCGGGGTCCGTGCGCTGGCAACTGCTCCCGGCTTCGAAGGACGAGCCGGCCACCCGCTTGAAAGTCCGGTGGTTCCACGATGACCGCACGCTCGCCGCGGCGCTGAAGGCCGAGGACGCCGCGGCGGGGCGTGGCCGCTGATGCGGTGCGTTGACCTGGAATCAACGCCGAAGGACCGCGCCTGAGTTGAGCGTGGCGCGCCGGCCGGGAGCGGCGCGCCAACTCTGCGCGGCCGTGCGAGTGGCTGGGGAGTTCCTTCTCTTCCGCGTTGACCGGAGCTCGGCCGTATATTGAACGGAGGGGGCGGGGGCGGGCCGGGATGGAAGGGGCGTCCATGCAAAGCGGGAACTCCGGCGCAACGAAGCCAAGGCGATTGTTCTGGACCGGGTGGGTGCTGACGGCGCTGCCGTCGGGGCTGCTCCTGTTCAGCGCGGTGGGAAAGTTCATCCAGCCCAAGGGGGCGATCGAGAACATGGAGCAGCACCTGGGGTGGCCGGCTCGGCTGGCCGTGCCCCTCGGGGTGGTCGAGGCGGCGTGCACGCTCGTGTACCTCGTGCCGCGGACGGCGGTGCTGGGCGCCGTGCTCCTGACCGGGTATCTTGGCGGGGCGGTGGCGGCGCACGTGCGTGTCGGGGACGCGTTCATCATGCCGGTGCTGGCGGGGGTGCTGGTGTGGCTGGGCGTGTTCCTGCGTGATGCGCGCCTGCGGGCGCTGCTGCCGTTGACCAAGCCGGTGTGAGGCCGGGCGACAAGAGAAGGAGCGGGCCATGGCGTATGTCGATGGGTTCGTGCTGCCGGTGTACACGAAGCGGCTGGCGGAGTACAAGAAGATCGCGAAGGTGGCATCGAAGGTGTGGCGCGAGCACGGCGCGCTGGAGTACCGGGAGAGCATCGGGGACGACCTGAGCATCCCGGGGATGTTCTCGTTCCTGCAGCTCATGAAGCCGCGCAAGGGCGAGACGGTGGCGTTCTCGTGGATCGTGTACAAGTCGAAGGCGCACCGCGACCGCGTGAACGCGAAGGTGATGAAGGATCCGCGGCTGGCGAAGATGATGGACCCGAAGAAGATGCCGTTCGATTTCAAGCGGATGGCGTACGGCGGGTTCAAGATCATCGTCGAGGCCAAGGCGCGGGGCTGAGCGCGCGGCGGGCGGCGTGAGCTACGGGGCTGGTCCGACGCGCGGCGGGGGATCGGTGCGCGCGGGCGCGGTTACCCGGGCGGGCGGGGAGGGCGCGCTGGGGGCTGGTATGCACGCGGACGGCTGGCACCCGCTGCGCGGGTTCATTGCGCTCTCGCCGCGGTTCCCCGGGCTCGCTCGAGGACTCGCGGCGCCCGGGGCTACCGGCGTTCGGCCCGCTGCGCGGGTCGAGATCGGGTGCGGGGGCGGATCACGCGGTTGACTCGGGGAGGGCGTGGGCGCGTTGCCGTCGCCATGGTCAGAGTTGTTCCCGCGGGGCGCGGGAGAGGGAGGAGATGGAACGGAAGAGAACCCGGAGTCTTGGGGGGTTGCGGCGGGGATCG
>CAZCPB010000393.1:0-2413 GCA_964500365.1 uncultured Phycisphaeraceae bacterium
AACGGAAGCTCGACGAGTTCCTCGCCCCGTCCGGGTCCAAGTCGGTCAAGGCGGCGCTCGAGTCGTCCCCCACGTTGGACGGGGCGGTCAGCGACCTGCGTGTCGTGTCCGCGACCGGGTACCGCAGCTACAGCCTCGCCGGCGGCGGCGTCGCGATCGGGTGCGAATGGACGGTGCAGATCCTCACATGACTGGGGGCGCGATGAGGTTGAAGAGGTACAGGGTGGTTGGCCGTCACGCGGTCGATGAGCACCCGCCCGGCGCGGAGTTCCAGGCGCGGATCCCCGAGTGGAGGGAACAGATCCTGATCCGCGGCGGGCACATCGAGGTGGTTCCGACAACCCAGCCGCAGCCGCGGCCGGTGAGAGAGGAAGAGGTGAAAACGGATGGCTAAGTTCATGCTCTCGAACGCGAGCGTCACGGTTAACGGGGTCGACATCAGCGACCACGTCCGGTCGGTTGAGGTGCAGATGCAGAAGCCGGCGCTGGACGTGACCGCGATGGGGGACACGGGGCAGCGGAGGCTCCAGGGGCTGAGCGACGACTCGTTCGTGCTGAACCTGTACCAGGACTTCGCGAGCTCGGAGACCGACGCGACCCTGAACGGGCTGTACAGCGCCGGTACGGAGTTCGAGACGGTCGTGAAGCCGGTGAACACGACGACGGGTGCGACGAACCCGAGGTACGTGGGGGCGGCGTGCCTGATCGACAGCTACCCGCCGATCACAGGTGAGGTTGGGTCTGTGGCGATGGCGCAGGTGACGATCTACGTGCAGGGCACCGGGATCGACCGGCAGGAGACCGGCACCTAGCCGTGAGCTACCGGGTTGACGTCCGGGGGCTGAAAGAGGTGCGGGCCGCGTTCCGGGAGGTCGAGGGCGGCTTGAAAGACTTCCGTGGCGACCTCAAGAAGGCGGGGGAGCCGGTGCAGGAGGAAGCGACCGGGCTCGGCGCCCGCTTCAGCGGGATCGGCGCGTTCAAGGTGCGGGTGCGCGGCACAACGGTTGCGGTTGAGCAGTCCGCCCGGAAGGTGACCGGGCAGCGCGGCGACTTCGGCGCGTTGCAGATGAGCACGGTGCTGGAGCCCGCCCTGGACGCCCGGGAGGGGGAGGTCGTCGAGGTGCTCGAGGAGATCCTCGACGGGATGATCGACAAGGCGGGACTGTGAGAGGGGTGAAGCGATGCGGATGAAAGTGGACGGCAAGGAGTACGAGCTCGACTTCTCGGACATCGACCTCGACGGGCACGTCACCTTGCGGCAGATCCTTGGGAAGCCGCTTCGGCAGGCGTGGCAGGAGGTGGACTGGGAGGACGGGCCGGCCGCGGCCGCGTTCCTCAACGACCCGCTGGTGATCAAAGCGTTGACGTGGCTTGCGATGCGCCGCGACGACCCGGCCGTCACCCCCGCGCAGGTGGGCCGGTTGAAGTTCGCGGCGATCGAGTACGCGGTCGACGAGCAGGATGGGGAGGCGGCGGCCGGCCCCCCGGAGGTGGCCCCGCCAGGGCCGAACGGGAGCGAAAGCACCGGGAGACGCTCTGGCGGGAGTGGTTCGGAGACCTCGTCCCCGGTTGCAACCCCCGATGGTTCTGGGGGCCAGTCCTGAGCGGCCGGTTCGGGATCCACCCGTGGCAGGTTGGGGCGCTCACCCCCGGGGAGCTGTTCCTGTTGATGGAGGCGCTGAGTGAGTAGACAGATCGAGGTCAGGATCCTCGGTGACGCGAGCTCGCTGAAGCGGGCGTTCGGGCAGGTTGATTCCGCCGCCGGGTCGCTCGGGTCGAAACTCGGGGGGCTCGCGAAGGGCGGGCTGAAGCTGCTTGCCGGCGCGGCGATCGCCGCCGGCGGCGCCGCCGGCGCCGGCCTCGCCGCCACGTTGAAGATCGGGATCCAAAGCCTGATCGCGCATGAGAAGGCGGACGCGCAGACCGCGGCCGCGATCAAGAGCACCGGGGGCGCGGCGAAGGTCACGGCCGGGCAGATCCGCGATCACGCCGGGGCATTGGAGAAGCTCTCCGGCGTCGACGACGTCGTGATCCAGCAGGGGCAGAACCTGCTCCTCACGTTCACGAACATCCGCAACGAGGTAGGCAAGGGCAACGACATCTACACGCAGGCGACGGAGGCGGCGCTCGACATGAGCGTCGCGCTCGGCACCGACATGTCGTCCGCGGCGATCCTCGTCGGGAAAGCGCTGAACGACCCGATCGCTGGGCTGACCGCGTTGAAGCGGGTCGGGGTGAGCTTCACGGAGGCGCAGCGGGAGCAGATCAAGGCGATGGTGGAGTCCGGGGACGCGATGGGCGCCCAGAAACTGATCCTCGCGGAGCTGACGAAGGAGTTCGGCGGGTCGGCGGAGGCGCTGGGGGAAACGTTCGCGGGCCGGTTGGATATCCTGAAGGCGAAGTTCGAGGAGTT
>CAZCPB010000394.1:0-2405 GCA_964500365.1 uncultured Phycisphaeraceae bacterium
CCTTCTTCACCGGCCAGGCCGCCACGGTCCCGGTGAGCGCGAGCGCCGCCGCCTGGCCGAGCGTCGGCTGATGGGCGACGACGAGCACGGTTCCGCCGCCGTCCGGCCAGCCTGCGGCCGCCAGCACCTCCGATGCGCTCGCACCCACGTCCACGCGCGGGTCGGTCTCCAGCCGGCGATCGAGCGCGGCGGCGGTCTGCTGCGCGCGCGCCGCGGGACTCACCAGGATCCGGCAGTCGTCGGGCAGCCGCTTCCCGAGCCAGCGCGCGACGGCCCGCGCCTGCTTGCGCCCGCGGGCGGTCAATTCACGCGCCCGGTCGGGCGCGCCGTCCGCGGCCTCCGCGTGTCGCCAGAGAAGGAGGTCGATCGAATCGTGCTCGGAGGCCATTCGTGACTTCGTGGGGCGCGCCGCGCTAGGCGGGACCGAGCAGGGCGAGAAGGGCGGTCAGGAAGAAGAGGCCCGCGGCGATCCTGCGCACGAGGACCAGCCGGATCCGCTTCGCCAGCTTCTCGCCGACGAGAACGGCGGGAACGTTGGCAAACATCATGCCGAGCGTGGTGCCGACCATCACCGCCCACACCGACTCGTAGCGGGCGCCGAGCGCAATCGTGGCGAGTTGCGTCTTGTCGCCCATCTCGGCGATGAAGAAGGCGACGAGCGTGGTGAGGAAGATGCTGCGGGTGGTGCCGGGCGCCGCCGCGTCGTACCTGTCCGGCACCAGCGCCCACAGGCCGAACGCGGCGAACGCCGCTGCCGTGACCCAGCGCACGGTCGCCGCCGAAAAGAGGCTTGCGATCCACACCCCGGCCGCGGCGGCGAGCGCATGGTTTGCCGCCGTCGCGGCGAGGATGCCCCAGATGATCGGGGCCGGGCGGCGCAGCCGCGCCGCGAGCACGAAGGACAGGAGTTGCGTCTTGTCGCCGATCTCCGCGACGGCGACGAGAACGGTCGAGGCGAGCAGCGTTTCCATGGCGGGGCGGGGGATGCGCGGGCGCCGGGCGGTGCGCGCCCCGCAGACCGCAGGCTCACTTCCGGTTCGGGCAGTCGGGCCTGGTGCAGTCGGCGTAGAGCGCCAGCGCATGGTCGCGGATCGCGAACCCGCGCTCCTTGGCGATCCGCCCCTGGCGCTTCTCGATCTCCGCGTCGTAGAACTCCTCGACGTGCCCGCACTGCAGGCAGACGAGATGATCGTGGTGGCTCGAGTCGTTCAGCTCGAACACCGCCTTGCCCGACTCGAAGTGGTGGCGCCTGAGGAGCCCCGCCTGCTCGAACTGCGTGAGCACGCGGTAGACGGTCGCGAGGCCCACGTCCAGGCCCTCGCCCATGAGCATCCGGTACACGTCCTCCGCGGAAAGATGGCGGACGGTGCTCTTCTCGAACAGTTCGAGGATCCTCAGGCGCGGGGCGGTCGCCTTCAGGCCGATCGTCTTGAGGTCTTGCGCGTTCGACATATGGGGCGGGGTGGCGGGGTGGCGTGCGGGCCGCTTCCGGGCGGGGGCTTCGACTATGATAACGGCTTTGTATCGTGCCGAGAACCGCCCCCGCCCGACCGATGCGCGCATTGCCGTTCGTATTCGCCCTCGCTCCGCTTGTCGCCGCGTGCAATCCGCTCGGGGTGTTCTCCGTCTACCGGATGGAGATCCAGCAGGGGAACTACCTTACCCAGGAGATGGTGTCCCAGCTCCAGTCGGGCATGACGCGCGACCAGGTGCGTTTCGTGCTCGGGACGCCGCTGCTGGTCGACATCTTCCACGACAACCGCTGGGACTACGTCTATCGCCGCGGGCGGGCGGGCAGCCGCGAGATCGAGGAGCGGCGGCTGTCGGTGTTCTTCGAGAACGACCGCCTCGTTCGCGTGGAAGGCGACGTCACCACCGGCCTGGAGATACCCGTTGCGCCGGCGGCGCCCGTGGCCGGCCAGACGCCGCCCGCGCCCGCAGCCGGGCAGACGCCGCCCGCACCCGCGGCCGAGCAGAAGCAGGCCGAGCAGAAGCAATGAAGCTTGCGATTGCCGGCGCTGCGGGGCGCATGGGCCGCACGCTGATCGAGGGCATCCTGGGCGCGGGAGACCTCGAGCTCGGCGCCGCCTTCGAGGCCGCCGGGCACCCGCAGCTCGGGCGCGATGCGGGCGAGCCGCTCGGCGTGACGTCAGGGGTCCGCATCGGCACGGATGTCGCGGCGGCGATCGGCGCGGCCGACTGCCTGGTCGATTTCACCCGGGCCGAGGCGACCGCGGGGAACGTCCGCGCGTGCGTCGCGGCGGGCAAGCGCGCGGTGATCGGGACCACCGGGTTCACCCCGGCCCAGAAGGACGAGATCGTCGCGGCGGCCCGGCGGATCCCGATCGTGCTGGCGCCGAATTTCGCGGTGGGCGTGAACGTCACCTTCAAGCTCGCCGAGGTCG
>CAZCPB010000395.1:0-2386 GCA_964500365.1 uncultured Phycisphaeraceae bacterium
TAGAACGCGCCGAGTTTCTCAAAGTCTTCCACGCCGCGGGCTCCGCAAGGTGCGGCTGGAGTGTACGGGACCGCGGCGCGAGGCTGCCTCATGCGCCCGCGGGCCCGCCGAGCAGGTCGGGTCGGCGCTCGCGCGTGCGCGCCAGCATCTGTTCGAGCCGCCACGCGGCGACCCTGGCGTGGTCCCCGCTGATGAGCACGTCGGGCACGCTCAGGCCCATCCATTCGCGGGGGCGCGTGTAGTGCGGGCAATCGAGCAGACGCCGGCCGCCGAGACCACCCGCCGCGGAAAAGCTGTCGGCGCCGGTTGAATCTTCATCACCGACAGCGCCGGGGATGAGGCGGATCACGGCGTCCATCAGGACCATCGCGCCCAGTTCGCCCCCGGAGAGCACGTAGTCACCGAGACTGAGTTCCATCGGCGCGAGCTTTTCGATCACGCGCTCATCGATCCCCTCGTAGTGACCGGCGATCAGGAGCATGCGATCGCGGCGGGCCAGGTCCTCCACGATCGGCTGCGAGAGCGGCCGGCCCTGCGGCGTGAGCAGGATGCGCAGCGCGGCGCGCGGGTCCATCGCCTCGACAGCGTTCACCGCGTCCCACAGCGGCTGGCAGAGCATCACCATGCCGGGCCCGCCGCCGAAAGGGCGGTCGTCGGTCTTCCGGTGCTTGTCGAGGGACCAGTCGCGAATGTTGTGCGCGTGCCACTCGACCAGACCCGCCGCCCTCGCCCGCGCGGGGATGCTCACCCCCAGCGCGCCCGGCGGCGCGGCGCTGAACATCTCGGGGAAGGTCGTGAGGATGTCAAACCGGATCGGCACGCGCGATTGGTCCTCGGCGGGCAGCAAAGGCGCGGGCCGATTGCAAATCAACGCGCGAGGGCCGGTCGAGCGGGCGCGAAAAAGAAGCCCGGACCGGGCCGGCAAAGCCGTCCACGATCCGGGCTCAAAGGGGGGGCGAATTGATTACCTGACTGTCTTCTCTTCCCGGCGCCAGGTCAAGCCTTCTTGGCCTCTTCTTTTTTCTCACCAGCGGCCGCCGCGGCGGCTTCAGCGGCCTTCTTCTTCTCGACCTTCTTGCGATCGTGCTCGCGCTGGGCTTCCCAGCCCTTCACGTCGATCAGGCTGTGCTTGGCAAAGAAATCCTTCACCGTGTCGGTCGGCTGAGCACCGACGCTGAGCCAGTACTTGACACGCTCGGCGTTGATCTCGATCTGCTTGGAGGCCTCCCGGGCGACCGGGTCGTACCAGCCGAGCTGCTCGATGATCCGACCGTCGCGCCGGACCCGCTTTTCTATCGCGGCGATGCGATAGAAGGGGCGATTGTGGCGGCCGAGACGCTGCATCCGAATGCGAACCACGCAAACCCTCCCAAGCCCGTCAGGGCCGTATCCGGGTCAAGCTCCCCGGACAGCACCAGCATAGCCGATCCTGCGACGCTTTGCGAGTGCTCGAAGCCAGTTACCGCCTGAGGAATTCACCCCGATCATAGCCGCCACATGGGCCCGGTGGGAGTTGAACCCACACACCGGTGTGACCCGGTCGCGGATTTTAAGTCCGCTGCGTCTGCCGTTCCGCCACGGGCCCGGGTTCAAGTGCGCGTAGACGATATCAAGGCCGCGGTTTACGCGAGACTTGCTCTAACTCGGCCCAGTCTCTCGATAGCGTTTGACCACGCCGCAACGTCGCGCGGCTCGTACTCGGTGGGCGTGCAGGAAGCCGCGACCACGCTTCGGATCTGGTCTCGCGACCCCACCCGCCGGTGAGCCAACGCCTGGATGAGCACGTTCCCCATCGCGGTCGCTTCGACCGGCCCGGCGAGCACGCGCCGGCCGGCGGCGTTTGCCGTGAACTGGCAGAGCTGCGCGTCCAGAGCCCCGCCGCCGACGATGTGGACCGTGCGGATCGTTCGCCCCGTCAGCCGCTCGAGCTCATCGATCACGAGCCGGTGCTTGATCGCGAGCGATTCCTGGATGCACCGCACCACAGCGGCGTCGGACTCGGGGGCCGGGCCGAACCTTGCCGCGGCGGCGCGGACCAGCGCGGGCATGTCGCCGAACCCTGCGAGCGCGGGGTCGTCGGGGTCGAGCAGGCACTCGAGGGGCGTTGAACTCCGGCTCATCGCGGCGAGCTGTGCGAAGTCGTAAGAGCGGCCCTGGGATTCCCACACGCGCCGGCATTCCTGGAGGAGCCACAGGCCGGGGATGTTCTTGAGAAAGCGGACCGAGCCGCCGACGCCGAGCTCGTTGGTGAAGTTGGCGCGCATGGCGTCGGGCGTGCAGATCGGCGCGTCGAGCTCGGCGCCGACCAGGGACCACGTGCCGCAACTGATGTAGGTCCAGTCGGAGCCGACGCCGGGAGCGGCCGCGACGGCGCAGGCGGTGTCGT
>CAZCPB010000396.1:0-2379 GCA_964500365.1 uncultured Phycisphaeraceae bacterium
AGCGTGCGCGCTTCGGTAAGCGGGCGGGCGGTGAGTGCGAGCGCCTCCTGCATCGCGGTGGTTATACCATCGCGCCTTTCCGGAAGAAGGAGCGGCGATGGACCTCGGACTGAAGGGCAGGAGCGTGCTGATCACCGGCGGGTCGAAGGGCATCGGGCTCGCGTGCGCGATGCGCTTCGCGCAGGAGGGCTGTCACCTCCACCTCGTCTCGCGCGATCAGGGACGGCTGGACGCCGCGCGCGCGTCGGTCCGCGCGAAGCACCCGGTCGAGATCACGTTGCACACGGCGGACCTGCGCGACGGCGCGGCGGTGAAGCGCGTCGCGGCGGCCGCGGGCGCGGTGGACATCCTGGTCAACAATGCGGGCGACATCCCGGGGGGGTCGATCCTCGACATCGACGAGGCCAAGTGGCGCCACGCCTGGGACCTCAAGCTCTTCGGCTACGTGAACATGACGCGCGAGGTGCTCGGCGGGATGAAAATTCGCGGACGCGGGGTGATCGTGAACGTGATCGGCATGGCGGGCGAAAAACCGAGCTACGAGTACATCTGCGGGGCAGTGGCGAACGCGGGCCTCGCGGCGTTCACCAGGGGGCTCGGCGGCAAGACGCCCGAGTTCGGCGTGCGCGTGGTCGCCGTGCACCCGCCGGCGACGCGCACCGACCGGATCATCACGCTCGCGCGCAATGTGGCGAAGCAGAAGCACGGCGACGAGTCGAAGGCCGACGAGGTGCTGAACGACGGCAGCTTCGGGCGCGTCATCGAACCCGAGCAGGTCGCCGATACGGTGGCATTCCTTGCCTCCGACCGGGCGGGCCAGCTGTCGGGGGTGGTGCTCAACCTCGGGTCGTAGCGGGTTGGCGCCGAATTCCGCAGGCTGTCACGCGGCCAGTTTCAGCCCCGGCCAATCTCGAAGCCCGACGCGCGACGTCGAATCGGGTCCTGCAGGCTGGGAGGCTGAACTCGTCCCGATGCGCACCTGCACTTGGTGCCGCTCACTAAAGCGTCTTCTCCGCTCCCCATGGATACAACCTGGGCACGCAAACAGTAAGCGCCGTCGCGATCACCACGGCGACCAAAGACCCCACGGCGAACATGGCCCAGGTTTGCGGCTTCAGGGCGCCCAAAGAGGCGATCAGAAAGAGCATCGGCAGGTCGAGGAAGTGCGTGAACGTGGGCACGGTTTCACCGCGGGCTTTCTCGAGCTCCGGCGTGAACTTGCCCGACTGCAGCGCTTGCATCGTCAGGCGTCGCAGGCGCATGAAGTAGAGGCGGGTCACCGTGTTGCCTTCCACAAACTCGAACAGGAACAGTCCGGCCATGGCGGCAAGCCACGGAACCTCGAGGAAGCCCCAGCCGCCGAAGAATTCCACGATCAGCCAGATTCCGGAGCCAAGCAGAAGAAGGGCGCCGGGCACAACAAGGCCGTCGTAGAACACCGCGATGTTCCGAACCGCCTCGGCGAACGCGTGGAGCTCGCGGAGCTGGCGCGAGCGCAGATCGGCGAGCCATACGCCGATGAGACCGGCGCCAATGAGCATGAAGCCCAGGATGTGCGTTAACTTGAGAATGGAGTAGGTCACGACAGCGCCCCCCGGGTCTCGGCTCCCCGCGCCGCGCGGCGGGCCCGAGCACGGCGGAACCGATCCCCGCGAGGATCATCGCGCGGGCTGCGAATCAGTACACCCTCAACGATGTTCGAACCCGGCGAAGACGCGTGCTAGGGGACTCGCAAGGTGGGCGGGACAATCCGTAGCCGGCCGCTCATTCGCAGGCCATCGCGAATGTTCAGGCCCATGAGCGTCAGGTTGGTGGCACCCGCGAGCAGCTCGATCGCTTGCACGGCATAGAACATCATGTCGAAACTGGCTGCAGCCGCCCACCGGTCTAGCACGATGGCGCACGGGACCAGGACGAGGATCCCGTTGGCCGCGATGAACGGCATGCGCTTCTTTTTCGCGTCCACCAGCCGGCCGCACCGGGATCGGCCGAGAAAGAACCCGCTGCCGCCGGCGATCGCGATCGCCGGGACCAGGATCCACAGGCCCGGCATGACGATGAGCGATTTCAGGCGCGCCACGGCCACGGGTGAGGCCACCGCCTCGACGAGAACCGTCGCGAGGAAGAAAGTCGCGATGCAGGCGGTAGCGAGGACGCCCGCCACGAGGTGAGCACGATTGGGGAGTGGCACAAGGACCTCCTAATCTGAGTGCACGATGGCAATTGGAGATAGTGCATCATTGCAGGTTGACTCCTTGATGTCAATATGGCAGCATTAACCGCATGGCCAGGACCAAACGCACTCCGGCTGGAGGCGCCCTCACTGAGGTCGTTCTCGAACTATTCAGGCTAAACAATCGGTTGCTGACAGCCGGAGAC
>CAZCPB010000397.1:0-2373 GCA_964500365.1 uncultured Phycisphaeraceae bacterium
GCTAAGCCGTCAGTTGGATCTTCAGGGTGATAAGAAAGGGATAAGCGCCTACCTCCCATGTATCGACCGCGCGGCGCGCGGCGTCGCACATTCACGCCTCGCGCCCATTTTCAGCCTACGCCGGCTCTTTCTGGTCTCGCGGCGGCGGCTCCAGCACCCCGTCCACGGTCCGCGTGATCCCCCGCGGGTTCTGGTCCCGCAGTTCGTGCGGTAGCATCTGTTCGGGCGCGTTCTGGTAGCACACCGGCCGGCACCACCGTTCGACCGCCAATGGACCCACGGCGGTGGTGTGCGGCTGGTTACTCGCGGGGTACGGCCCCCCGTGCACCATTGCCGCGCACACCTCGACGCCGGTCGGCACCCCGTTGTAGATGATCCGCCCGGCCCGCTGTTCCAGGACGCGCTGGAGGTCTGCCGCGATCACCACGTCCAGCCCCCCTGCGAAGATCGACCCCGTCAGGCTCCCCTGGACCAGCGCGGCGGCTTCGACCAGTTGCTCGGGCGAATCGCACACCACCACGATCGTCGAGGGCCCGAAGCACTCCTCGGCGAGGGTCGGGTTCTTGCGGAACACCTCGAACGTGGTTCGCAGAAGCACCGCCGAGCACCGCACCGCGAACCCGGTCTCCTTCTCGTGCGCTGTTCCCGATCGGTGCCCCGGCTGCGGCGAACCGCCCCGCACGTCCACCCCCTTCACCGCCTGAACCTCCTCGATCCGCGAGACAAAGCCGCCCCGCACGCGGCGTGAGAGCATCGTCATCGGCCCAGTCTGGTTCATGCTCTCGGCCAGCGTCCGCGTCAGGAGCTCCAGCCCGTCCGACCTCACGCCGATGATCAGCCCCGGGCACGTGCACATCTGCCCCGCACCGTTCGTCACCGACGTGAACAGCCGCTCGCCGATCGACTTGGCCTGCAACTCCAGCGCGTGGGGCAGGACAAAGACGGGGTTTACGCTCCCCATTTCTGCGTAGACCGGGATGGGCGCCGGGCGCGCGGCTGCTTCGCGGGCCAGCGCCGAGCCACCGCCGAACGACCCCGTGAATCCCACCGCGCGGACGCACGGGTGCCGCACCAGCTCGAGACCTACCTCCGACTCTCGCGGCCCGCCCGCGTGCAGGAACGAGAACGTCCCCGCCGGCATGCGCGACTGCTCGACCGCGGCCGCGATGGCCCGCGCGACGAGCTCTCCCGTCCCCGGGTGCGACGGGTGCCCCTTGACCACCACCGGGCATCCCGCGGCCAGCGCCGAGGCCGTGTCCCCTCCCGCCGTGCTGTACGCCAGCGGGAAGTTGCTCGCCCCGAACACGGCCACCGGCCCCAGCGGCCGCAGCATCCGCCGCACGTCCGGCTTGGCGATCGGCCGACGGGCCGCGTCCCCGTGATCGATCGCCGCGCGCACCCACGAGCCTTCGCGCACGAGTTCCGCGAACATCCGCAGACTGTTCACGGTTCGCTCGCGTTCGGAAACCAGGCGCGCGGGTCCGAGCCCCGTTTCACCCGCGGCGAGTTGGATGAGGTCATCCCCCAGCGCCGCGATGTTCTCGGCGCAGCGGTCGAGGAACGCGGCCCGGGCCGCGGGGTCCGAGTCGCCGTAATCGCCGAACGCGATCCACGCCGCCCGCGCCGCGGTGTCCACTTCGCCCGCCGTTGCCGGCTGGTACTCGACCGGAAGCTCCTGCCCGCTCGCGGGGTTCACCGCGTGGAACACGCCCGCCTCCGTCGAACGTTCGACCACCGTCCCGGCGAGGATGGACAACCCGCCCGGTCCCCGCGGCAGCGACAACCTCGACTCGGACGCGGGCTTGCTCGGGGTTCGTGTCATCGGAGCCTCCGGTGGACCGCCGAATCAGAGGAGGGCACGGCCCGAAAGACAAAGTCCGGGACCGGGCCGCGCCGCCCCTACGATCCCGGGATGTCCGACCTGTGGGCGCCAAAGCGCGAGGAAGCCCGGCGCGCCGTCGAGCCCCTCGCGGTCAGGATGCGCCCCCGCACGCTCGACGAGTTCGTCGGCCAGTCGCACATCCTCGGCCCGGGCAAGCTCCTGCGGCGCATGCTGCAGGCCGACGCCATCACCTCCCTCATCCTCCACGGCCCCCCCGGCACCGGCAAGACCACCCTCGCCGAGGTCATCGCCCGCCACACCCGCCGCCACTTCGAGCGCGAGAACGCGGCGAGCGTCGGCGTCCGGCGCATCCGCGAAATCATCGATGAAGCCGCCGCGCGCCTGGAATCGACCGGCCGCCGCACGATCCTGTTCCTCGACGAGATCCACCGCTTCACCCGCTCGCAGCAGGACGTGCTGCTCTCCGACGTGCAGCGCGGCCAGATCACCCACATCGGCGCCACCACCGAGAACCCGCACTATGCCAGCAA
>CAZCPB010000398.1:0-2329 GCA_964500365.1 uncultured Phycisphaeraceae bacterium
ACTGACCTGTTGCCGTTCGACAAGCGCCTACAAGCCGGAACCAAGTTCTGCGACTTGATCGCCCGGTTCATCGTCGGCGACGGGGTGCGGGGAGGTGAAGGCGAACTGATGGACCGTCTCCGTGAAGCCCTGGCCGAGTTGGAGGATCGTGTGCCGCCTGGGTGGACGCCGTATAACGCTGATGTGCTTGTGCGTAAGGCGGCCCGTGTGGTCGCCGACGCCGAAACGGTGTGGTGGTGTGAGACGCATCGGTCGTTGCTGCTTGCTCCTGACTCGGGGTGTGTCAAGGGTTGGGAGTTGTTCACGCGCTCGGATGGTCGAACCGATCCAGGTTGTCGCATCAGCGAGCGTCTGTTGGTGGACCCGGGGAACCTCCAATGAGCTACGCCGATCTGCTTGATCGTAAGACTCACCTGGGCGGTGACTTCGGGTTCGATCCCGATGATCTGCCGGGGTTCCTGTTCCCGTTCCAGGCCGATCTGGTGACGTGGGCGCTTCGTAAGGGCCGGGCGGGGATCTTCGCTGACTGCGGGATGGGCAAGACGCCGATGCAGCTCGTGTGGGCCGATCATGTTCACCGCCAGACGGGGCGGCCGGTGCTGGTGGCGACTCCGCTGGCGGTGGCGTTCCAGACCGAGGGGGAGGCGGCGAAGTTCGGCATCGAGGCGGCCGTGTCCCGGGACGGCTCCCCGTCGGGGCCGGTGACGATCACGAACTACGACCGACTCCACCTGTTCGACCCGTCCGACTTCGGGGCGATGGTGTGCGACGAGTCCTCTGCGATCAAGGCATTCGACGGGCAGCGTCGGGCGCTGGTGACCGACTTTATGCGCAAGCTCCCCTACCGGCTGCTTTGCACAGCGACCGCCGCCCCGAACGACTACATCGAACTCGGCACATCCTCCGAAGCGCTCGGCTACCTGGGGTACATGGACATGCTGGGCCGGTTCTTCACGAACAAGGGCGAATCGTTCACGGCCCGTTTCGGTGGGAGGGGCGACAAGTGGCGGTTCAAGGGTCACGCCGAGGAACCGTTCTGGCGGTGGGTAGCGTCGTGGGCGCGGGCGCTCCGCTGGCCATCCGACCTGGGCTACTCCGACGACGGGTTCGTGCTTCCCCCGGTGGAGTACCGCCGGCACGTGATCGAGGCTCACGAACCGGACGGCGGCCGCCTGTTCGACGTTCCCGCCCAAGGCTTGAAGGAGTCGAGGGACGAGGCGCGGCGCACCGTCGAGGAACGCTGCGGGACCGTCGCCGATCTGCTTTCGGACGCTCCCCGCGCCGTGGCGTGGTGCCAACTCAACTCCGAAGGCGACCTGCTCACACGTCTCATCCCCGACGCCGTACAGGTGAAGGGTTCCGATCCGGTCGAGTCGAAAGAGGAACGGCTGCACGCCTTCTCCCAGGGCGACATTCGGGTGCTGGTGACAAAGCCGACGATCGCCGGGTGGGGCCTCAACTGGCAGCACTGCCACCGGCTCACGTTCTTCCCGACCTACTCCTACGAGCAGTTGTATCAGGCCGTCCGTCGGTGCTGGCGCTTCGGCCAGGACCATCCGGTCACGGTTGACCTTGTGACCACCGTTGGCGGCGCGGACGCGCTCGAGAGCATCGAACGGAAGGCTGCTCAGGCCGACGCCATGTTCGAGGCTCTGACTGCGCACATGCGAGACGCCGTAGCGGTGGACCGTTCCGAGTTTGCACAGAAAGTCGAGGTTCCAGCGTGGCTGTAGCCGACCAGACAATCACCGACCGTTACGCCCTCTACCTGGGTGACTGCATCGAAGTGATGGGCGACCTGCCCGACGAGTCGATTCACCTGTCGGTGTACTCCCCGCCGTTCGCCGGCCTCTACCAGTACTCATCGAGTGAGCGTGACCTGTCGAACAGCCGGGACTACGCCGAGTTCCGGGAGCACTACGGCTTCGTCGTCTCCGAGTTGGCCCGCCTCACCATGCCCGGGCGCGTAACGGCGGTGCATTGCATGGACATTCCCGAGGGGAACACCGGCAAGGGCGATGCGCTCATGGACTTCCCCGGTGACATTGTGCGCCTGCACGCCGAGCACGGATGGTCGTACGCGGCCCGCTATCACGTGTGGAAGGAACCGCTCACGGTCCGCAACCGGACGATGGCGAAGGGCCTGGCCCATCGGACCCTGGTGGAGGATTCGACCCGATGCTCTGTCGCCTCCGCCGATTACCTGCTGATATTCCGCCGCCACGGAGACAACCCGACCCCAGTGGAGCATCCCACTGGGCTGATGGAGTACTTCGGTGAGCGGACCCCTCCCGAGCGGCGCCGAACTGCGCGAGCGGTCGGACCTGCT
>CAZCPB010000399.1:0-2321 GCA_964500365.1 uncultured Phycisphaeraceae bacterium
ACCCGGCCCCCTCGCCGTCGAACTGACCGGCGCCCCCGCCATCGCCGCCCTCAGCGAGCGATCCGTCCGCGCCGACATGACCTCGAGCATCGCCTGGTCCGTCTCGCTGATGGGCGCGCTCTTCCTGCTGATGTACCGCAGCCCCGCCGCGTTCCCGCTCGCCTTGATGCCCGTCGCCGTAGGCATCCTCGGCGCCTTCGCGGTTCACTCCCTCTTCACGACCTCGCTGACACCCCTCACCGCCGTCATCGGCGCCATGCTCGCCGGGCTCGGGAGCGACTACGGCGTCCACCTCATGTCGCACGTGGAGCACGACCGCGAGGCCGGCGCCGGAATCCGCGCGGCCGCCGAGCGATCGATCCGCGCCCTGGCCGGCCCGCTCCTGATCGCCTGCCTCACCTCGATCGCCGGATTCATCGCGCTCCTCACGTCCGAATTGCCCGCGCTGCGGGGCTTCGCCGCCGTGGGATGCCTCGGCCTCTTCCTGGTCCTCGCGGCCACGCTCGCGACGCTCCCCGCGCTCCTCTCCCTCGTGCCCGAGCGCCTCGCGGGCCTCCGCCTCGTCGGGGCGCGCTTCTCCTTTGCGCCCGTCGCGGACCTCACGTGGAAGCACCGGCGCGCGGGCCTGGCCCTCGCGCTTACGCTCGCGGGCGCCGCGGCGTTCCTGGCCTTCCGGCCCGGCTCATTCTCGTGGCTCGAGGATGACCTGCGGGTCATGCACCCGTCGCCCAACGCCGCGCTCGACGCCCAGGAACGCGCAGGCCAGACCTTCGGCGTCTCACCCGGCTCGCTCCTCGTCCACCTCACGGCGGAGACCCCGGCCGACCTTGTGACGCTCGCCCACCGTGCCGCGGCAGCGATTCAGGGCCCCGAGGCCGCCCGCGTCGGTGTCGCCGGCACCCTCGGCCTTCACTCCGTGCTCCCCGATCTGCAGCGCGCGGCGATCATCGAGGCACGCCTGGCGCGGGCCGACCCGCCCCGCATCGAGCGCGAGTTCCGCGAGGCGATCGCCGCCAGTTCGTTCGACCCGGCCTCGTTCGAGGGCTACGCGGGCTTCCTGCGCGAACTGGCCGGGGGCCGGCCCCCACCCGACCTCGATGCGCTCCGCCGGTACCCCGCCGTCGCGGACATGTTTCTCGCGAAGTCCCCAGGCCACGCGGGACACCACGAAGCCATCACCACCTTGGTCCTTTCGCGCGACCTCGACCGCCGCGACTCCCGCGCCCTGGCCGTCGAAACTCTCCGCGCCCTGCTCGCCGATCTTCCCGGTGCGACCCTCACCGGCCTGCCCGTCCTCGCCCACGATGCCGAGCGCGTGATCCGGCGCGACCTGCCCCGCGTCGTGGCCTTCGGCATGGTGATCGTCGTCGTGCTGCTCGCCCTGTTCTTCCGCAGCGTTATCGACGTCGCGCTGGCCGTCCTTCCGTTTCTCTTCGGCCTTCTCGCCGTCCTCGCGTGGATGCGCGCGTCGGGAACGCCGTTCAACATGGTCAACCAGATGGCCCTTCCGATCCTCGCTGGCCTCGGCGTGGACTTCGGCATCTTCCTGATCGGCGTGACCCGCCACGCCCGCGACGAAGGGGCCGACGCCCCGGGCATCGTCTCGCGCCTCGGCGCCTCGCTCCACGCATTGTTCATGTCCACGGCGCCCAACATCCTCGCCGTCGGCGCCCTCACCGCGACCAGCGTCCCCGCCATCCAGTCCCTCGGGAACTGCCTCGCCGTCGGGCTGCTGGGCGCGTGGCTGGGGGCCCAGCTCGTCGTCGCCCCGCTCGCCGTCGCCCGCGCGGCACGCCGCGCCGCCCGCTGAAGGGCCCCTCACTACGCTTGGCCCGAGGGGCACACGCTGTGAACGCCGAAGCCGCGATGCACATCCTCGCCGTGACCGCCACGGCCGCCGGCGTCGGAACGCTCGGCGCGGCCGGCTACGGCATCTTCAGCCCGACTTCCTCGCTCATGTGCCCGGTGGTCTGCCGCGCCCCTCGCCCGCCCGAAGGCTCGCTCGCGCTCACGTTCGACGACGGACCGATGCCCGGAGCGACCGACCGCGTGCTCGACATCCTCGGCGCCGCGGGCGCCGCGGCGACGTTCTTCGTGATCGGCGAGAACGCGCGGCGCTGGCCCGACCTTGTCCGGCGGGCCCACCACGAGGGGCACGTGATCGCCAACCACACCGTCTCGCACTCGTACACCCGCTGCTTCAACTGGTGGCCCGAGTGGGAGCGTGACCTCCGCGCGGCCGACGACCTCATCGAAGAGATCATCGGCCGCCGACCCGCGTTCTTCCGTCCCCCGATGGGATTCACGACCTCGCACCTCGC
>CAZCPB010000400.1:0-2287 GCA_964500365.1 uncultured Phycisphaeraceae bacterium
GCTTGCATCAAAACGACGCTGATCGCGAGCGCGAAGAGTCCGCCTGCCCAGAATGCCGGCTCGCCCCAATCCCCGTAGGCGACGAGGAGCGGCACCGTCAACAGGATGCACAGGAAATAGGCTGGAACGATGCGCGCGATACGGGCGAGATAATAGGGTCCGAAGCCCTTGTAGGTATCGCGATAGCGGTATCCGAGCACAAGTCCAGAGAGCATGAAGAACACCGGCATCGCTATCGCCCCGTTCGCGACGATGTTCCTGGCAAACTGCGGGAGCTCGAGCGAAGCGCGCAGGTTGAAATGGAAGATGAACACCCAGAATGCCGCGAGGAACCGAAGGGTCGTCAGCCCGCGCAGCTTTTCCTGCCTGCCCAGATCGATCGCTTCACCAGCCACCCGCTCCACTCGGAGCTCGTCGATCGTCCTCTCGGGCGCGGGCGACGACTGTTTCCTCCTTGGGCTCACGACGCAGGCTTCGCGGTCCAGCGCTCAGGCCGCGAGGCTCGCAATGATGGCCTCACAGACCGCGTCGATCTGGGCGTCCGACATCTGCGGCCACATGGGCAAGCTCAGTACTTCGCGGTGGACAGCCTCGGTGATCGGGAAACTGCCAGGGCCGAGCCCCAGTTCGTGGTACGCCGGCTGAAGGTGCGGCGGCACTGGATAATGGATTACCGTGCCGATGCCAGCGTCAGCCAGGGCCCGCTGAAGCGCATCTCGCTGGCGCGCACGCACCACGAAAAGGTGCCAGACCGGTTCTGCCCAATCTGGGACCGAAGGTAACGTGATATCCAAACCAGAGAGCACCTCCACATAGCGCGCGGCGACCGCCCCGCGGCGCGCGTTCCATTCGTCGAGCACCGCGAGCTTCGCTCGCAGGAACGCGGCTTGCAGCTCGTCGAGCCGCGAGTTCACACCCTTCAGTTCGTTGTGGTACTTGGTGCGCGACCCGTAGTTGCGAAGCGCCCGCACGCGGTCGGCGAGCTGGGAGTCATTCGTGACCACCGCGCCTCCGTCGCCGAGCGCGCCGAGGTTCTTGCCGGGATAGAAGCTGAAGCCCGCCGCATCGCCCAGGCTGCCGGCGCGTCGGCCCTTGTATCTCGCGCCATGCGCCTGCGCCGCGTCTTCTATCACCTTGAGTCCGTGCCGGCGGGCGATCGCGTTGATCGGATCCATGTCTGCCGGCTGTCCGTAGAGGTGAACCGGCATGATCGCCCGGGTGCGCGACGTGATCGCCCGTTCGACGGCCACCGGATCGAGGTTGTACGTCCGCGGGTCGGGCTCGACCGGTCGCGGCAGTGCGCCAGCGTATGAAACGGCAAGCCAGGTGGCGATGTACGTGTTCGCGGGGACGATGACCTCGTCCCCGGCCCCGATCTCCAGAGCGCGAAGCGAGAGATAGAGCGCGTCGAGGCCGGTGCCGACGCCGACGCAATGCTTCGCGTCGCAGTACGCGGCGAACTGAGTCTCGAAGCATTCTAGCTCCTGGCCGAGGATGAACCAGTCGCCCTCGATGACGCGTCGATACGCCGCATCGAGCGCCGGGCTAAGCTCGCGCCGGATTGCGGCGAAATCCAGAAATGGAACGCTGTCTGTCATGTGGCGATCCGGCTCGGTCGGGTTTTCCGTCGTCCGTCGCCTCGGTCGAGGGGATACGCGCCCCGCGCGAGATCACGACAATCGATATCACACGTTCCGCACCCGCCGATAGGAAAGCGGTCACATCGCGGAGGAACCAAGCACCTCCGGTACGTTGCGTCTGTACGGCTACGTCGCGACGCGAAGTTTGGTTCCGTTTAGCTAACGGCTGGCTCCTCGCGAGGATTGACGGATACACTCGACTTACACGGCACTGCGGACGATCGCCAACATACCATGGTGCCTACTCAAGCGGGCAACGGGGTCGGCGGGCACCGGCCGCATCAGCAAGAGGACCAACATGGAAGAGTTCATCAAGTCCCGCGTATTGAGGATCACCGGGAAAGACCAGTTCGACGTGTCTTTGCTTGCTCGGGCCGTCAGGCGGGTGGCCTACGAACTCATCGTCGCGGCCCACCGCTTCCCGAGCAGCGCGGAGACCCTGAAACAGTCCGCGATCTTCAAGAAGTGGTGGTATTACACCATTGAACTCCTTCCGGGGATCACGAAGGCAGGGATCTATCCCGAAGACTTTCCGAACTTGCCGCGCGTGCTGATGCGGAATTGCGACCTAGCGGGTCTTGACTGCCTCGATCTGGGCAGCATGGAAGGGTTGATGCCGGCCCTAATGCGCAGGCAGGGGGCACGAA
>CAZCPB010000401.1:0-2278 GCA_964500365.1 uncultured Phycisphaeraceae bacterium
GGGGCCGGCGCGGTCGTGACACACGATGTGCCGCCGAACGCCATCGTCGTCGGCAATCCCTCTCGGATCGTCGGGTACGCGGATTCGCCGAAATCGCTTCCCGCCGCTGAGCGGGTTCCCGACAGCGGCCAGCGTCTACGGTCGCTCGTAGTGGGGCGTGCGAAGCTCTTGCGGTGTCCGCGAGTTGAGGATCTGCGTGGCAGCCTGGTGTATGGTGAGTTCCCGAAGGAATTGCCATTCGAGCCGAAGCGCTTCTTCCTGGTGTTTGATGTTCCCAGTGAGGAGGTTCGTGGTGAGCACGCCCACCGCGAGCTGCACGAAGTGCTCATTTGCGTCCGCGGCGCGTGCTCCATCGCATTGGACGACGGCAATTCTCGCGACGAAGTGAGGTTGGACTCACCCACGATCGGCATTCACGTGCCGCCGCTTCTATGGCGCACCCACTACAAGTACACCCCCGATGCAATACTGCTGGTCCTAGCATCAGATGTGTATCGGGCAGAGGATTACATACGGGACTATGACGCGTTCCAAGCGATCGTCGCGCGCACGAACTAACGCGCCCAGGGAGCCATGGCCGTCGATCTCGTGAAACCGATAGTTCCCTTTCTGGATCTCGCGGCAATCCGTGGCGAGATTCGTCCGGCGCTGGATGCGGCGTTTCGGCGGGTCGTCGACGGCGACTGGTTCATCCTCGGCGAAGAGACAGAACGCTTCGAGGTCGAGTTTGCTGCGTACTGCGAGTCGAAACATTGCGTCGGCGTCGGAAACGGCCTCGACGCGCTCTATCTCGTTCTCCGCGCATTGGGCATCGGGCCCGGGGACGAGGTCATCGTGCCCGCGAACACGTACATCGCCACCTGGCTCGCGGTTTCCTATGCTGGCGCGCTGCCGCGACCGGTCGAGCCCGACCCGCGAACCTGCAACCTCGATCCGGCGGCTGTCGAACGGGCGATCACCCCGCGCACCCGGGCGATCATGCCGGTTCACCTCTACGGCCAGCCGGCGGACATGGATCCGATCAACGAGATCGCTCGCCGGCATGGACTGAAGGTCATAGAAGACGCGGCGCAGGCGCACGGCGCGAGGTATAAGAGCCGCCGCACAGGCAGCCTCGGCGATGCCGCCGGGTTCAGCTTCTATCCCGGCAAGAACCTTGGCGCGCTCGGCGACGGTGGCGCGGTCGTGACCAATGACCCCGACCTGGCGGACCGCGTACGGGTACTGCGCAACTACGGCTCGCACACGAAGTACCACAACGAAGTAAAAGGTGTGAACTCCCGGCTGGACGAGCTGCAAGCCGCCTTCCTGAGGGTGAAGCTCGTGCTGCTTGACGACTGGAACTCGCGCCGCCGTGCGGTCGCAGGGCGCTACCTGGAGGCGCTCTCCGGTTTGGACATTGCGCTGCCCTGCGTCCCGGATTGGGCGGAACCTGTCTGGCATCTCTTCGTGGTCCGCTCGTCTCAACGGGATGCGCTCCACCGGGCGCTCGCCGAAGCCGGCATCGGCACCATGATTCACTACCCGGTACCGCCGCACCTCCAACCGGCCTACCGCGAGCTGGGGCTCGGCCGGGGCAGCTTCCCGCTTACCGAGGCCATTCACCGCGAGGTGTTGAGCCTGCCGATGTGGCCGCAGATGTCCGCGGATCAGGTCGGTTGGGTGTGCGACGCCCTGGCCCGCGCGACCCGCGCCTCTACGTCGTCCGGGGGAGCAACATGACCCGCGTCTCACGGCCTTCAATCCTCCCGACGCTAAACGGGGACCTGCTTAAGCGGGCGAACCTTCTCCGGTTCATCCGTGAATTCATCCAGTTTTCCAACATGCCGAGCGGCTATTACATGGAGTTCGGACTGTTGAATGGCGAAGGAATGATCGACGCGTACCGGCAGCTCCGGGGTGTTGTTCATCACTTTCTCGGCTTCGACTCCTTCGCGGGCATTCCTGACTTGGAGGCGGAGGACCTCGCGGCCGCGGATTACGCGCCACATTTCTCGAAAGGCAACTTCAGGTCGATGAGTGTCGAGCTGGTCAGAGCGAACATCCTCGCGTCATCGCGAATGCAGGAGGACGAGCTGACCCTGGTGCCAGGCGTGTTCTCGGAGAGTCTGCCGAAGCTTGACAAGGGCGCACTGCGTGCACGCGGCGTGCCCCTGTGCGTCTACATCGACTGCGACCTGTATTCATCGACGCTTACAGTGCTCGAGTTCCTCGATGATCTGTTGGTGACGGGCACCTGGCTGCTTTTCGACGATTACTGGTTCTACCGTGGCTCGCC
>CAZCPB010000402.1:0-2274 GCA_964500365.1 uncultured Phycisphaeraceae bacterium
ACATGCCGCCCGAGGCGCGCCGCACCAGCTTCGACGCCATGATCCAGGTGGCGCTCGCGACGGCGACCGCGGCCTGAGCGGCCGCGAGCGGCGGGCCGCTCCGCCGCCCGGAGGCGACATGGACGAGGTCACGATCCGGCCCGCGACGAAGGCGGACGAGGCCGCGCTCGGACGCTTCGGCGGCGCGCTCATGCGCCAGCACCACGACTTCGACCCGCGGCGCTTCGTCCGCAGCGAGAACCCCGAGGCGGGCTACGGGCGCTTCCTGATCTCGCAACTCGGCGAACCGGAGTGCGTCGTCCTGGTCGCCGAGCGCGCCGGGCGGGTGATCGGCTACGCCTACGCCGGCCTCGAGCCCATGAGCTGGAAGGACCTGCGGGCCGCCTGCGGCTACCTGCACGACGTGTTCGTGGACCCGGCCGAGCGCGGCGCCGGCACGGGCGGGCGCCTCGTGCGCGCCGCGATCGGCCGGCTCGAGGCGAAGGGCGCCCCGCGCGTCGTGCTCATGAGCGCCGCGCGCAACGAGCCGGCGCAGCGGCTGTTCGAGCGCCTCGGCTTCCGCCGGACGATGGTCGAGATGACGCGCGAGCGGGGCGGCGAGGCGTAGCGGCGTCGGCAAGCCGGAAGCGTCGTCCGATGGCTCCCGACGGCGCACCGCGCAATCGAGTCAGGACGGGATGATGTCGTCGGGCCCCGCGCCCTGTGCGGCCTCCGACGCGCGCTCGCCAGAGTCCTCGTTGGCGGGCTCGATCTCGATGCGAACCACTCGCGCCCCCTCGACACCGCCAGCACCGGAGGCGCTAATCATGGCGCGAAGTAGCTCTTCGAGTACGCGCCGCGGCCCTTCGCTAGTGGGATCCGCCTCGATGCGGACCACTACTGCGTTTGGGCCGGCCGCTGGAGGTGCGGGGTCAAACTGAACGCTTACGCGTGCGCCTGGACCGACGCTCGGGCCGGCCGTACCAGCGGCAGGGGACCGCGCCTCGAGGGCAAGTCCTTCTACCAGCCGCGCCAGCATCTCCTTGCTCGGGACCTTTCGACCATTCTCGATGCTTGAAAGATGCCCGGTCGAGATTCCGTCGGTCCGCTCGGAGAGTTCCTGTAGGGACATGCCGAGGGAGAGGCGGGCCTCTCGCAACTTCGCGCCGAGCGCCACGCCGGCACCAAAGGAGTGGGGGGGGCCGAAGGCGTCTTCCGTCCGCGTGCCCGACGAGTCTACAGACTCGAGCCAAGCGTCCAGCTCGAGCTTGTCGAAGAAGTACCGCTCACCGCGCTCGCCGACCGGCTTCGACGCCCTCCACCGAATCGCGCCCCAGAGCCGCCCGTTCCGGGCGCCACCAGGCGCGGTCGCCTCTCGGTCCTTCAACAACCGCTCACGCGAAATCCCCAGTCGCGCTGCGGCGCCGGCGGCGCTGAGGTAGGGGCGTCCGTTGACGATGCGGACCTGTGGCCGAGGCTCCCCGGCGGCAGCGCGCCTCGCCATGCGGGCGACCCCATGTAGCTCGCGAATCTCTTTGGCCAACGCCTGCTTCGAAGCACCACGATTGACGATCGGGTCCAATTCGGTTGCCGCCACTTTCTCCTCCGATCGCGAGCGCAGGAGCTTGCGCCCAATTCTACACGCGTCCCTGGTGCACAACCGGAATTTCTCCGGATGTTTCCCGTGCCCATCCGTGCACGGCCGGCGGCCCGTGCGGTTGCTAATAACCTCCAAACCGCGTTTGTGCAAGTCAAGAGTCGCAGATTGACTCGACAAATTAGGTGCCAAACCTCGGAACCGCTTTTCGGCGGCGGCACCTTCAGCAGGAACTGGGCGCCGCGCCGCGGATCTGGCCACCAAGATTGTCTCTCTCTATTTTTCTCTTGTTCTCCGTAGTTTCGCGGCAGTAGCCTCTGTTTGACCCGGGCGGAGACACCCCCAACACCACGCCAGGGAACGCCCCCCCTTGCGTGGGGAGGAGCGGCCAAGATGAAGACCATGCTTCTGGCCCTGATCCTGGTGCTCACTGCCACCTCGTGTGGCGAGTCGCCTGTCCGTCCCCCGAAGGTGGGCGGGCGGGGTTACTTCTACCGCGGAAAGGCGCACGAAGCCCTTCCGCTGCGCGAGGCCGACACGGTGTGCGTCGTGGCCGAGAGGTCGGATTCACGCTAGCCGGCGCCGTTCACAGCACCCCCGAAACGCGAACCGGCCCCGGGGGTCCTTCCCCGGGGCCGGCCGTTTGCCGCGTGTCGCGGTGCGGAGCGCGGACTAGAAGTCCTCGCCGCCGTAGCCGC
>CAZCPB010000403.1:0-2274 GCA_964500365.1 uncultured Phycisphaeraceae bacterium
GGACGGCGTGTGGGCCGAGGCGCCCGAGATCCGCGCCAGCGCCACCCGCGAGGTCGCCGCGCTCAGCGGTCCCGGCTCGCGCGTCGGGCGCGAGGGTTCGAGCGTGACGGGCGAGCAGATCGAGCTCGACGGCCGCGCGCGGGTCGCGCGAGTCTTCGGCGCGGGGCAATTCATGCACCGCGGCCAGGACGGCGCGGGCCACCCCGTGCACGCGGACGCATCATGGTCGCGCTCCATGACCTTCGACGACCGCGCCGGGACGCTCGAGGCCCGCGGCGATATCACGGCCGTGATGCACCCTGACGAGTGGACTGTCCGCGAACTCGAAGGCGCGACCGCGATGCTCGAACTCACGCCGAACCCGGGCGCCGAGGGGATGGGCCTCGGGTCGGACGCCGGCGCGCCGAGCAACGCGGAACCCCGGCGCGTGCTCCGGGCCGAGATCATCGGCGCCTCGGTCGATGAAGCCGAGGGCGGGCGCGCTTCGGTCACGTCGCGCACCTACGAGGCCGCCGACGTGCCCGAGGGCCGTCGGCTTGCCGAGGAGCTGCGCGTCGAGGGCGACCGGATCCTTGCCGACGACGAGTTGGGCACGGTCGATCTGCCCGGCGCGGGTACGCTCCGCATCGTCGATGTGCGAGCGGCCCCCTCCGGGGATTCACGTCCGGCACGCGAGGCGCCCGGCGCCGAGCTGAGCAGCCGCGGCGCGGCCCGATTCGAGTGGGACGGCTCGCTCCACCTCAGCCGCGAGGACGGCACCGTCGTCATGCGTGAGCGGGTCCGCGTCAGGCACCTGGGCCTTGAGAGCCCGGAGATGACGGAGATGGAGGCCGAGGAGGTGGTCGCGCACCTCACCGACCTGCGCGACGACGGCACGGGCGGGGACGTGCGGGGCCGGCTTGTCCGCGCCACCGCGGCCGGAGCGGTGTGGGCCCGGCGCGGGACCAAGGAGCTCACGGCCGACCGCCTGGAGTACCTCACGACCGAGCGGCTCATCCGCGCGGCGTCAAACGAGGGCAACGACGTGGTGATGCTCGACCCGGGGCGTCCCACGCCGGTGCGGGCCAAGCTGCTGGAGTGGGATCTCGCGCGCGACCGCGTCGAGGTCAAGAGCCCCGGTACGATCGTCATCCCCCGGTGATGGTCTTCGATCGCAGGCCGCCCCGCGCCCCGGCGGGCTCACGGCCCGTCGGAGGGACGCTTCAGCTGGCCTGCGCCCGAGGGTGGGCCTTGTGGTACGCGTCCTGCATGCGCTGCGTCGTGAGGTGCGTGTACACCTGCGTCGTCGAGAGCGACTGGTGCCCGAGCAGTTCCTGCACGCTCCGCAGGTCGGCGCCGTTGTCGAGCAGGTGCGTCGCGAAGCTGTGACGCAGCGTGTGCGGCGAGATCGTCGGGTCCAGTCCGACCTGCTTGAGGTACTTGTCGAGCTTGCGGCGGACCGAGCGCGAGCTCAGCCTCCCGCCGTGCTTGTTGAGGAACAGCGGCCGGTTGCCCTTGCCCTCGGTCCACGACGGGCCGAAGCGCGGGTCGGCGCGGCAGAGGTCGATGAAGCTCCGGATCGCGATCAGGGCGTGGGCGCCGAGCGGCACGATCCGTTCCTTCTTGCCCTTGCCCCGGATGCGCAGCGCTTCGCCCGCCAGATCGAGGTCCTCGATGTTGAGGCCGATCAGCTCGCTCACTCGGATGCCCGTCGAGTAGAGCGTCTCGAGCATGGCCCGGTCGCGCCGGCCCAGCACGTCGTTCTCGTCGGGGGCGGCCAGCAGCTTTTCGATCTGCTCGACGGTGATCGCCTTGGGGAGCCGCTTGCCCTGGCGGGGCGTGCGGATCAGCGTCATCGGGTTGCTGTCGGTGTACCCGCGACGCTCGCCCCACTTGTAGAAGGAGCGCAGCGTCGCGATCTTGCGGGCCATGGTGGCCGCGGAGTAGTGCTGCTCGCCCAGGTGCGCGAGGAAGGCCCGGATCGAATCGGCGTTGGCGGCCATCAGCAGCGCCGTCACCGTGCCCGGCGCGATGCTCCCGGCGATCGCGGCGCGGGTCTCGGCGCCCCCCGAGGCGGCCCGGGCCGACTCCGCCCGGCGGTTGAACGCCTCGCGCTCCCGGTCAGGATTGATGGAGATGTGGTGCTCCCCGGTGAGGTACTCGATGTACTGGCGCAGGTCCGCTCCGTAGCAGCGCGCCGTGTACGGGCTGAAGTGCCGCTCGTCGGAGAGGTACGAGGTGAACGCATCGGTCAGTGGAAGGGTCATGCCGCGGTCTCCTGCGCCTAACGAATGA
>CAZCPB010000404.1:0-2252 GCA_964500365.1 uncultured Phycisphaeraceae bacterium
ACCGAGAACCCGCTCTTTGCCTGCAACTCGGCCCTCGTCAGCCGCAGCACGCTCTTCCGCCTGGAGTCCCTGAGCCCGGACGACGTCAAGTCCGCCCTCCGCGCCGCCATCGCCGACCGCGAGCGCGGGTACGGCGCGCTCGACCTCCGCGTCAGCGAGGATGCCCTCGACGTGTGGGCGATCAAGAGCGACGGCGACGCCCGGCGTGCGCTCACCGCCCTGGAAGTCGCCGTGCTCTCCTCCGCCCCTCCCGACCGGCACCTCGCCCCGACCCTCCCGGTCGTCATCGACCGCGCCGCCGCCGAGGATTCCATCCAGCAGAAGGCCGCCGTCTACGACCAGACCGGCGACGAGCACTACGACGTCGCCTCCGCACTCATCAAGAGCCTGCGCGGCAGCGACCCTGACGCCGCCGTCTACTGGATCGCGCGGATGCTCGAGGGCGGCGAGGACCCGCGGTTCATCGCCCGGCGAATGGCCATCCTCGCCAGCGAGGACATCGGCAACGCCGACCCGCGGGCCATCGCGGTCGCCGCGACCTGCTGGGAACTCGTCGAGCGGATCGGCCTCCCCGAGGCCCGCATCACCCTCGCGCAGTGCGCAACGTACCTCGCCCTCGCGCCCAAGAGCAACGCGTCGTACATCGCCATCGAAGAGGCTATCGCCGATGTGCGCGAGGGCCGGACCGTCCCTGTCCCCGTCCATATCAAGGACACAAACGTTCGCAAGGCCGCCGACCTGAGCGCCGGCACGAGGCCGCCCTCGGAACGCTATCGCTATACCCACGACGACCCCGGCGCGCTCGGCACCCAGGACTACCTCGGCGTCTCGAAGTCCTATTACCGTCCGACGGACCGCGGCACCGAAAAAGCCATGGCCCAGCGCCTCGAAGAAATCCGCAAGGCCCGCCGCGCCTCTCAGTGACCACGCCCGTCCGTCGCGACGAGGTCGGCCGCGCCGAAGTCAAAGATCCGAAGCTGTTTCACGCGGCTGCGCCAGCCCTCCCGGAGCGCCGTGTGCCCCGGGTCGCTTTCATACGCGGCGTACCCCGAGCGGTCCTTGAATCGTGCCGTAAATCCGACGTCGTACGACCCGTCCACGACGGCCCGCCCCGTCTCAACCGGCGGGCCCACCGCGAATTCATCAACCCCGGCCGCGCGCTCCAGCATCTGCCGCGTCTCACGCTCCAGGGCCCCGCGCTCCGACTGGTCGTGCAACGTCACCAGCACCACGTGCGTGATCCCCGGCCCGCTCTCTCTCCCTGCGTGGCAAGCCGATCCGCATTCGTGCGCACACCCAGCGCCCCCTGCCACAAGAACCGCGACAGGGACCGCCGCGCCAGCGATGACCACTCCTCTGGCCCACTTCATCACCATTGCTCCTTGGGCTCCGATCTCAGGCAGTTCCGAGTGCAAGCGCTCACCTGTTCGCTGGTTCTCCCCTTCTGCCTGGACCACGCAGCATCACCGTTCACCTTTCACCGACCCTAGTCACACGGCGGGCGCGACCCTCGCCGCGCCGCGGGTTCCTCCCCGCGCAGCCGACGCGCAATATCCCGCAGCACCCGCGGATTGAAGTTGATCAGAAAGTGGCTGAACGCGTGCTGGGCGACGCCCTCGGTGTCACACCAGACCGGCTCGCTTCCCGGCGGCGCTGTGCGTGTCGCTCCGACCCACCAATCCCTCAACTGCCCGTACGCCGTGAGATCGAGCGGCTTCTCCGCCAGCGCGGCATCGAGTTCCCGCAGCAGCCCCGAGCCTTCGCGCATGTCCCGGGCGGCGCGATCCGGGGCGATCAGATGCGCCAGCCGCGCGCCTCGGTGCGGCGTCGCCAGCGTGAAGACCCGCCGGAACCGCACCGGCAGCCCCGCGCCCTTGTCCATGCCTGCCGCCAGCCACCGCGCCACCAGCCCGCCCATCGAGATCCCGATGACGTCGACCTCCGGCGACGCATCGGACCGCTCGAACCGCCCACGGATTCTCGCCGCGGCAACCCTTGCCGCGGCGCCGACGTCCCCCGCGCCCGGGTACGCGATCGACAGAAAATCCTCCCCCCGGCCGCTCGTGACGCCCCGGAGCCGCCACCCCACGCCCCGCGCCGACGCCGGCGCCCTCCAGCCGGCGAGCACGATGACCGGGCGCGCCAGAGCCCGCGGCTCACGGCGCATTCGCTCCCAGTCCGCCACGACCTCCGCGCGCGAGCCGGGAAAGTGAGGATTCTCGCGGATGACGGGCACGCCCCAATCATCGGCC
>CAZCPB010000405.1:0-2246 GCA_964500365.1 uncultured Phycisphaeraceae bacterium
CGGTGTGCTTCTGGCGGTACACGACCACCGTGCCGTCGGGCAGCCTCACGATGGCCAGGCCCACCGTCAGGCCGGTGACGCGGTAGCGCGCCTGTGCATTCGAGGTCCCGGGCGGGGGCAGGCCGTTCTCGGTGCCGAAGAAGTTCAGGTAGCCGTAGCCGCCCGGCTCGCAGGCGGAGTTCGCGGGCACGTTCGAGGCGACGACCAGCGTGCCGAGCTGGAGCTCCATCGCGACGTGCACGCGCTCGCCCACGTCGGGGAGATCCGCGTACCACCCGTTCGATGCGTTGCAGCCCGTGGCGGTGTCGCAGGTGACGGTGCGGGCGCCGCCGGTCGGCAGCGAGACCCGGGCGAGCGACACGCGCGGGTTCCCGATCGCCGTCGCCGTGAGCGTGTCCTTGATCCCGTACACGCTCTGCCCCTGCGTGTCCGACACGTCGCTGACGCCGAGGTACCTGCCGGTGGCGACGAAGACGAACGGCTCCGGCGGGCTGCCGACTTCCGTCAGCCGCGGGGCGACGGTGATCGGCTGCGGATTGCCGCCGGAATCCTTCAGCGTCACGAGCCGGGTCGCCTCGCGGCCGGCGGGCGCCAGGATCGGGTTGCTCAGCGCGTCGCGCTCGTCGTTGACGTCGAACCGCCAGACGTTGCCGAGGAGGTCCACGCCGTACACGCGCTCGGTGGTGTTGTTGGTATTCGCGTTGTTCACCCAGGCGGTGATCTTCGCGAGCCCGCTCGGGCTGACGGCGTCGCCGGCGCCGGTGCCGATCTTGTACAGGATGCGGCCGGTCATCGCGTCGAGCACGTAGAGGTACCCCTCGCCGTCGCCGGGGATCGACGGGGAGTTGACGTTGTTGTAGCCGGAGGTGACGAACACCACCCAGCGGCCGTCCTTCAGCTTGCTGATCACCGGGTTGCCGAAGGTGTAGCCGAGGTGGCAATCGCTGTACTCGCCGGCGCCGCCGCAGACGGCCGGGTTGTGGGTGAACTCCCACAGCGCCTTCGGGGCGGTCGGACTGGTGACGTCGAGCGCGTAGTAGCCACGGCCGCCCTTGTTGAGCCCGCCCACGATGATGGTCTTCCAGCTCCCCGATCCCGTGTCGTACACGTCTTCGCGGATCGGCCGGCCGTCCACGAAGTACTCGTGGAGGTTCGAGTAGTTGGCGTCGGCCAGCCGGTGCAGGCGCGGCAGCACCGCGCGCGGGATGAACGCCCAGAGCTCCTCGCCCCCGGCGGCGGTGGGCGGGGCGGTGAAGGCATGCAGCATGCCGTCGTTCGCCGCGACGTACACCATCGGCTGGCGCCCCGCGATCGAGGCGGCGAAGGCCGCGTATCCGCTGTCGGCGTAGTTGAACGTCGCGGCCCGGACGAACAGCGGCTGCGAGTTCACGATGTCGCCGAGCACGTGCCGGCGCGGCCGGTAGAGTCGGGTGAGGTCGTTTGACGTGAAGGGGGTGGTTCCCTCCTTGCCGCGCTGGCCGCGGAGGAAGTTGACCAGGTTTGCGCCGCGCGCTTCCGACCGCTGGTCGACAGTGCTGCCGGTCCCGTCGGTCATGAGGCCCCACTGGGACAGCCCCTGGATCTCGTCGATCGCGCCACCCGCGGTGAAGAAGTCCTGCTCGGCCGTGTTGAGCCCGGTGGTGGGCGCGCCGGTCGGGTTACCCGCGGCGTCGCAGGCGCTCGTGTTCCAGGTGAAGTCGACCAGGTTGTCCGGGGCGCCGGGACGGAAGAGCTTGATGGTCCGGTTGTCGCAGGCGGCGCGGGTCTTGGCGTCGAGCTTGTCGCGCGCCGACCAGACCGCGGTGGTCTGGATCTGCCCGTAGGTCGCGCTGCCCGCGGTGACGTCGATCGCGTGTCCGCGCAGCTCGCCGGTCCACTCCTGCGTCGTGTAGGTCGGCAGGATGATCAGGTTGTCGCCCGCGGTCGGCTCGAGGGTCGAGGTCGCCGCCGCGGCCGCCGAGGAGAGGCGCGCGTTGATCTGGCTGAGCGCGGTCACCAGGGAGGAGGCGAGGGCGGTCGGGTCCTTGGCGCTGAAGTAGTGGCCCCGGCCGTTGACCGCGGCGTGCCACAGGTCGTCGATCCGCGCGGCCTGCTCGCTGGCGACGCCCGTGTTCGAGGCGGACGGGTTGGGGTTGGGCCAGTTCTTCATGCCGTTGCGGATCTTGTAGAAGTCGCAGTTGGCGCAATCCGTCGTCTGGGCCCGGTAGTTCGGGTCGTAGTCGAGTTGCCCGTCGAGCCCGAGGCCG
>CAZCPB010000406.1:0-2228 GCA_964500365.1 uncultured Phycisphaeraceae bacterium
GTGAAGGCAGTGCTCTACCACTGAGCTAAACGCCCCGCGAACCCAGACAGGAGCCGTCATTAGAGCATAAGGGGGGAGGTGAGTAAACGGCGAAAGCGCGTCTATGGCCGCTCCGCGACCAACTGCACCAAAATGGTGTCAATCGTCGCCCCAATTTTGGGCGGAGACGGGCTCACGGTCGAGTGACGCAACCAAGTTCCTGACTTTCCATGCATTTTGTCAGTGACACTCTGATTGCGTCGATCCGCGTTCCGGGGGAAAACCGCGTGCCCAGACCCACGACGACGAAATGCCGGACCCGGTTCGACCCGTGCCGCAAGCGTGCCGGACCGCCCGGGGGCCGGAGGCGCTGAACCTCGCGACTGCGGTCGGCCATCCTGGCGAGGGCGTGCGCGCGTCCATCGAGTCGTTGCTCGCGGCGAGCAGCCTGACCGGCTTCAACGCAACCCACGGTGGATCGCGCGACCGCATGACCGGGACGGACACGTAAAATGTGCCATTTCGGTGGCGATCCGCGGCCGATGCCTGATGCTCCCGATGCCTGATCCTCGATCCCCGGTGCCCGCCGTCCGCACCCGCTTCGCCCCGAGCCCCACCGGATTCCTGCACCTCGGGGGCGCCCGCACGGCGCTCTTCTCGTGGGCCTACGCACGCCGGCACGGCGGCACCTTCGTGCTGCGCGTCGAGGACACCGATCTCGCGCGTTCGACGTCCGAGGCGGTGCAGGCGATCCTCGACGCGATGGCCTGGCTCGGGCTCGGCTACGACGAAGGTCCGTTCTACCAGATGCAGCGGATGGATCGCTACCGCGCGGTCATCGACGACATGCTCGCACGCGGAATCGCCTACCGCTGCTTCATGTCGACCGACGAACTCGATGCCCTGCGGGCGAGGCAGATGGCCGCGGGCGAGAAGCCGCGCTACGACGGGCGCTGGCGCCCCGACCGCGCCGCCGCGAACAAGCTCGTGCCGCCGGCGGGCGTCGCACCGGTCGTGCGTTTCCGCAATCCCGACGATGGCACGGTGGCATGGAGCGATCGAGTCAAGGGCCGCATCGAGTTCGCGAACGCGGAACTGGACGACCTCGTGATCGCGCGCGCCGACGGCACGCCGACCTACAACTTCTGCGTCGTCGTCGACGACATCGACATGCGCATCACCCACGTGATCCGCGGCGACGACCATGTGAACAACACGCCGCGCCAGATCAACGTCTTCCGCTCGCTGGGCCACGAGCCGCCGGTGTTCGCGCACGTGCCCACGGTGCTGGGCGAGGACGGGCAGAAGCTCTCCAAGCGCCACGGCGCCGTGTCCGTGATGGAGTACGAGGCCGCAGGCTACCTGCCGGAGGCGATGGTCAACTTCCTCGCGCGCCTCGGGTGGGCGCACGGGGACGACGAGGTCTTCTCACCCGCGGAGTTCGTGTCGTGGTTCGACCTCGACGCGATCAATCCGGCGCCGTCGCGATTCAACGCCGACAAGCTCCACTGGGTCAACCAGGAGCACATGAAGCGGATGGACGCCGCCCTGCTCGGCACGCGGCTGCGCCCCTACCTCGAGCGCGCCGGCCTCGACCCCGCGGCGGGGCCCGACCCCGGCGCGGTCGCGGTCCTCCTGCGCGACCGGGTCCGCACGCTCGCCGAAATGGCCGATGCCGCGCACTACTTCTACGCCACGCCGCACCCGGCGCGCGAGAAGGTCGCCGAACACCTGACCGAGCAGAACCGGCCTGCGGTGGCGGCGATTGCCGCCGCGTTCTCGGACCTGCCGTGGACGCGCGAGAAGATCGGCGAGCGCCTCAAGTCCGAAGCGAAGAAGCACGGACTCAAGCCGCCGCAGCTCTTCATGCCGCTGCGGATGCTGGTGGCGGGGACGACGCAGACCCCGTCGCTCGATGCGGTCCTCGAACTCGTCGGCCGGGAAGCGGTGCGCGAGCGGATCGCGACGGGGATGGGGATCAGAGGTCAGGAGTCAGTTGACAGTTGACAGTTGACAGTGGCGCCGGATTCAGGAGTCAGAGGACAGAGGACAGAGGACAGTCGCGCCGGCGATTCCGGTGGCGGCGCATCGAGCGCCGGATTCAGGAGTCAGAGGACAGAGGACAGAGGACAGACGCGCCGGCGATTCCGGTGGCGGCGCATCGAGCGCCGGATTCAGGAGGCAGGAGTCAGAGGACAGAGGACAGAAGCGCCGGCGATTCCGGTGGCGGCGCATCGAGCGCCGGATTC
>CAZCPB010000407.1:0-2226 GCA_964500365.1 uncultured Phycisphaeraceae bacterium
CCCGCGGCGCCCGCGGAGAGCGCCGCGCAGCGCGCCGCGCGCCTCGCGGCGGACCTGCGCGGGGCGCTCACCGACCGCGCCGGCGCGCGGCCGACCTTCGCCGACGCCGCCGCGATCATCGCCCTCGACGGAATCTCCGCCGCGCCGGACCAGAGCGGCCTGGGCGCCGACCTCCCGCCCGGCCAGCGGCGCGTGCTCGACCAGTGGCGGACCGTCGTGCGCGCGTTCGCCGGGGGCAGCGCCTCGACGGGAGAGCCCGGCGCTGCCGCGGCCGTGTTCGACTCGGCGGCCGCATCCCTCGACGAATCGCAGAGCGTCAGCATCCGGCAGTCCGCGCTGTGCTCGCGCGTCTCGGGCTTCGGGCGCTTCCAGGAGCTGGGCAAGGGCGGGTTCATCGCCGGCCGGCCGGTCCGGCTGATCGTGTACACCGAGCTCGACCGCTTCGGCCATCGCCCCGCGCGCTCGGGCGACCCGGGCCTCGCCGAGTTCGGGTCCGGCGCCCCGGACGGCCTGCTCGCCGTCGAGCTCTCGCAGGAGCTTTCGCTGTGGCACGATGCCGACGGCTCGGCCCAGTGGCGCCAGCCCGAGCAGACGGTCATCGAGGTGAGCCGCAACCGCCGCCGCGATTTTTATCTCGTGCAGCAGGTCGAGCTCCCGGCCAACCTCAGCGTCGGGAAGTACAACCTGAAGGTCACGGTGCGGGACCGGACCAGCGGCGCCCAGGACGAGGCCCAGATCCCGATCACGCTGGTCGCGGACCCGAGCCTGACGCTGAGCACCGGCGGCCGCTGACGTCCGTCGATCCGGATCGCCGGATGCATGCCAGATCGGCAGACGGCCCGCCCCGCGGGTTGCCTCTCCGACCCGGCACGCCGGGTGTAACCCCGCGCAGACGCCCGTGAGAGCCGCGCGAACGGCGCATGAAGTTTGACCAACCGGCACGCCGCTCGCTGCCGATACCCAAGGCGCGCCGCGCCCGGGCGCTCCGGCTGCCGCCCGGGCCCGGATCGATTCAACAGGAGCCAACGTCTTGCAGCGTCGGGAGTTCCGCGAGTCTGCGAAAAATGGTGGAGAGTCCCCGGAAGCTTCGCCGGTGAACCCCGGGTACGGGAAAGAACGAATACAGTTATGGGTCTGAGGGAGCCCGCCGGCGTTCGAGTTCGGAGCGTGCGGCGGCCAGCCCGGAAAGCGAGCCAGAGATGTTCGAACGATTCACAGACCGTGCCCGCAAGGTGATGGCCCTGGCCAACCAGGAGGCCCAGCGGTTCAACCACGAGTACATCGGGACCGAGCACATCCTGCTCGGGCTCGTGAAGGAAGGCTCGGGCGTCGGGGCCAACGTCCTCAAGAACCTCGACGTGGACCTGCGGAAGGTGCGCCTCGAGGTCGAGAAGCTCGTGAAGGCCGGGCCCGAGATGGTCACCATGGGCAAGCTGCCCCAGACCCCCCGGGCCAAGAAGGTCATCGAGTACGCGATCGAAGAGGCCCGCAACCTCAACCACAACTACGTCGGCACCGAGCACCTGCTGCTCGGCCTGCTGCGCGAGCACGACGGCGTGGCCGCGCAGGTGCTCATGAACCTCGGCCTCAAGCTCGAGGACGTCCGCGAGGAGGTGCTCAACCTGCTCGGCGCCGGCCCCGAGTGGCGCGAGGACGGCGGCGGCGGCGAGACGGTGAGCGGCTCGTCGGGCTCGGGCTCGGGCTCCGGCGGCGGGACGGCGACCAAGAGCCGCAGCAAGACGCCCGCGCTCGACAGCTTCGGGCGCGACCTGACCGAGCTGGCCAAGGAGAACTCGCTCGACCCCGTGATCGGGCGCGCGACCGAGATCGAGCGCGTCACGCAGGTCCTCTGCCGCCGCACCAAGAACAACCCCGTGCTCCTGGGCGAGGCGGGCGTGGGCAAGACGGCGATCGTCGAGGGGCTGGCCCAGCGGATCATCTCGGGCGACGTGCCCGAGATCCTGCACGAGAAGCGGCTGGTCGTGCTCGACCTGGCGATGATGGTCGCCGGCACCAAGTACCGCGGCCAGTTCGAGGAGCGCATCAAGGCCGTGATGAACGAGGTCCGGCGCGCCAAGAACGTCATCCTCTTCATCGACGAGCTGCACACGCTCGTCGGCGCCGGCGGCGCCGAGGGCGCGATCGACGCGTCGAACGTCCTCAAGCCCGCCCTGGCCCGCGGCGAGATCCAGTGCATCGGCGCCACCACCTTCGACGAGTACCGCA
>CAZCPB010000408.1:0-2221 GCA_964500365.1 uncultured Phycisphaeraceae bacterium
AACTACCGCATGACGTACTGGGACGGGCAGCAATTGCCGGAGTTGCAGAAACCGGGAACCCGAAGCACGCATGGGATTTCCTGATCGCCGCGACCCGTGCGGCATAAAGCGATCTGGAGCGGCGCATGCTGCGCACGCAAGCGGTGATCTACACGGCTTGCGCGCGCGACCTGCGCGAGGCAGGCGCGCGTGGCTGACGACATCGACATGGCGCAGGATCGCGAACAGCTCGACCGTGAGCTGGCCGTGCGTGCGGCGCGCGGACGCCACGCGGCGGACGACGCGGCGCGGGCCGCATTGCCACCTCCCGACTGCGCCGATTGCGATGGGCCGATCGAGCCGGAGCGCTGGCAGATCCTGCGTGGTTGCACCTCGCGCTGCGCCGCGTGCGCGCAGGTGCATGAGCAACGCATGCAGGCGTACGCGCCGCAGGCCAGGCGCGCATGAACGCGGCCATCGATCTGCAGCTCGCGCTGACCGTGCTGACCTTCGCGGCCGTCCTCGGCCTGTGGATCTACCTGTGGCGGCACATCCTGCGGGTGGACCACCTCGACCGGCGGTTGTCGCTGCTCGAAGAGCGAACCTCGGGCATGCGCGAGCGGCATGGGGTGGTCGACAACCTCGCGGCGCAGGTGGCCGCGCTGCGCGAGCGCGTGGACACGAGCTACCAGCTCATGCGCACGATCCAGACGTACCTGATGGAGAACAAGCGATGAAACCCTTTGCCGAGCGCCTGCGCGAAGACCGACGCCTGCTGCTGCTGCGCCTGCTGTCCGAGTCCAACGCCTACCGCAGCAACTCGGGCGTGCTGCACACGACGCTGTATGCGCTGGGCGTGGCGGCCAGTCGCGACGACGTGCGCACGGATCTGGCATGGCTTGCCGAACAGGGGCTCGCGCGCCTTGAGGACGTGGCGACCAGCGTCGACGTCGTGTCGCTGACGCCGCGCGGTCACGACGTGGCGCAGGGCAACGCGCACGTGCCCGGCGTCAGCCGCCCCGAGCCGCGCTGAGGTCGCCATGAGCACCAAGCGCCGCCGCAAGTCGAGCATCACGCGCCTGCCGACCGAGCAGCGTGAGTACATCGAGCGCCTGCTGCGTGCCGGGCAGATGACGCTCGACGAGATGATCGACGACCTCAAGGCGCGTTTCGTCGGCCAGCCGGCGGCCGATGTGTCGCGCTCGGCACTGCACCGCTTCGACCAGTACGTGGCCGAGACGACGCAGGAGATTCGCGAAATCGAAGCGGCCGCCAGCGCGATCGCCGGCACGCTCGGCGAGGGCTTCGGCGAGAAGTCAGCCGACTTCCTTGCGCAGGCGATCACCGTGCTCGCGCTCAAGGCGACCAAGCGCGCCAAGGACGACGGCGACCTGTCGACCAAGGAAGCCAAGGACCTTGCGCTCATGGCCAAGAACGCGATGGACACGCGACGCATGAGCCTCAACACGCGGCGCATCGTGGCGCAGGAAGCGCGCGAGGAAGCGCTGCGCGAAAGCCGCGCACGCGTGGAGGCGCTGGGCAAGACGGGCGCGATCGATCCGGACGCACTGGCGCTCGTCATGAAGACCGCCTACGACCTATGAGCACGATCACGCACCTCAAGGCGGAGGACGCCGCGCGCTGGCTCGAAAGCGTCGCGGCGAAGCTGCGCGAGCGCGCCGTCCAGCCCAGCGCGCTCGTCATCTTCGGCATGACGCGCGCGCATCGTGCGCAGGAAGTCGAGTACTGGGTCGGGCCCCACCCGATTCCCGCCAGCGAGTTCCTGGGCATCGTCGAGTTGGGCAAGCTCACCTACAACGGCGACGACGCATGAGCAATCCGGCGCTCAAGCTCTACGACTACCAGCGCCGCTGGCTGCAGGATGAGTCGCGCTTCAAAATCGCGATGTTCGCGCGCCAGTGCGGCAAGACATTTACCTCGACGCTGGAAATCGTCCTCGACTGCCTCAAAGCCGAAGCCGCAGGCCGCCGCGCGCGCTGGGTGATCCTCAGTCGCGGCGAGCGTCAGGCACGCGAGGCGATGAACGAAGGCGTGAAGGCGCATTTGCGCGCGCTCAAAGCGGGCTTCGACGAACTGGACTATGACTTCGACGCGAACACGCGCGCGCTCGAAGTGGAGCTGCCAGGCGGCAGCAAGATCACCGCGCTGCCGGCCAACCCCGACACCGCGCGCGGGTTCTCCGCCAACGTGCTGCTCGACGAGTTTGCCTTCCACAAAGACA
>CAZCPB010000409.1:0-2210 GCA_964500365.1 uncultured Phycisphaeraceae bacterium
CGTCGACGCTGATGATCGTCGTGATCCCCATCGCCTTGAGCGTGTCGAAGCCCGCGGCGCCCTCGGGAACGCTGCCGGAGAAGAAGTTGGCGTAGTACGCGACGACGTTGTGCAGCCCGGAGTAGTCGCGCGGCCTGGTATCGGCCATGGTCGGGGCCGTGACGGAGACCGGGGGCTGGGCGTGCTGGGGCGGCGGCTGGCTCGCCGTCGACGCGGCCAGGAGCGCCCCGGCGAGCATCAGCGAAGAGAACGCGATCGTCGCGGGCTGGCGCATAAGGAGGCTCCCGAGTCGGAGTATACAGACCGCGCCGCGGCAGGTTGCACGGCGCGGCGTGCTCGACGTACGTCCCCCGCGCCCGGCAAGTTCCGGTGGCCGGGACAGGGGACAGGCATGGCCCGGAGCAGTCAGCCGTTCGGGTGGTTCATCTCCGCGATGAACTTGTTGGACTCCGCGATCGCCGCCTCCATCTCCTTGATGAGACCCGAGACGTCCACGCGGATCTGCTGCGCCGTGCCCTGGAGCGACGCGATGGCCCGGGCGTTCAGGTTGTGCTTGAGAAAGAGCACCTGGTCCTTGAAGGCGCGGAGCACCGGGTCCATCCGTTCGGCGGCGGCGTCGAGGCTCGCGGCGAGCGTCTCGTAGCGGTCGCGGGTGGCTTCGAGCTCGCGCTCGCTGGCGCGTCGAAGTTCGGCGTTCGAGTACTCGGAGAGTTCTGACTTCCACTCCCTGAACAGCGCCTCCGCGACACGCTTCACGTCTCCGATGCGCTCGCGCACGGCAGCCGCGCGGCTCTCGCTGCGGTCGTACTCCTTCTTCAGCTTGTCATACTTCGCCTCGAGGTCGCCGCCGGAGGCGCCCGTGACGGCCATGAACTCCTCGAGCGCGGAGGCGAACTGCTTCTTGGCCCCCACCTGCTCGTCCCGCGCGTCCATCACGCGGTCCACGAGCTGCTCGCGCTTGGCGTACCCGAACTGCTCCTTGATGGCGATCGCCGCCGAGGAGCACGCGCCGAGCGCGAGGGCGGCGACGGGAAAGGCGAGCGTGACGACGACGGCGCGGAGGGCTGGGTTCATGCGGTTCTCAGGGGCAGTCTACGCCGCGCGGCCCCGCGGCAATGATTGACCATGCCCGACACCCACCTGCCCGCGTCCCTCGAACTCCCGGAAGGTCGCGCTCGACTCGAGCCGCTCTCCCGGGCGCACGCCCCCGACCTCTTCAGGGCCGGAGCCGAGGATGACCTGTGGCGGTACATGCCCTGCCCCCCACCGCGACGCCTCGAGGACATCGAGGCGATGATCGGCGAGGCCCTCGCGGCCCGCGACAGGGGCGAGGCCTACCCGTTCGCCGTGATCGATCGCGCGAGCGGACGGGCGATCGGCTCGACGCGCTACCTCTGCATCGAGCCGCCCAACCTCGCGGTCGAGATCGGGTGGACGTGGTACGGTGCCGCGGCCCGCCGCACCAGCATCAACACCGAGTGCAAGTATCTCCTGATGCGCCACGCCTTCGAGGCGATGTGGCCCGAGGGGGCCAACCGCGTGCAGTGGCGCACCGACGCGCGGAACGAGCGATCGCGCGCGGCGATCTTGCGCATCGGCGCGCAGTTCGAAGGCGTCTGGCGGAAGCACCGCGTCATGCACGACGGGCACGTCCGCGACTCGGCGTTCTACAGCGTGGTGCGGGCCGAGTGGCCCGCGGTCAAGGCACGCCTGGAGGGAATGCTCCGCGGGCCCGGCGCGGCCGGGCCTGCGTGACGGCTCAGCGGCGGCGCCGCACGCCCAGCAGGCAGACCGACGCCAGGCCCATCCCGACCGCGCTCGGCAGCGGGATGATGTCCCCGCCGAAGTTCACGTTGTCGGTGTCCTGGGCGTAGATCAGCAGCTGGTGGTCGTTCCGCAGGCCCTCCGGATTGATGAAATCCAGCTGGAGGAACCGCCACAGGTCGCCCACGGCGGCGTCCCCGTTGAGCGCGACCTCGTCCTTGTACGTCGCGACGACGTCGAGGCCCGTGCCGTCCACCAGCGCGTCGAACGTCTTGCCCAGGCTCGATCCGACCGTGCCCTCCAGCCCGCCGAAGTCGGTGTCGAAGACCGTGTTGCCCGGCATCGCGTCGATCAGGATTCGCTTGAGGCTCTTCCCGGAAATGTTGGTCAGCGTCCACGGCAGGTAGAACGTGTCGCCCACCTGCGTGAGGCCCCAGCCCGTCCCG
>CAZCPB010000410.1:0-2153 GCA_964500365.1 uncultured Phycisphaeraceae bacterium
CGCGCTCGTCGCAGACCTTCCGGCCCGCGAGCACGGCCTGCAGGGCGATCGCGCCCGCGAGCGCCAACTGGGGCTGCGGCCGCGGCGCGTACGCGACGTTGTGCGCCACGACCTCGCCGATGAGTCCAGGTACGGAGAGCAGGTGCGGCGGAAATGGCCCGGGGTCGTCCGGACGCTCTACCTTCTCTGCGTCCCCATCATGGTGCTCGGCCGAGAACGCCGACAGGTCGACATCCGTCGCTTCCGGCGGCTGATCTCCGAAGCCCTGCGCCCGCAACGCCGACGCCGCGGCGGCGAAGTCACCTGCGTGCTCGAGCATGGCGTAGACCGCGAAGGGCGCGTACGCCTGGTTAGGCTCGAAGGGCGCCGCATTGCTGGAGAAGACGTAGAACACCCCTCCCTTGAGCGTCGCGCTGGTGCCGTGCTGCTTGCCTGGCCGTCGCCAGTGCTCGTTGTCGCCCGACTTGACCATCTTCCAGCCGTGCCGGCGCAGGATCTCCCGGGCGTCGCCCCGAACGTTGAACTCGTCACCCGGCCGGACCCGCGGGCCGCAGGGCGCGGGCTGCTCGCCGACGACGGAGGGCGCGGCATCGCCGAGCCGCCAGGCGCACCCGAGCAGAACTTCGCGCTCCTCAGCTGTGACGACGGGCGTGCTTGCCAGGTTGCCGGCGATCGTCTCGTAGCCAAGCGACGGCGCGCACAGAAACATGCCGCCCTCGCCGCGGGTCTCGATGAGGGTCACGACCACGAACCAGCCGCCACCGGCGTCTTGGCGCGGCGTGAGGGTCTTGCCCGCGATCTGGATCGGCGCGCTCCCTTCGACATCCACTCGACGCTGGGCCAGCTTGGTGTTGCCGCACACCGCCGCCTCGCACCGGTACACCACGTGGCGACCCCCGGACGGGGTGGTTTCGACGTACAGGCGGTCAGTCAGGCCCGGCTCGATCTCCTCGACCGCGGCGCGCCAGGCGTTGAACGCCTCGCCCCCGTTGTCGAAGTCGATCATCTCCAGGTTGCCCGACACCGAACCGCACACGATGCAGATCGCGTCCGGACCAATCTCAATCCACGCGGCCAGTTCGGCGGGGGTGGGGAGGCGTTTCTGGAATCCCGACCAGCGCGGCAGCGCGACACGCTTTTCGTCGCCCCGACGCAGAGCGGGAAGCACGCACAGCCCGGCGCTCAGGTACGCCGTAGCCGCGGGACCGAGTTGGAGTTCGGCGGTGGCGCTCAGAACGGGATCTCCTCATCGGGGATGCCGTACGTCATGCCCACCGGCTCGGCAGGCACCTCGGGCAGCCCTTCCTCGCTATCCAGCCGCGACGGCTTGTCGCCGAGCCGGTGCGCAACGACGCGCTCGAACTGGTCGCCGGCCTTCTTCTCAACCGTGATGTGGACGGTGGGCGCGAGGGCGCCCGCCTTGGCCATCTCGACGGCTTCCTCGGTGCCGCCTGGGACGGGTTCGACCGAGCGGGTCCGCCACCACGCCTCGGCCTTGGTGCGCGCGTAGCCGGTGTGGTCGAAGCAGACCCACTCGCGGAAGTAGCGATTGAATCCGACGCGGTACTCCACCCGCATCGTCAGCGGCGCCGATGGGTCGCTCCGCTTCATGTGGACGTGGTACGTCGTCTCGCTGACGTGGTGCTCCTCGCGGGTGGCCTGTCCGGAGAGGATGCCCTCGGTGCTGGCCTGCGCCTCGTGCTTCTGCTTGCTCGGCTCCGGGAACTGGTGCCCGCACTGCGGGCAGGTCTGGTACCCGGCGGCGATCAACGCCTGGCATTGCGGACATTCCTTCGCCGGCGCCTCGCCCTCCCCGCGGTCGAACGTCTCCACCCGCACGGCGTCCACGGGCCCGTGCCGCAGGACATTGCCGCCGAAGTCGAGCACGAGGCAGTCGGCCTTACCCGGGTGCAGGCGGAAACCCCGGCCCACCATCTGGTAGTACAGCCCGGGCGACATCGTCGGCCGCACCAGCGCGACGCAGTCGATGTGCGGGGCGTCAAACCCCGTGGTGAGCACGTTCATGTTGCACAGGTACTTGAGCGCCCCAGCGCGGAAACGATCGAGGATCGCGCTGCGCACTCCCGAGGGCGTCTCGCCCGAGACGAACCCGCACTCAACTCCGTGCTTGGACCTCAGCACCTCGACGATGT
>CAZCPB010000411.1:0-2149 GCA_964500365.1 uncultured Phycisphaeraceae bacterium
TAGATGTCCGCGGCCTGGGCCAGCGTGCGGCTGGAGTAGGCCATTTCGCGGTAGGCGTCGATGACGGGGCGGGCGTCGAAGGAGGTGATGTCGATGTGCTCGACGGGGCGGGAGAGCAGCTCTTTCTTGGTCCACTGGTGGTTGGGCATTGGGGGGCTCCTGCTTCTTGAGCGGCTTCCCCCCCTGCCGCGTGTGCACCGGTGCCCGCCGGGGGTGGCGGCGGACCGATTCATTATTGGCGAATCGCTCGCCGGGTTCGCGCCCTTGGCGGAGAATTCACCCATGCGGCGGCGCGGCGCGATGTGGACCGGCCTGATTCTCGCGGCGCTGGGCCTCGCGCTGTGGACGGCCAGCCTCTGGGTCATCACGTACCGGCGCGCCGCGCCCGAGCCGGAGCTGACCGTCGCGCTCCTCAACGGTGAACTGTGGGTGACCACGGCGGGGTCGTACTTCGCGCCGGGGTTTCGCGCGATGCACGCGTCGCCCCGCGCGGCATCGTTCCCGGCCCTGCGCTGGTGGCCGCACGACGCGTGGTTCGAGCGGTACACGCTCGGCGCGCGGGCGAACCAGTGGAGCCTGCGGGTGCCGCTCTGGTCGCCGGTGGCGCTCGGGCTCGGGCTGGCCGGCGGCGCGGCGGCCTTGCGGCGGGTCGAGCGCCGGCGGCGGGAGCGGGCGGGGCGCTGCGGGGCGTGCGGGTACGACTGCCGCGGACTCGACGGCGTGTGCCCCGAATGCGGACGGCCGATCAGTCGGCTTCCGGCCCCTTGACCGCGTTGAAGACGGGCACGGCGAGCAGGGCGCCCAGGATCGGCCCGAGCGTGTAGACCAGGAAGTTCGAGGCGGGGGGCGCGGCCCCGGTGACCAGGGCGTAGAGCGCGGGCCCGACGCCGACGGCGGGGTTGAGCGCGCCGCCCGTGACCGGGCCGATCGCGACGGCCGAGCCCGCGACGGTGAAGCCGATCGCCACGCCGTAGTACGAGTTCCCCGCGGTCTTGCGGTGCGTGGCGACGTGAAGGATGACGGTGACGAGGGCGAACGTGAAGATCGCCTCCCCCACGAGCAGCCTCAGGAGGTACGCGATTTCCCAGGGCTCGTCGGCCTTCACGGGCATGGCGACGAAGACCTTGCCGCTCAGGAAGTGGGCCGCGGCGGTCGCGGCGATGGCACCGACAAGCTGGGCGATGATGTAGGGACCAACGTCGGACTTCGCGCACTTGCCGCGCATCGCGACGGCCAGGGTCACGGCCGGGTTGAAGTGGGCTCCAGAAACGTGACCGCCCATGTAGACCATCGCCATGAGCATGGACCCGATGGCCAGGGCGGCGATGGTCGAATTCCACCCGACCGAGAGGGCGATGGTGATGACGAGAAAGAACGTCCCGACGAACTCAACGATGTACTTCGGCACTGCGCGACCTCCCCGGGGGCGAGCCGGAAGGTTAGCGGGGGTGCGTCCCGCGTGCGTCGCTACTTCGGCCACGGACCGGGGCCGGCCCTGCCCGCGAAGTGCTCGTGCCACGCCGCGGCGGGGATCTCGGGGCCTTTCTCCGGCTTCCACATGCCGCGGGTCATGTCGAAGCTGCCCTTGACCTGCGCGTTGGTGGTGACGTTGCGGAGGACAAGGTCGAGCCAGCCGCCGCCATCTCGGAAGTAGTGGTTGACGCAGGCCCAGGGCGCATCCTCGAGCACGACGGCGTCGCGTCCCGAGGGCGTGTGCTTCACACGCAAGTCGAGTTCTTCCCAGAACTTAGGGCGCAGGCGGCTGTGCAGTTCCCAGACGCCGGCGTAGGCGGCTTTGGCGTAGGCCATGGCGGAAGGCTATGCGGTTCGGCGCGGGCAGAGACCAATTGCCCGAGCCTCCAGCGCACTTCTCCAGTCCCGGCGGCCACTACTCGAGGTACGTATACCCCTCCATGCCCTGGTCGTAGAACTTGAGGAGGCTCTGCCCCTCGGGGACGGACATGGTGCCGGCCTTCACGGCCCGCTCGATATCGCGGCGCATGGACTTGATGAGGTCCTCGGCGTCGTACTGCGTGTAGGAGAGGACTTCCTTGACGGTGTCGCCCTCGATGACCTCGTCGAGGTCCCAGTCGCCGACCCCGGGGGAGTCGTCGAACGAGACGTGCACGACGTGGGTGTCGCCGTAGAG
>CAZCPB010000412.1:0-2115 GCA_964500365.1 uncultured Phycisphaeraceae bacterium
GCGGCGCATGGTCACCATCGCCGCGGTTTCGATGCCGGCGCGCACCTTGAAGTTGGAGACCGACTTCTTGGCCTTCACGACCACGGGCTTCTGACCCGAGATCTTGGTCAGGGTTTCGAGCACCGTGCCGCGCACGTGCGGCGGGATCTTCGTGCCCTCGATGTGCCTGCCCATGTTGACGTTCAGCACGATCTTCTCGAGGCGCGGCATGGCGTTGACATTGTCGATGCCGAACTTCTCGCGGATCGCGGGCTGGACCTTCTCGCGGAAGGCGACACGGAGGCGGGCCGGCTCCCTCGGGCCGGTTTCGACGGGCGCGTCATCGTGCTTCTTCTTGCCGCCGCCCCCGCCGCCGGACTTGACCGGCTTCTCGGCGGCCGGGCCCTTGGGCTGGCCGTCCTTCTGGGGGCCTTTGTCTTTCTTCTGCTCGTTCGACATGGCTCTCACCTGCGTGCCGCGCCGTGGCGCGGGGAAGTTCACCGCTCGGGACTCGTTCAGGACTTGGCGCCGCCGCGCGAGCGCGGGCCGTGGACGACGCTGAGGACCTTGATTTCCTTGCCGCCGTGCCTGGCAACGCGGACCTTGCTGCCGTCCTTCTCGACGCGGAAGCCGACGCGGACGGGCTTGCCGTCGACGACGGGGCTGACCTTGCTAATGTGGATCGGCAGTTCCTTCGTGATGACGCCGCCCTGGGGGGCGAGGCGCGAGGGCCGGAGGTGCTTGGTCTTGAGGTTGATGCCCTTGACGACCACGGCGTCGTCCTTGGGGATCACGCGCAGGACCTCGCCGATGCGGCCCTTGAACTGGCCGCTGGTCACCACCACCGAATCGCCTTTGCGGACGTGCGCGGGCATGTCAGACCACCTCCGACGCGAGGGACACGATCTTCATGTAGTTCCGGTCGCGCAGTTCTCGGGCGACGGGCCCGAAGATGCGCGTCCCCTTGGGGTTGCCGTCGTCCTGGATGAGCACCACGGCGTTGCTGTCGAAGGCGACGTAAGAGCCGTCGGCGCGCCGGGTGGGCTTGGTGGTCCGCACCACAACGGCCTTGGACTTGTCGCCGGGCTTCACGTCGGCGCCGGGCAGGGCCCGCTTGATCGACACGAAGACCCGGTCGCCAACGCCCGCGATGCGCCGGGTGAAGCGGCCGCTGGCCGTCGAGCCGCCGTACACACGGATCACGTAGGCGATCTTCGCGCCCGAGTTGTCCGCGACCTCGCACCTGGTTTCTTGCTGAAGCATGGCTCACTCGCTCGGGGCGGCGCGCCCCGCGTTCGACTCCGGTCTCACATCACCTGGGCGGCGCTGGCGAGCGCCGCGGCCTGCTCGGAACGCTTCTCGACGATCCGCAGGAGCCGCCAGCACTTGGTCTTGCTGAGCGGGCGGCATTGAACGACCTCGACCACGTCGCCGACCCTGGACTCGTTGCTCTCGTCGTGGACGTGGAGCACCGTGCGCTGACGCACGTACTTGCCGTACTTGGGGTGCTTGGCCATGTAGCTGACGACGACCTTGCGGGTCTTGTCGCGCTTGTCGGTCTCGACCACGCCGGTGCGCGTCGCCTTGGGGACGGCGGTCTTCGTGGCGGTCGTGCTCTGGGTCTTTGCTGCCATCATCGTTCCTCGCCGGCGGACGCCCGAGCGCCGCCACTGTTCGATCCGCGTTCGATCAGCCCCGTCCGGACCTCGCCCGCCGCTCCGTGAGCAGGCGGGCGATGTCTCGCCGCACCCTGGCGCGCTGCGACGTGTCCTCGATCTTCTCGGTCACGCTCTGCGTCGTGAGCTCGAAGAGCCGCGTCCGCTGCGCCTTCAGCGCGTCGGTCAACTCCTGGTCACGCATCGCTCGAACTTCCTTACCCGTCATGGCCGACTCCGATCCTGCTCGTTCGATCCTGACCACGATCCCGGCTTCGATCACACCCTGACGCGACGCTGCACGAACCGGCACCGCACCGGCATCTTCATCGCCACGCGCACGAGCGCCATCTTGGCGACCGGCTCGGGCACGCCCGCCATCTCGAAGAGCATGGTGCCGGGCTTCACCCGCGCGGCCCAGTACTCGACGTCGGCCTTGCCCGTGCCCATCCGGGTCTCCAGCGGCTTCTTGCTGATAGGC
>CAZCPB010000413.1:0-1266 GCA_964500365.1 uncultured Phycisphaeraceae bacterium
ACAGGTCCGCCTGAAGCCCCGCGACGCCGTAGCAGCGCAGCGCGATCCGCCTCAGCTTCAGCCCGGCCGCCGCGCACACCCCGCGGCACCAGTCCACGCGGTCGCCCGGCATCGCCCCGGCCATCACCGACACCGCCGAACCGCCCCCGTCCGCCGATGACGCTTCCGCGGACGGATTCTCCACGGTCGGTTGGGTGTAGTCGACCGCCGCGCTCGCCGGCGCCATCGTGAGCTGGCGTGCCATCTGCAGCCGCACCATCCCGCCGATCTCGGGATCGTCCGGCCCGCCCGGTCCGGGCAGCGAGAGCTTCTTGAGCACGACGTCGCCGCGCGGCATCGCCATCATGACCCGCGTCGCGCGCACGCCGGCTCGATCGAGTTCGACGCGGAGCCACCGCCCCACCGCGCCCGCGTCGCCGATGTCCACCGACCGTGGGCGCTCGAACGACCGCCACGCCGTGATCACCACGCCCCGGCCGTTCACGGCCGCCTCGGCCACCCCGAGGCGCTCAGGGTCGACATCGATCGCGATGATCCCGCTCTTGCCCGGCACTCAGCCTCCTCCCCGCGATCGCGGGCCGGGTGACCAACGCCCCGCGCGTCCGTGCGCGTGGACCGGCGATGAACCGGCGCGTTGTTCCGTCGCCGCGGCCGGGCCGGCACCCGTATTCTCGGCGCGCGGCGCCCGGGCGTCGAGCCGGGGTTCCTCCGAGGGGACCGGGCCAGCGCCGTCGGCCGGCGCGGCTTCCGCCGGAGCCACTCTTGTCCTCGCCCACACGGCCAGCGCGGTCTCGGCCATCGTCGAATCGCGCAGGTACGCGACCCGCGCCGGCTCCGCCGAAACATCGATCACCGCGTCGAAGACGACCCGGGCGAGCGGCCTCGCGTCGTCCCCGTCGCGCGCCCGAACGACGCCTTCGGCCCGCACTCGGAACTGCGCGCTCCGTGTCGTCAGGTGATCGACCGCTTTCTCGAAATCATCGGGCGCGAGCAAGCCCTCCACGACCGGCCACGACAGCGAGCGGCGCGAATCGGCGCTCACCCGGTCCCTGGCCTCGCTGATCGCCGCCGCGCGATCGGGCCCGATCCCGGGGACGCACGCCAGCACCCCGGGTGGAGCCGACGACAGATCGATGCGCCCGGCCACGAACTCGTCCTCGCCCAAACGCACGCGATCGAGCACGACTCCCCACTGCGCCGCGTTGAGCCCGGCGCGCCGCAGCGCCCCCACCAGGTCGCGGCGCGATCCGAACTTGACCTTGCCGC
>CAZCPB010000413.1:1276-2107 GCA_964500365.1 uncultured Phycisphaeraceae bacterium
ATCGGAGCGGCCTCGGTGCCGAAGGCCTTCGCCAGGCTGGCCTCGTCCCGCCCCGATTCGATCAGCTCGGTCCACGCGAACCGAGCTTCCCCCACGAGGTCACCGTTTCCCGCGCCGGCCATGATCTCGGGATCGAAGCTGTACGCCGAAAGGACCCGTTCCGCGTCCGGGCGCGCGGCTGCCTCGCTGACCGCCCCGGCGGACACGGGGGGGGCGGGCGCGTCGGCGATCGCGGCCGGGACTTCTCCGACAAGCACCATCGCCTCCTCGACGCTCGTGAACGGTCGCTCGGCCCCGCGCGCCGCAATCCGTTCCGCGTCCTCCTTGCCGAACACCCCCGAGGATTCGAGCATCTCCGCGCTGGCCCGGTTGATCCCCACGCAACGCGACTGCGCCGCCGCGAGCGTGCCCGAGTCGTCGAGTTCGATCAGCCTCGCCTCGACGGCGGGGGACTCCGAAGCTCGCGACAGCACGGCCGCCGCGGTGAGCTCGGGCTCGCCGCCCGCCAGCAGTTCGGCGCGTTGCGACTCGAGCTCGACCATGGCCGCCAGCACGCCCGACCACGCCGCCGCCCGCGCTCTTGCCTCGTGCAGCCGGAAGCGCGCGCCGTCCACGTCGGCGATCGACCGGGCCGCCACCGACCCGCCGATCAAGCACGCCGCGACCAGTACCAGCATGACGGCGAGCAGGATCGTCGCACGCCGGGATTGAATGAATGTGGTCCTCACGCGCCCGCCCCCCCCGCATCGGGGATGGCGATGACCAGCGACTCGTCCGGCGGGCCGATCGTGGCGTCGGCCTCGACCTGTGGGCCCGCCCACAGCCTCACCT
>CAZCPB010000414.1:0-226 GCA_964500365.1 uncultured Phycisphaeraceae bacterium
AACGGTTCGGCATCTCGATCTTGCCTTACACCGTCGTCCACGAGGAGATGCACGAAGGGCGGCTCGCAATCCGCAGGATCGTCCGCCCACGCTTGGTTCGGCGCCTTGCCACAGTGCGTCCGGAATACCGCCCTCCATCGAGAGCCCTGGACGCGGTCGAGGCGATATTGGCGGAAGAACTCGCAAACATGCCGGTGCTGCCAACCCATTCGGCCACGGTACGTTC
>CAZCPB010000414.1:236-2081 GCA_964500365.1 uncultured Phycisphaeraceae bacterium
GCCTCGATCTCTTCATCGGGGAGGAGGACGCGGTCGGCCGCGGGCTGGGGCCATGCTTCCTCCGGCTGGCGATCCGCCGGCTCCTTGCCGTGCCGGAGATCGTGCGCCTGCAGATCGATCCCGACCCGGCCAACGCGCGGGCGATCCGCGCCTACGAGAAGGCGGGATTCCGCAGCGCCGGCCGTATCGAGACCCCGGACGGCGCGGCGCTCTACATGATCCTGGAGCGGGAGAGCGTCTAGAGCATTTTCCGATCACGCGCGGTCGTATCCGGCAGCGGCAAAGTAGTTTGAGCACTCTGCGGGAGTGAAGGTGTCGATGCCGCGCGCGACGGCGTCCCACAGCTCGCCGATGGTTCTGGGCGCGTGCTTCTTGAGGAAGGCCTTGAGCTTGGCGAAGGCCATCTCAATGGGGTTGAAGTCGGGGCTGTAGGCCGGCAGGAAGCGCAGCTGGGCACCGGTTCGCTCGATGGCCTCCCGCACGGCCGTCGGCTTATGGGCGGGGAGATTGTCCATGACGACGATGTCGCCCGGCTTCAACGTCGGCACCAGGACCTGCTCGACATAGGCCAGGAAGGCCCCGCCATGCATGGCGCCGTCGAGCACCATGGGCGCGGTCATGCCGCAGGTTCGCAGCGCGCCGACGAAGGTTGTGGTCTTCCAGTGCGGAACCGGTGCGCGGCAGCGTTCACCGCGCCGAGACCGGCCGCAGCGGCGGGTCATCTTGGTCGTGGCGCCGGTCTCGTCGATGAACACCAGGCGGTCCGGGTCCAGCTCCGGCTGGAGCTCGAACCAGGCGCGCCGCCGGCGCAGGACATCAGGACGCTGCTGCTCGCTGGCGTGCGCGGTTTTTTTTGAAGCTCATGTCGTGTCGGTCGAGCAGCCGCCAGATGGTGCTTTGTGCGACTTTCACCCCGTACCTCCGATCCAGGTGCTCGGCGATCTCGGCCAGGGTGATGTCCACTTGCGCCTCGATCAGCCCCAGGATCTCCGCGGCATGCGCCTCGATCCGGTGCGAGCGCTGGTCGCCGCCCTGTGGACGCGGCCGAACGTCTCCGGTCCGCTCCCACTGCTCGACCCACTTGATCGCCGTCGACGCCGCGATCCCGAACCGCCTTGCCGCCGAGCGTCGCGTCATCCCGCCCTCGACCGCCGAAACCAGCCGCGTCCGGATATCCGTGGAAAGAGGTCGCGTCATGCAGGCTGGCCCCCTTCACCAGCCTGCATCTTGAATCAGAATTCGCGCCCCTTGGGAATCCTCTACGATTCCGTCAGGTCAGAAAATGCTCTAGCGCCGGCCCGCCCTGCGAGCCGTTCGCTTGTCAGCAAGCTGCCAGATCGAATAGGGTCGCGTGAGGCCGCGCATCCGCGCGAGCGACCCCGCACCGGGAGACGAGAGATGAAGGCTCCGATCTTCGAGGGAATCATGAGCGTCGTGGTGACGCCGTTCGATCGGCAGGGTCGGATCGACCTCGGCGTGCTCGGCCGCCAGGTCGACTTTCTCCTGGAGAACGGGGTGCACTGGATCGTTCCGGGGGGGACGACGGGCGAGTACTACGCCCAGAGCCTCGAGGAGCGGAAGCAGGTCCTCTCCTTCGTCGCGGAGCACGTTGGCAAGCGCGCGGAGCTCGCTGCCGGCACGAACAGCGCGCGTCCTGCGGAGACGATCGAGCTCAGCGCCCACGCGAAGGATCTCGGCTACAAGGCGCTGATGCTCGCCGCGCCGTACTATTCGCTCCCGACCACCGACGAGCTCGCGGCGCATTTCCGCGCCATGGCGGGCGAGACGGGCATGCCCATCATCCTCTACAACTTCCCCGCCCGGACCGGCATCGACATGACGCCG
>CAZCPB010000415.1:0-2034 GCA_964500365.1 uncultured Phycisphaeraceae bacterium
GCAGCGACTCGACCGCCTTGCGGATGATGCGCTCCGAGAGCCCGCTCATGTGCAGGAGCTGGCGCTTGAGTTCTTCGATCTGGTGCTCGAAGTGCCGTTCCATCGCGATCCTCCCGGGCGCGCCGCCCGTCACTCCGCCTTGCCGGGCAGCGGGAAGTAGCCTACCTCGGAGACCAGCTTCTGGCCCGCCTCGCCGAGGCAGAAGTCCACGAACGCCTTCGCTTCGCCCTCCGGCGGCCGGCGCATGTAGAAGAACAGCCCGCGGGCGAGCGGGTAGCTGCCGTCTTCGACGGTGGCCGGCGTGGGCTGGACGGGCGCCGAGTCCGCGTCCTTGCGGAGCGCGACGAGCCGCACGCCCTTCGCGTACGCGTCGCCGCCGAAGCCGACGCCGTTCGCGTCCTTCGAGACGGCGTTGACGACCGCCGCCGTGCCGGGCAACGGCTGCATCGCGGAGGCGAAGTCGCCGGCTTCGAGGACGTGCTCCTTGAAGTAGGCGTAGGTGCCCGAGCTGTTCTCGCGGCCGTACAGGATGACCGGCCGGTCGGGGCCGCCCACCTGCTTCCAGTTCGAGATCTCGCCCTGGTAGAGGCGGCGCAGCTGCTCGAGCGTGAGCGACTCGATCGGGTTCTCGGCGTGCACGTACACGGCGAGGCCGTCGCGCGCGACGAGGATCTCCGTCGCGCGGGCGCCGAACTTCTTCTGCAGCTCCTCCTGCTCGGACTCCTTGATCGGGCGGGAGGCCTGGCAGATCTCGGTCGTGCCGTTGAGCAGCGCGGCGATGCCGGTGCCGGTGCCGCCGCCGGTGACCTGGATGACGGCGCCCGGGTTCGCGGCCATGAACGCCTCGGCCCAGCGCTGGCCGAGGATGACCATCGTGTCCGAGCCCTTGACGGTCACCGGGCGGTGACGCTCGCCCGGCGCGCACTGCGTGAGCGTGAGCGCCGCGGCGATCGCGAGCGCGAAGGTGGAGAGGTTCCGGAGCATCCTGTCGTTCTCCCGTGGTGGGCGCCCGCTACGGGCGCGAGTTCCGGCAACTTCCGCGGCAGGCCGATGCCCCCCGCGGCCGGCGGCGCCGGTCAGCGGAGCCGGTCGTCCGACCGGCGCGCGCGGCGCGTGGCGACGGCCTGGCGGCGGGCCGACTCGACGGCGCCGGCGTAATCGGCGCCGGCGCGCTGGACCGCGGCGGACCACGACCCGAAGAGCCGCCGGGCGCGAGCGTAGAGCGCGGGGTGCCCGATGTGCACGCGGAACATCTCCCCGCGGGCCGCCAGGTGGCGGATGTTGAAGAGCACCTCGTCGGGGGACATCTCGAGCGGCCGGCCGCGCCGGCGCGGGGCCGGGTGGACGGGCGGTTCGTGCCGGGGGGCCGGGTGTTCCGTGTTCGTGTCCATCGTGGGACCGGTCCGGTGCCGCGCGACATGCGCGGCCGGCCGGGAGTGCCACGAGAGGACCACGGGCCACGTTACCGGGGCGTGAACGGGGCGTGTCGGGCGGGGCAAAAGGGCCGCCCCCGCGGGCGCGCCTAGAGGGGGTCTACCGGCAGTTCGAAGCGGAACGTGCTGCCCTCGCCGGGGGTGCTGCGCAGGGACACCTCCCCCCCGTGCAGGGCGATGATGTGCTTCACGATCGAGAGCCCGAGGCCGGTGCCGCCCTGCTCGCGGGAGCGGGCCTTGTCCACCCGGTAGAAGCGCTCGAAGACGCGCGGCTGGTCGTCCGCCGGGATGCCGGGGCCGGTGTCGCGGACCTCGCACCAGGCGCGGCCGCCCGCGAGGCCGGCGGCGACGGTGACCGTTCCCCGTTCGGTGTACTTGACCGCGTTGTCGAGCAGGTTCGCGAGCACCTGCGAGAGGCGCGCCCGGTCGGCCTCGACCTCGACCGGCTCACCGGGCTCGGTCACGACCGCGAGCCCCGCCCGCGCCGCCGCCTCGCGCACGGCCGCGAGCTGCTCGGCCGCGAGCGCACGCAGGTCGAAGCGCGAGCGGCGCAGCGGAGCGCCCGCCCGCTCGAGCTCGGCCAGCGACAGCAGGTCGTCCA
>CAZCPB010000416.1:0-2031 GCA_964500365.1 uncultured Phycisphaeraceae bacterium
GGACCGCCACTCGCCCGCGCGGCACCAGACCAAAGCCGCACGCGAGATAGTCGCAACCGAGTCGCCGAACGGATCCATGGTGCACGATGTCCACCTCCCGCACCCGATCGTCCCCGAGCGCGCGCACGGGCCACGCCGCGCTCCACTGCGGCACGCCGCGCAGGCGCCACTTGAGCACCGCGCCCTGCAGCAGCTTGAGGGGGAAATCTCCCATCGCGCCCGCCAGCGACCAGAGGCGAGTCGCGTCCGCCTGCTCGGCGATGACCGCGATGTGTGCTCCGCGCGCACGCAGCGAAGCGCCCACGGCCAGCAGCAGCGGCCCCGACCCCGCGATCACGATGCGTGCGCCGCGAAGATCGAGCCCGCCCTTCACCAGCGCCTGCAGCCCGCCGACCCCCGTGACGTTCGGCAGCGTCCAGCCGGGGAACGGCAGGAACAGTTCGGTTGCGCCGGTCGCGATCACCGCGGCGTGAAACCCGAGCCGCACGCGCCCTCGCGGGCCGAGGGCGAGCACCTCACGCTCGCCGGTGCGCTGCACCACGGCCGCCGATCCGAGCACCTCCACACCCGCCGCGGCCACTCTCTCTCTCCATGCCGAAGAGCGCCGCCCGCGATCACCGCGCCAGATCTGTCCGCCGGGCGTCGCGTTGTCGTCGAGCAGCAGGACTCGGCGCCGCTCATTCGCGGTCGCCGCGCTCCACGCCGCCGCGAGCCCGGCGGGGCCGGCGCCGATGACGAGCACATCGCACGCAGGGCGCTCTTCGAACTGGTCCCCGGCGACGATCGAAGAAGTCGCGGGCGATCCGACCCCGCCCCCGTGGTCGGTCCATACGTCCATGCCCGGCTCGATACGTCGAACGCACGCGCGCTCGTGTCCCATGCCGTCCACCATCACGCGGCATTCAAAGCACACGCCCATGCCGCACAACGGACCGCGAAGTTCACCTCGCACGCTGCGCCGCGTCGCCGGCTCGCCGGCGTGAGCCAGCGCCGCGGCAACCGTCTCGCCCGGCCGCGCCTCGCACGCCAGCCCGTTGACGTGGATGCCGACGGTCTCAGGCACACGCCACCCCGCCGCTGGGTTGCAACACGCTCGGGAAGCGCGCCGGCGAATAAGGCGCAGGGTCGATCGACGGCGCTCGCCCCATGATCAGGTCCGCCAGAAGTTCAGCGGTGCCGAGCGAAGTCGTTATTCCCAGCCCCTCGTGCCCCGCCGCGATGAACACGCCTTCGGCGCGCGGGTGCTCGCCGATCACGGGCAGTCCATCCGGCGTCGCGGCCCGGTGCCCCGCCCACGCGCGGATCGCTTTCAGGTCTCGGATGCACGGGATGAACTCGGCGGCACGTCGCACGATCCACGACAGCATGCGGGATTCGACCTCGAAGTCTTCGGCATCGAACTGGCGCGATGAACCGACCAGCACCTGCCCGCTCGGGCGTGGCTGGACATTGAACGCCACCGATTCCATCGCCGCGCCGTGGGCGTTCTTGATGTACCCGAGCTCCACGATCTGATGACGGCACAATCCCGGGTAACGGTCGGTGATCACGAGGTGACCCTTGCGAGCCCGCAGGGGCAGTCCCGGGCTAATCGTCCGCGCGGCAAGTCCCGCCGCGTTCACGACGATGCCCGAGCGCAGGCGATCGCCGTTGTCGAGCACCACTCCGCCGGAGGCAACGCGCACGACCGATCGGCCGAGCCGCAGGCGCTCACCACGAACGTTCGCACGATCCAGCATCCACGCCGCGACCGGCGGCGGGTAGACAACGCTGTCCTCGGGCACCAGCAGAGAACCCACGAGGCCCGGTCGCAGACACCGTTCGGCCTCCGCGGTCGAGCTCGGGTCCAGCAGTTCTGCCGCGACGCCCGCGCCGCGAAGCCGGGCTTGCTTGGCTCTCGCCGCGTCGAGTTCCTCCTGATCCGTCGCCACCCACAGCGTGCCGCAGTTCGATCGTTCGGCGCGGGCCGGCAATTCGTCCGAGAGGTCGTCCCAGAGCTTGCGGGAGAGCAGCGTGAGCGCGAATTCCGGC
>CAZCPB010000417.1:0-2024 GCA_964500365.1 uncultured Phycisphaeraceae bacterium
ACCGCATCTACGACACCTACATCAACGAGGACGACCTCCGCGCCTGCGACGACACGACCAAGAAGATCTTCGACGCCTTCGAGCCGGGGGCCTATTCCTCGCGCGAATTCATCGACGCCATGGGCGCCTACCTCGTGAAGCACCACCCGCGCAACGAGAGCGTCGTCAAGACCGCCCACCAGAAGCGCGTGCCGATCTTCTGCCCCGCGTTCAGCGACTGCTCCGCCGGCTTCGGCATCGTCCTGCACCAGACCGAGAAGCTCGAGTCGGGCGAGCCGATGGTCGCCTTCGACTCGGGCAAGGACTTCCGCGAGCTGACCGATATCAAGCTGGCCTGCAAGGACACCGGCCTGCTCATGCTCGGCGGCGGCGTCCCCAAGAACTTCGCGCAGGACATCGTCGTCGCCGCCGAACTCTTGAACGAGCGCAAGGGCGGCAAGGCCCGCGGCGACATCGGCATGCACAAGTACGCCGTCCAGATGACCGTCGCCGACTCGCGCGACGGCGCCCTCTCGGGCTCCACGCTCCGCGAGGCCTGCTCGTGGGGCAAGGTCGATGTCGTGCACGAGCAGATGGTCTTCGGCGAGCTCACCGCCCTCTTCCCGCTGCTCGCCAGCGACGCGTACCACCGGGGCGACTGGAAGAAGCGCAAAGCGTTCAAGTTCGCCGACCTGTTCGAGCGCGGGGCGACGGCGCTGCCCATCAAACGCCGCGCCGGCGCCCGCTGAACGCAGGCCGACTCGCCGCGCCGCGCGCCGCAGCACGGGTAGCGGTACACTGCGCCGATGTTCCGAAACATGTTCGGCCGCAAAGGCGACAAACTGGAGCCCGGCGTGCAACTGGCCATGCCCGCGTTCCGGAGCATCGACGGACCCTCCGCCGACGCCGTCGCGCGCGCGTGGAAGGAGCTCTTTGCAGACGAACCGCCGCTGGAACTCAGCGGCGACCCGGTGTCCGAAGAGGGCGCGGGATCGGTCATGGTGTTCGCCACCGGCGACCGCACCGTCATGTTCGCCCGCGTGCCCATGCCCATCCCCGCCGGGGACATCGAATCCGCGTGCGAGCGGAGCTGGATGTGGCGCGACGCCGCGCAGGCGATGCCCCACCAGAAGTCCCACGCCATCGTGACGTCGACCCCGCTCGGCGAACCGGTCGAGGAGGCATTGGCGGTCTCGCGGGTGATCGCCGCGGCGTGCAAGGCGGGCGACGCCGTCGGTGTGTATTGGGGCAACGGCGGCCAGGTGCACAAACCGGAGTTCTTCGTCGACGCCGTCCGGGCGTTCGAGGCGCTGCCGGTCATGCTCTGGGTGGGCGTGGCCGTGTCGGCCTCGTCGCCCAAGGGCCCTTTCACGCTCTCGACCATGGGCATGCGCTCGTTCGGGCACAAGGAATTCGAGGTCATCGACGCGCACGAAGAGCCCGCCGACTTGAGCATGCGTGTGTACGAGCTCGCCAATTACGTGCTGAGCAAGGGCCCGATCCTCAAGCACGGCGACACATTCGGCGAGTCAGCTCGGGAGAGGATCAAGGTCGAGCACACCACATCGAAATTCCGCAAAGGTGAAGCGGTGATCCGGCTGCACGTGCCCTAAGAGGGGGCTCGCGTCACCTGGTTCCCACCAACCCGTGCGGGCCCAGCGGGAAATCGCTGCCAGCGCCGGAAGAGTGCAGCGCCGCCGTTTCTTCGGGCATGAACCTTCCTTGGTTGTCCTCGCCGTCCGCCCCCGTGCTGTACAGGATGAACCCTGGACCATCGGGTTCGACGGCGCGGCGATAACACAGGGGGCGCCCAGACCACGGATCGATGGGCACGCGGTCCAGGTACCGAGGCACCAGCGCGTCGAGCGATTCGGGGTACACGCCGTGTTCGAGCCGGAAGCGGGCGAGCGCGAGCAAGGTCGTGAGCGCTCGATCGCGGGCGACATGGAGGTCATGGGTGCGGAATCTGAACCAGAATCCTCCTGAGTGGTCGTACAGCAGAAGGTTGGGCTCTGGTTCCGCGGCAGTCGCCGGACGGTCGAACC
>CAZCPB010000418.1:0-2022 GCA_964500365.1 uncultured Phycisphaeraceae bacterium
AGCCCGGCCTGCGCGTCAGCGCCGAGGGGCACACCACCGAGGGCAAGGACTACAACAGCCGCACCGGCAACGCCCACATCGCCGGCGACACCCGGATCATCGGCATCGACCGCGACGGCTGCTTCGCCGACTACGTCGTCGTCCCGGAGGACAACGTCTGGCCGGTGCACCCGAAGATCCCCGACAAGGTCGCCGCGGTGCTCGACCCGATCGGCAACGCCGTCCACACCGTGATGGCCGCCAACGTGAGCGCCAAGAGCGTGCTGGTGACGGGCACCGGGATCATCGGCCTCATGGCCGTGACCGTCGCCAAGGCCGCCGGCGCCGGGCGCATCTTCGCGACCGACGTGGACCCCAAGCGCCGCGCGCTGGCAAAGAAGCTCGGCGCCGTTGAAGCCTTCGACCCGCGCGACGATTCGTGGATCTCCGAAGTCAGGAAGACCTGCCGCGGCGAGGGCGCCGACGTCCTCCTCGAAATGAGCGGCGCGTCCCCCGCGCTCACCCAGGGCTTCGAGGCCCTCCGCAACGGCGGCACCGCGGCCCTGCTCGGCCTTTTCAAGGGCCCCGTCACCTTCGACATCAACAGGCTCGTCGTCTTCAAGGGCTGCACGGTGCTGGGCATCAACGGCCGCAAGATGTTCGAGACCTGGTACCAGATGGAAGAGCTGCTCCTCTCGGGCAAGCTCGAACTCGACGACATCATCACCCACGAGTTCCCGCTCGAGGACTTCAAGAAGGCCCACCAGACCATGATCTCCGGGGAGGGGATCAAGGTGGTGCTGAACGTGAACGGATGAGCGTGACGCGCAGCATCCGGCGTCGTTGCCGGATGACCGTGTACCCGCCGCGCTGGTAGACTGCGCGCGGGGGCCCGCCACGTGGACCACGACGCGACAACCAGGGGCACGCCGCCGCCCGAGCCGCCGCCGCGCCGGTCGGGAGCGACCGGCGAACGGCCCGGTGACCCTATCGGTCCGTACAAGCTGCTCGAACTCATCGGCGAGGGCGGCTTCGGCACCGTCTGGCTCGCCGAGCGCCGCGAACCCATCGTCCAGCGCGTCGCGCTGAAGATCCTCAACCCCGGCATGGATTCGCGCGAGGTCCTGGCCCGCTTCGAACAGGAGCGCCAGGCCCTCGCGGTTATGAACCACCCCAACGTGGCGAAGGTGATCGACGCCGGCGCAAGCGCATCCGGCCGCCCGTACTTCGCCATGGAGCACGTCCCCGGCGAGCCCATCACCGACTACTGCGACCGCCACCGCCTGACCATCAAAGAGCGCCTCCAGCTCTTCATCCCCGTCTGCGAGGCCGTGCAGCACGCCCACCACAAGGGCATCATCCACCGCGACATCAAGCCCTCCAACATCCTCGTGGCCGTCCACGAAGGCCGCGCCGTGCCCAAGGTCATCGACTTCGGCGTCGCCAAGGCCGTCAGCCACACGCTCACGCAAAAGACCATCTTTACCGAGCACGGCCACCTCATCGGCACCCCCGAGTACATGAGCCCCGAACAGGCCGAGATGGGCGCGACCGATGTCGACACCCGCACCGACGTCTACGCCCTGGGCGTCGTGCTCTACGAACTCCTCTCCGGCCTCCTCCCGTTCGACTCCAAGACCCTCCGCGCGGCAGGCATCCACGCGATCTGCAGGATCATCCGCGAGCAGGAGCCGCCACGCCCGAGCACGAGGCTGAGCAATCTACGCGAACCCGGAGCGTCAGCGACGGGCCCGTTCAACCCGAGCGCCCCGACCGCCGAGCAAATCGCCGACGTCCGCCACACCCAGCGCGAGCACCTCGCCCGCGAACTCCGCCGCGAACTGGACTGGATCCCGCTCAAGGCCATCCGCAAGGACCGCGCCGAGCGCTACGACACGCCGATGGACCTGGCCCAGGACATCGGGCGGTACCTCAACGGCGAGGCGTTGAAGGCAGGGCCGGAGAGCGCGGCGTACCGGTTGCGGAAACTGGTGCGGCGGAATAAGGGCACTTTCATCGCTGTGGGCGCGGTGCTGCTCGCTC
>CAZCPB010000419.1:0-2021 GCA_964500365.1 uncultured Phycisphaeraceae bacterium
GGGGGGGGTGGGGGGGTGAGGTTGAGAGCGTGGTGAGGACGGGGCACCGCCGGTGCCCCGGGACATCAAAGTCCTGTCCGAAAGATTACGCGCGGGATCATCCTTTAGTTCCGACCCACAGACTTCGGACAAACAGCCCCGCCCGCTTCCAAGATCCCTCCGGCCCTAACGCCAAACGACCATGCAAAGAAAAAGGCCGCGGGCGCGCCGCGGCCTTGAACATCGTCCGGATTCCCGGCGCACTTACTTCTTCGCGGCCTCGAACTCACGCAGCGAGGCCTCGAGCTCGCTCTTGAACTGCGCCTGGTCGCCGACCGCCAGCGCGATCGCCTGCTTCTGAACCTCGATCGCCTTGTCGATCTCGCCCTTGCAGAAGTGCACGCGCGCCAGCGTGTCCGTGATGGCCGCGCTGCTGTTCCTCGAGAGCTCCATCGCCTTTGTGGCCGCCTTCATCGCCAGGTCGAGGTCCTTCTTCTCAACCTTGTTCGCGGGGTCGACGATCGTCCACGCGATCACGTTGAGACCCTCGGCGCTGTTCTTGAAGCTGCCGTTCATGAGCTCGTTGCCGAGCTTGCTCGCCTCGTCGAACTTGCCGGCCTTGAAGAGCGACTTGAACTCCGCCTCGACCGCCGCGGGCGTCATGGGGCGGCTCTTGGACTTCGCGTACTCCGCCCGGGCCTTCTCGAGGTCGTACGTCCCGGCCACGATCTGCTTGAGCGGCTCGTCCATCTGCATCGGGTGGCCGATGTAGGCGACCTTCCCGTCCTGGTTGACGATGAACGCGCTCGGGATGCCGTCGGAACCCGACGCCTTCATGTAGTTGGTGTCCATCGCCCGGGCGGCGCCGTCGAACGCGACGGTATAGCCCATCGCGTCAGACTCCTTCACGAACTTCTCGACCTTCGCGAGCGTCTCGGCGTTGAGGTTCTTGTCCTCCCAGATGTTGACACCGATGATCGTGACGCCCTTGTCCTTGTACTCCTTCTGCAGCTCGCTCAGGTGCGGCATCGAAACCTTGCACGGCCCGCACCACGTGGCCCAGAACTCGACCACGTACACCTTCCCCTTCTCAAAGCCCGTGATCGGCTCGCCCTTCACCCACTTCTCGACGCTGATGGCCGGCGCCTTGTCGCCCACCATCAGCTTCCCCGCCGGCTGCGCCGGCTTGGCCGCCGGCTGCCCGTACCCGTCCTGCGACGGCTTGGCGGTCGGCGTCTGAGCGAACGCAGCAGCGGCGGCGACAAGCGTCGCAACAAAAGCGGTCACGCGTTTCATGAATGGCTCCATCCCGTTCCAGGCGACCATCCGCGAACGCCGCGGCACGGACGCTGGGCTCGTGTCCTACATGGTACTCCCGGGGGCTCCGCCAGTTTCAGAGCCCGCGGGCTCGGGCCTTATTCTTCCGGGTGCCCGCCCGCCCCCTGCACTTTGATGCGCTCCTCGAGCGGTGCCTTCCCGCCGACCGCCGCAGGCTCGCTGCGCGCCTCCGCCGCGCCGGCCGCGAAGGGGGCGGCACCGATTCGCTCCGTCGCGAACTCGAACTGGCGGTCGCCCGCCGCGCCCGCCGCGAATCCGGACTCCCCAGGCCCACCTATCCGCTTGACCTGCCCGTAGTTGCGCGCAAGGACGAAATCGCCGCGGCGATTCGGGACAACCAGGTCGTTATTGTCTGCGGCCAGACCGGCTCCGGAAAGTCCACCCAGCTCCCCAAGATCTGTCTCGAGCTCGGCCGCGGCGTGCTGGGCATGATCGGTCACACCCAGCCCCGCCGCATCGCCGCACGCAGCGTCGCCGCCCGCATCGCCGAGGAGCTCGGCACTCCCCTCGGGCGCGAGGTCGGCTTCAAAGTCCGTTTCGGAGACCAGACCGGCCCCGACACCTACATCAAGCTGATGACCGACGGCATCCTGCTCGCCGAGACGCAGGGCGACCGCCTCCTCGAAACCTACGACACCCTGATCATCGACGAGGCCCACGAGCGCAGCCTGAACATCGACTTCCTCCTCGGCTATATCCGGCGC
>CAZCPB010000420.1:0-2008 GCA_964500365.1 uncultured Phycisphaeraceae bacterium
TCATCATCGCCTGCCCCTGCGCGCTGGGACTCGCCACGCCGATGTCGATCATGGTTGCGACGGGGCGGGGCGCCACCTCGGGCATCTTGTTCCGCGATGCCGAGGCGATCGAGGCCCTGCGGACCATCGACACGCTCATCGTGGACAAGACCGGCACGCTTACCGTCGGCAGGCCCGCCTTCCACAGCGTCGTCGCCGCCCCCGGCTTCACGGAGAAGGAGGTGCTGCGGCTGACCGCCAGCCTCGACCAGGGCAGCGAGCACCCGCTCGCCGAGTCCTTTGTCGCCGAGGCCCGCCGGCAAGGGCTCAATCTCAGCACACCCGAGGAGTTCGAGTCGGGGACCGGGATCGGCGTCCGCGGACGAGTGGATGGCAAGCGCATAGCCCTGGGGAACACCGCGCTCATGCAGGAACTGGGCGTGGATGTCGAGACGCTACGGGCGGACGCCGAGGGGCGGCGGGCCGAAGGGGCGTCGGTGGTCTTTGTGGCCGTGGATGGGCGCGCGGCGGGGCTTGTGGCCGCGGCCGATCCCGTGAAGGACTCGACGCCCGAGGCGATCGGGCAGCTTCACGGTGCCGGGATCAGAATTGTCATGGCGACCGGCGATGGACTCACAACGGCGCAGGCCGTCGCCAAACAACTCGGGATTGACGAAGTCCACGGCGAAGTCCGCCCGCAAGACAAGGTGGACCTCGTCGCCTCGATTCAGGCTCAGGGACGGCGGGTTGCGATGGCGGGGGACGGGATCAACGACGCCCCCGCGCTGGCCAGAGCCAACGTGGGCATCGCAATGGGAACCGGCACTGACGTGGCGATGAACAGCGGGCACGTCACACTCGTCAAGGGCGACCTGCGCGGTATCGCCCGGGCACGCCAGCTCTCCCAGGCCACCGTCGCCAACATGAAGCAGAACCTGGTCTTCGCCCTGATCTACAACGCCCTCGGCGTGCCGATCGCAGCGGGCATCTTGTACCCGCCGTTCGGTGTGCTGCTCTCCCCCCTCTTTGCCGCGTTGGCGATGAGCCTGAGTTCCGTCTCGGTGGTCTTCAACGCCCTACGCCTGCGAAAGGCGTGAGGAGCACGAAGAATCAGATCGAAAAAGTTCCCGTCCCCCCACCGCTCGAGCTTAACCCGCTCATGCTTCCCGAGCCGCTCCCGGATGAGGAGCCCGAGGACGATCCGGAGCCTGAGCTGGAGAATGACGACGACCCGCTCGACTTGCTCCCGGACGACGATCCGCTGCCGCTGGACGAGCCGCTGCTCAAACCGGACATAGACCCAGATCCAGAGCCAGAGCCGGACCCACTCCCGGAGCCGGAACCTGACCCGGACGACGCGCTGCCTGAGCCGGAACTCTGGGCGGTCGCGGGCATGTCGTTGTGGACCCACACGCCCTCGGCCAGAAGCGTGTTGGTGCCGGCGACGTGGATGGCCACAGTGCGCGTTGGCGCATCGACCCGCAGGACCGATACGACCTCCTCCTCTTCCATCCGCTCATCAATCAGGAAGTCACCGGGCTGGACCAACTCGGCGGATGCGAAGCCCCACTCGTCGCCGCGGCGGATCATGAACGGGTGCTCGGGCGTTGCCTTCACCCGGCGGTTGATGACCACGAAGCCGTGGTGCTCGCCGACACGGATGCTGGCGACGCGCGCTGCGACGGGCGTCGCGCCGTGCAGGCCGTGGTGCGAGAGCCAGTTGTACTGGGCGCGGTACGGGACATCGACCTCGAGGCCGGGCACCTGGATGGATGCGACGAGATCGCCGGGCTTGAGGTTTTCGATGGGCGTGAGGCGGCCGTCCTCGAGCCGCACGAGGGTGCCGAAGAGGAGGCAGTTGCTGCCGGGTCCGCTCCCGCCCGGACCCGAGCCGCCGGGACCGGACCCGCCTGGGCCGGAGCCACCCCCGCTCGAACCTCCCCCGCCGGAGGAGCCGCCACCTGAAGACCCGCCGCCGGATGAGCCTCCGGAGGATGCGCCAGACGAGGCTCCCGAACTCATGCCGCTG
>CAZCPB010000421.1:0-2006 GCA_964500365.1 uncultured Phycisphaeraceae bacterium
CCCGCATCGGTACCTCGCTCGCGGCGAGCACCTGCGCCGCCGCGTCGAGGGCGCTGACGCGCTTGGGCTTGGGCTCCTTTGCGGGCTTCGGGGCCCTCGGCGTCTTGGGGGCCTTCTCGCCCTTGACCTTCTTGCCCTTGGTAGCCGCGTCAGGGTTCGCGTTGTTGGCGACCTCCTTTTCGCTGGGGACCTCGTGGTCCTGCTTCCCGCCCGCCAACCGGTCGTTGATCTCGGCGAGGGCCGCCTTGCGGAGGCGGTCTGTCTTGACGCTTGCCTCCGCGCGGGCAGCGCTCTTGGACATCTTCGGGGTGCGGGGGGTGCGGGGCTTGGCGGGCTTCTTCGTCTTCGTGCTCATGGTCATCTCCGAACTGGGGGTTGGAACCCCCGCCGCACATTGCGGCGGGGAAACGTGGCCATCGCGGTTCCCCGCGACGCCGCGTGGGGCCAGTCAGCAGCCCGCGACGCGCTCCATCTCGTTCATCACGTCGTGGACCATCGAGTTGGTGGCGGCGGCTCGGCCCCGGCGGTCGGTCCCGTAGACCACCTTGGCGACCTCGGCGGCCTTGGCGTAGCGGCTCTCTCGGTCCTCGTCGCGGGCGATGTGCGCGATGCAGATGTCCTGCCTGCCCGCGTGGCGCGTGTTCTGCTCGATGGTCACTTCCGCGCCGCGCTCGGTGCGGCTGATCTTCACGTCCTTCTCGATGCCTTCGATCACGATCGTTCTGATGTTCATGGCGTTGCTCCTTGCGGTTGGTGGTTCTGGTCACTCGGCGTCGTTCAGAAAGGCCTCGACGTGCTCGGGGTCCATGTTGCTGAGGAACCCGACCAGGTCGATCAGGTCGCTGCGGACCTTCCCGAGGCTTCCCGCGAAGCCCCAGTTGCGAGGGTCGGCCTTCGCGCCCTCGGCGTGCTTGTCGAGTTCCATCTGCAGCACATCCATCAGGCGGGCGATGTCGTTGCGGCGTGCGGCGTAGGTCTCGGCGGCGGTGGGTTCGGGCTTGGTGGTCTTGGGTGTGCGCTTCGTCATGGTCGTGCTCCTTTGGGTTGGTGGTCTCTGGTAAACAGCGAAGCCCGCATTTCGCGGGCTTCAGGTCGTCGGGTGGTTGTCGTTCTTGCGGTCCCAACTCGTTGTGTCTTTCGGCTGGCCAACCGCCCGGAGGTAGTCGACCAACTCATCGGCGGCCCAGATGTCGCCGTCGATCGCGTCGTGCTCGTTGGGTGCGTCGGTATCGCGGTCGATCTCGAAGAGGCGGAAGCCGCCCAGCGCTCCGGGGCGCGGTCCCCAGTGGCCGTCGAGGTGGCGGCCGCGTCCGGCGGGGACCGTCGCGATGTTCCAGGTGCGGCCGTCGGGCGTGTGGATCTCGATCGCGGGGATGTGGAACCCGCTCTTGGCGAGGGTCTTGGCGAGGTCGAGCGTGGTCTTCGTGGTCGCGTTCATGTTCGTGGTCTCCGTCGCGTGCGGGGGGTGTGTTGTTCCCGCTCGCGTATGACACACATTGGCCGGCTGATGGGGAACAGGCAAGGCGATCGGCCTGCATTTCTTGATGATTCTGCGACATGTGGGCAAGTCGGCCAAACATGTGGGCGGCGCGGGAAAGCGGGCCGCACAGCGCGGCTTTCCCACCCGCCCGCTGGCCACGGGTTGGCCCACGATCGCCCACGTCGCGTCCTCACGGCGGGGCGTACCAATCCCCGCCACGCGACCGTCGGCGCTCGGACGCGCAAACAAACTCTGTCTCCAAGCGCGGCTGTTCCCGCGGGCGTTGGCTTTCGATTCCGGCGGGGAAGTACCTATTGACCCCCTCCCCTCCCCCGTTCGGACTCCGGCTGTGAGGCTTCGGGTAGGCGCTGCCTGGCACGCCAACTGCATGTCCGAATCGGTGCGACGATGGTGTGCGATCCGCACGCCGCACGCCCGTTACGCCGAACCTGTTGCGCGCCCGTCGCGCCCGCGCCGGCGCGGGGGGGGTGGGCGCAACAGGTAGTAAAGAGGGGGGTGTGTTGTT
>CAZCPB010000422.1:0-1998 GCA_964500365.1 uncultured Phycisphaeraceae bacterium
CAACGAGTTCCAGCATTCGATCGCCGAACGACTCCACGCGTTCCAGGAAGTCCTCACGCAGACGAGCCATCGCTTGCTCCTCTTTGCGGTTTGCGGTTGCCGCCATGCGCTCTGGTTTGTCCTCGCCTGATTTGCGCTTTGCGTTTTGCGCTTTGCGTTTTTCCTCATGCCGGCACGAACGGGTTACCCGCCATTTCCTCGCCGATCGTGGTCTCGGGTCCGTGGCCGGGGAGGACTCTGGTGCGCGGCGGGAGGGTGTAGAGCTGCGTGCGGATCGAGCGGACGAGGGCCTGGGGATCGCAGCCGGGGAAATCGACGCGCCCGACGGAGCGGTTGAAGAGCGTGTCGCCGACGAGGGCGACGTTTGAATCCGGGTTGTAGATCGTGATGCCGCCGGGGGAGTGGCCGGGCGTGTGGAGGACGCGCCAGCGGGTGCCTTCGAGGTCGAGTTCCTCGCCGCCGTCGAGGAGGCGGTCGGCGGGCGGGGCGGTGACGGGCATCCCGATCATGAGGCTGAGGTTGAGCTCGGGGTCCAGGAGCCACTCGCGCTCGGCGCGGTGGATCCAGACGGGCGTGCCGGGGAAGGCGCGCAGAAGGTCGCGGAGGCCGGCGATGTGGTCGCCGTGGGCGTGGGTGAGGATGATCGCGCGGGGCGTGAGGCGGTGCTCGCGGACGAGGTCGATCAGCTCGTCGGGCTCGTAGCCGGCATCGACGATCCAGCAGCCGGGGGCGCCCTCGACGCGGACGAGGTAGCAGTTGGTGGCGACGGGGCCGAGGGTGGCGGAGTGGACGATGGCGCGCGCTGGCAACGTTCGCGGCGGAGCGCCGGCGGGCGAATCGGGCGTGGGAGTGCCGGTCATCGGGGCGATTCTAGTGAGCCGCGCGGACCGGCCCCGGGCGCGGTGCGAATGTATTTCCCGGGGGACCGCGCGGCTCAATACAATTGAGGGATCTGTTCGATAGTGTCTGATCGGGCGGGATCGCAGGGAGGCAACGGCGATGATCATCAGGAACATCAACGAGATGGCGATGAAGCCGGTCGAGATGCCCGGCGTGCAGGGCGCGGAGATGGCGGTGATGGTCGGGCGTCAGGACGGGGCGCCCAACTTCGCGCTGCGGCAGTTCCGCGTGGCGGCCGGGGGCTTCACGCCGCGGCACGCGCACGACTACGAGCACGAGGTGTTCATCGTCGAGGGGAGCGGGACGGTCCTTCTCGGGGGGGAGGAGCGGGCGGTGAAGGCGGGGGACGTGATCTATGTGCCCGCGAATCACGAGCACCAGTTCAAGGCCGGTGCGTCCAACGGGAGCGGGGCGGCGGGGCTGCGGTTCTTGTGCCTGGTGCCGATGACGAGGGACTGCGGGGAGCCGACGCCGGGGAGCGGGTGACGGGCGTGGGTGAATCGGCCAGGGCGTTCGGGGATAAGCGCCCATGGGAGATGATGCCATGGCGGCGGAAGGAACCGGGCGGCGCAGGGTGGAGTCGGAGACGGGCAAGGCGTGGATGTGGTGGGCGAGCTTTGTGTTCCCTGCCGCGCTGGCCCTGTGGCTGGTCGTGAACGGGACGTCGTCTGAGCCGATGTCGGTGGTGGCGGCGCTGGGGGTCGTGGGGCTGGTGATCGTGTGGGCGCTGGTGCTGGTGTTCTTCCTGATCCGGCGGGCGGTGATCCTGGCGATGTCGAACGAGACGTCGGCGCGGATCGAGGAGCTGTCGGAGTCGATCGAGCGGCTGTCGGGGCAGGCGTCGCTGTCGGACGATGCGCGGCGGGTGATCAACCGTCGGCGCGAGCGTGAGCTGCTGCGGGCGGCGATCGAGGAGGACGTGGCGCGGGGCGACTGGGAGGCGGCGATGGTGCTGGTGAAGGAGCTGGCCGACCGCTTCGGGTACCGCGCGGACGCGGAGGAGTTCCGGCAGAAGATCGAGTCGGCGCGGGCCGAGGGCCAGAACCGCGAGCTGCGCGAGGCGATCGCGGTGCTCGACGAGGACTTCTTCCAGCGGCG
>CAZCPB010000423.1:0-1986 GCA_964500365.1 uncultured Phycisphaeraceae bacterium
AATACTTTCACGGCGACACGGGAAAGGGTCTGGGGGCGACGCACCAGACCGGCTGGACGGCTCTGATCGCCACCCTGCTCAGGCACCCGAAGCGCACGGCCGCCACGCCCCCCACGGCCCCTGCAGCTCTAGGGGGGCACCGCGTTGCGGAACGTGCCGCGGTTTAAACGGCCGGGAGAGGTGTCGCGTGCACGAACGGGCTCCAGCGGCAAGTATCGAACGGTCCGGCCAGGAGGGGAGCACCGGGACCGCGACAAGGTTTGTGTGGCCGCCGCGATCGGCACCGCCCGCGGGCATGCCGCGGACCACGCCACGAAAGGAGCACCGCCCTGAGGATCGCCCCATCGATCAGCCCGCGGGAGCGCTACTCGGGCACCACCGAGTGAGGAGTTTGGTCGAACTGGTCGGCGACATCGAGATCGCGTGGTTCGGCGTGGTGCGCCGTTCGTTCGCGGCCCGGGCACGAGACGAGGGGTGGGCGCCCGATGGAGCCGATGCGTACTGCGGCCGCTGCGGAGAAACGGTCGGGCCCCACGAGGCGGATGGCATGGACGCGCCCGGAGGGCCGCAGTGCCCCGCCTGCCGCGCCAAGCGACTCGCCTGGGATCGGTTCGTCCGGGTCGGCGAATACCGCGGCATTCTCCGTGATGCGGTGCAGGACCTCAAGTACACCGCGTGGTGACGCGCCGGGACAGAACTCGGGCGAGCGATGGGCCATGCGCTCCTCGAGCGGCTTCGCGCGGCGGGCCGCGATCCCTCCGGGGCGGCGCTGGTTCCGGTGCCGATGACACTCAGGCGGCGCCTGGCCCGCGGAGTTGATCACACGCTGGTCTTGGCGCGGTCCGTCAGCCGCGAAACCGGGATTCCCGTGGTCCGGGCGCTGCGACGACGTCACCGGCCTTCACAGCTGGACGTTCCGCGGAGCGCGAGGCGAGCGAACGCGGCGGGGTCGATGCGGCCAACCTGGGTCGCGCCGCGGTTGTCGGGTCGCACCGTGATCGTTCTGGATGACGTCGTGACCACGGGTGCCACGATGACCGCGGCTTGCCGGGCACTGCGTGCAAGTACTCGGGTTTTGAACGGTATCTCGCGGAGTTCTGAAGAGGCTCCCCAGCTGTGGGTGTTGTGCGCGGGTCGTGCCCGAGACCACGCACAGCCGTGAGCGAGGGAGCGCGCGAAAGATGCGCAGAGCCAGTCTGGAATTTTCCAGCCCCGGCGGCTTGACCCCCCCGGGTCGAGGGTTACACTCTCCCCTGCCTTTGGACCGGGTCACCGACCGGTGACGCGGGCCGGGGTCGCATCCTCTTTGAAAAGTGAACAGTCGGGATCCGCACGAGAAAGTGCGGTTCGAGCATCGGCGGCACGCCGACGGGCCTGACCGGGTCCACGCTCGAACCGATCCACACCGGTTGCCGGGGGGTTCACAGCCCTCGGCCGCTGATATTCTCGTGTCGGACAGCAGGTGCAAACCTCGATCAAGAATATCAGCCTTACCCCCGGCCTAGCCGCCGGGGGCGCGGCAGCCGCCGAGCAATCGGCGGGTGACGCGAAGACCGCCCCGCATTCCGGATACCCTTCGGAAGGCGGGGAACTTGGTCAACCTTCTCTTGAATCCTGGGCGCTCCGCCGCGAGGCGGGCGCTCGTCAAGACATCAATTGAAGAGTTTGATCATGGCTCAGATTGAACGCTGGCGGCATGGCTAAAACATGCAAGTCGAACGTTCCCGCAAGGGAAAGTGGCGAAAGGGTCAGTAATACGATCGAATGTACCCCGAGGTGGGGGATAGCGTTGGGAAACTGACGGTAATACCCCATGTGCTCGAAAGAGGAAAGATTTTTCGCCTCGGGAGCAGCGATCGTCCTATCAGGTAGTTGGCGGGGTAATGGCCCACCAAGCCGAAGACGGGTAGCGGGTGTGAGAGCACGGCCCGCCGCATCGGGACTGAGACACTGCCCGGACTCCTACGGGAGGCTGCAGTAACGAAT
>CAZCPB010000424.1:0-1977 GCA_964500365.1 uncultured Phycisphaeraceae bacterium
CGAGAAGAGGAAATCCCCGGTAAGCGGGTCGATGGCCGCGCCTTCCGCTCCGGAGAGCCCGGTGATGAAATCACGCCGCGTATTGACGAGCGGATTTCCATCGGCGTCGAGGTCGTAGGCGCCGATCTCGCCGGCGCCGTACTCCGCAATCAACATTGCGTTGGCCGAGAACAGCGGATTTCCCGCGGCGATATAGACAAAACCCTCCGGGCCTCCCGGTACGTTCTGCATACCGGCGGCGACAGAATCAAGGTCGATCTGGGTGACCCCAGTCAGATCGAAAGTCCCGGAGCCGTCGGGAGACAGCGCCGCGTCGTACCACTGCCCACCCCCATAGGAGACGAGCTTCACGCTCCCCGCGCCGGCAAAACCGGCAGGCACGAAGTTGATCGCCGAGTTCGACACCGCGGTGACACCGCTGAGGTCGATGATCTTGTCTTCGTCCGTGCTACCCGGTTTCGTCTGCCCCAGCCCGTTGACCGGCCAGCGGGACGTGAAGAGAACCCCGGCCGGCCCAAATACCACGCCACCGTCGTTGTACTCCCCGATTGTTCCGCCGCGGAAGGCCGCGGCGCTGCCCGTGAAGCCAGTGATGTGGTTGCTCGCATCGCGCACCACACCAATCTGGTAGATCAGACCAGACGCGCCGTTCGCACTGCCGCCGATGATGATCGTGCTGTTGTCCAAGAACGTCAGCCCGCCAGCATTCGCAGGCAGGCCGGGGACCGAACCAACGCTCGTGGCCGTGTAGGTTCCGGCGTAAAAGGGATCGACAGTGAGCGCTGCAGCGGGGAAGCTTCCCGCCACGGTGACCACCGATGCCACGGCAAATACGAGTCGCTTCAGCGTCATTCTGATGCTCCCGCGGGTGGTTGGACGATCACGCGCAACCTTGTCGTCGAGCGGACGGTGCGCAGCAAGATGCGCGCCAAGTCAGTCGTTCGTGTTTCTTTTCAGTGCGTTAACGCCGAGCGGTGAGGCTTCGGGGCGGTGATGATTCAAGGACTGTAAATTTGATCGACACGACCGTCCGCCGCGACTAACGGATTCCGCGGTGCACGCACGCCAGGCCGGCTGCGTGGCCCGCTGGAGCGGGCTCTCGGCCACCGTCTGCTACGATCGTCGGCGATCCCCGCCGCGCGAGGAGGCGAGCCATGACCTTCCGGATCGAGACCGACACGATGGGCGAGGTGCAGGTGCCCGCCGACCGGTACTGGGGCGCCCAGACCGAGCGCTCGCGGCAGAACTTCCGCATCGGGCCGCCGGCGAGCATGCCGCGCGAGATCATCCACGCCTTCGCCTACCTGAAGAAGGCGGCGGCGCTCGCCAACGTCGAGCTCGGCGCGCTCGCGCGCGCAAAGGCCGAGCTGATCGCGCGCGTCTGCGACGAGATCCTCGCCGGCCGGCTCGACGGCGAGTTCCCGCTCGTGATCTGGCAGACTGGCAGCGGCACCCAGAGCAACATGAACGTGAACGAGGTGGTCGCCAACCGCGCCCACGTCCTGGCGGGCGGAAAACTCGGCGACGGGAAGCGCACGCTCGACCCGAACGACGACGTCAACAAGAGCCAGTCGAGCAACGACACTTTCCCGACCGCGATGCACGTCGCGGCGTACGCGCTTGTGGTCGAGACGACGCTGCCGGGCGTACAGCGGCTGCGCGCCACGCTCGCCGAGAAGTCGCACGCCTTCGAGAAGATCGTGAAGACCGGGCGTACGCACTTCATGGACGCGACGCCGCTCACTCTCGGCCAGGAGTTCAGCGGCTACGTGCAGCAGCTCGACAACGGCATCCGGGCAATCGACAACGCGCTCGAGATGGTGCGCGAGCTCGCCCTCGGCGGCACTGCGGTCGGCACGGGCTTGAACGCCCCGCCGGGGTACGCCACGCTGGTGGCGGCGAAGATCGCCGAGCTGACCGGCCATCCCTTCGTCAGCGCGCCGAACAAGTTCGAGGCGCTGGCCGCCCATGACGCGA
>CAZCPB010000425.1:0-1954 GCA_964500365.1 uncultured Phycisphaeraceae bacterium
GTAGGCGAGCCCGTCGTTCAGGCCCTCGACCAGGCGGTCGATCGCCTCGGGCTGGTCGCCCGAGGGCGCGAACGGCTGGTGGAGGCGGAACGCGCCCCCGGGAAAGGTGAGGACTTCCGCGGGCGCGGCGGCTGGGACGGGACGGGCGAGGCGCGGCATTCGGGACTGCGGCAAGGCGCGATTTTCTCACAGCGGGTCGCGCGGCATCCATGGACGACGCTAGAATGCGGGCGTCCTCCACCCCCGTGCGTCCTTTCCGCGATGAGCGCATCCCTCCTGGCCGGCGTCGAGATGGCGCCGCGCGACCCGATCCTCGGCATCAGCGAGCTCTACAACGCCGATCCGAGCCCGAAGAAGGTCAACCTCGGGATCGGTGTCTACACCGACGACGCCGGGAAGGTGCCGCTGCTGGAATGCGTGCGCCGCGCGGACCGCGCGATCCTGGAAAACCCCGCGCCCTGGAACTACCTGCCGATCGACGGCCTGGCGGCCTACGACGCCGCCGTGCAGGGCCTCGTGTTCGGCGCCGATTCGGCCGTCGTGACGGAAAAGCGTGGCGTGACGGTGCAGGCCCTCGGCGGCACCGGAGGGCTCAAGATCGGCACCGACTTCCTGCGCCGGCTCAACCCGGGTGCGGGGGTCTGGATCAGCGATCCGAGCTGGGAGAACCATCGTGCGCTGTTCGAGGGCGCCGGGTTCAAGGTCGACACCTACCCCTACTACGACACCGCCAGCCACGGGGTCGCTTTCCCGGCGATGGCGACGGCGCTCGAGAAGCTCCCGGCCGGCTCGATCGTCGTCCTGCATGCGTGCTGCCACAACCCGACCGGCTACGACTTGACGCCGGACCAGTGGACGAAGGTCATCGAGATCGTGAAGGCGCGCGGGCTCGTACCCTTCCTCGACATCGCGTATCAGGGCTTCGCGGAAGGCATCGTGGAGGACGGCGCGGCGGTGCGCCGCTTCGCCGCGGCGTGCAGTCCGGTGTTCGTGGCGAGCTCGTTCTCCAAGTCGTTCTCCCTCTACGGCGAACGCGTCGGGGCGCTGAGCGTGGCCACGGCGAGCGCGGACGAGGCGGCGCGGGTCCTGAGCCAGCTGAAGCGCGTGGTGCGCACGAACTACTCGACCCCGCCCACCCACGGGGGCAAGATCGTGGCGATGACGCTGACCACGCCGGACCTGCGGGCCCTTTGGGAACGCGAGCTCGGCGAGATGCGCGACCGGATCAAGATCATGCGCAAGGCCCTCGTGGACGGCATCCATGCGCGCGTGCCCGGGTCCGACTTCGGTTTCGTGCTGCGTCAACGCGGCATGTTCTCCTACTCGGGCCTGAGCAAGGCCCAGGTGGTGCGTTTGCGCGAGGAGTACTCGGTCTATGCGATCGAGACCGGCCGCATCTGCGTCGCGGCGCTGAATTCGAGGAACGTCGGCTACGCGGCGGACGCCATTGCGCGGGTGCTGCGCTGACCTCCCGCTGTCGCCATGGGCGCCGTCCTCGCGCGTCTCGCCAATGGCAAAGCGATAGGTGACGTCGCTCAAGCCCAAGTTCTCGCGGCCCTGCTCAGGCAAGGCAAGCGTGTGCTCATGCCGTTCGGCGACAACTGCCGGTACGACCTCGTGGTGGAGGAGAACGGCCGGTTTACGAGGATCCAGTGCAAAACGGGCAGGATCAACCGCGGAGCCGTAGTCTTCGCCGTGGCATCGTCGCAGTACCATCGCGGCGGCAAGCGACAGAGCTACCAGGGCCAGATCGATGCTTTCGGGGTTTTTTGCCCCGACAACGACAAGACCTATATAATTCCGATCGCCGACCTCCCACTCGTACGGGAGGCGAAATTGCGCTTAGCTTCACCCGGAAACTCGCAACTCAAGGGTATCCGCTGGGCGGCGCGATACGAGGTCCGATCCCCGATAGCTCAGCTGGTAGAGCGACGGACTGTCAAAAGGCAGCATC
>CAZCPB010000426.1:0-1934 GCA_964500365.1 uncultured Phycisphaeraceae bacterium
CTCGCTCCCGCCCGGGTACGAGTTTGTCCGCGTCACGCGCGAGCATCGCGCGGCGTGGGGCGAGGCGTTCGCCGAGGGGTACGAACTGCCCGGGCCGGTCGGGGCGTTATTCGCGGCGGCGCTCGATGACGATCCGGCGAGGTCCCCCGTTCATTACTTCGCGGCGACCAGGGAAGGCAGGATCGTGAGCACGTCGCTCGTCTATTTGAAGGACGGCGTGGCGGGGATCTACGGGGTCGCGACGCTGGCGCGCGAGCGAGGGAAGGGCCTGGGCGCGCACATGACGGCCGAGGCGCTGCGGGTCGCGCGCTCGCGGGGCTACGCGGTCGGAGTGCTTCAGTCGTCCGAGGCGGGGCACCCGATCTATCTTCGGCTCGGCTTTGCCGACTTCGGTGAGCTGGCGCTGTTCGTCAGGATTCCGTCGTGACCCGCCCGGATGCGCGCCGCCGGCGCGTGAGGCCCGGCATCGCGACGGCGCTCAGCGCGAGCGGGGCGCCCGGCGAGGGCGTGTACACGATGTCGTCGATCGTGAACTGCCCGCTCTGCGCGGACTTGCCCGAGTAGTCGCCGTCGAACGCCGCGAGCCGGTTGTACGCGCCCAGCGACGTCTTCCAGTTGGGAACGCTCACGGTGCGCGCGACCTGCACGGCGCCGGACTGGTCCCAGATATCGATCGTGAACGAGCCGACGGTCGTGTCGGCGGCGAGTTCCACGTGGTACCACTCGCCCGTGACCACCGGCGCCGGTCCGAGCTCGATGTTGACGAAGTTACTCGAGAAATTCGTCGCGCCGAAGAAGTACCAGCGCTCCAGGTACGCGTACACCACCGCCTGCGGGTTCTGGTTGATGTCGGTCGCGACGGGTCGGTCCTGGATGAACCCGAGCGAGGCGTTCCAATCGCCGTAGTGGGCGGGGGAGGGGTGACGGTCGATGCGGATGTCCGCGGCGACGTGGTGGATGGGGATCGGCGTGATGTCGGCGATGATCCCCTGGCTGGTGCCCCGAGCCACCGAGATCTGGAAGGCCCGGGTCAAAGCTCCCGACGGGCCCGTCGTCTCGATGACCGCGCCCGTCGGCGTTGGAACCGTGGGACGGTCGATCGCGGTCGAGATGTCGCTCCATGGAACCCCGGGGAGCTGGCCGGGCGTCGAAGACTCGAACGACTCGAAGATATCCGCGCCCGCGTGGAGCGCCCCCAGGGAAAGACAGGCTGCGGCGGTCAGGCTGCGCATGCGGCACCTCGGTGTGTTATGACGTTGCGTCCGGGACATCGCCTCAGGAATCTCGTGCCTCGCGCCGCCTCCGTCGCAGCGCGAGCAGCCCCGCGCCGAGCGCGGCGGAGGTCGCGCCCGGCGCCGGGGCCCGCGTCAGCTCGATCCGCTGCATCGACTGCGTCTGCTGCGCGAAGGGCCTGCGCGTCTCGAAGAACAGCGTCAGCGTCATGGCGTCCGGCCCGTCCACCTTCAGCTCGCCGACCAGGTTCTGGTTTACGCTCGTCGAGGAGCCCGGGAACGTGCGGTACTTCGGGTCGGCCGGCGTGCGGTCGATGACGCGGAAGCCGGCCTGTGTCGGGCTCAGCCACGCACCCTGGTAGAACTTGCCGTCGGGGGCGGTGAAGCGGACGGTCGTGCCGACCACCGTGACTTCGAACGTCGATGACGCCGTCGATTGGACCGAGCCCGTCGCGGGGTCCACGCCCTGCACGACGGCGTTCCACGCGCCCGCCAGCGACGAATCCCCCGCAACGGTCTGCGTGAGAAAGACCGGGAAGTCGGCGTCCGTGCAGGGCGCCCGCGTGAGAACCGAGTGGAAGTTCGTCCCCCCGCCGAGCGTGAAGTCGATGGTCGCGCTGCCATGACCGGAGAAGGAACCCGTGCCCGCACCGGCGTCGAGCAGAAACGAGTCGTCCGCGGCGAACGTCGCCGCGTAAGCCC
>CAZCPB010000427.1:0-1928 GCA_964500365.1 uncultured Phycisphaeraceae bacterium
GCTACACCGCCACCGACATCGTCAGCCGCTACAAGCGCATGAAGGGCTTCAACGTCCTGCACCCGATGGGGTGGGACGCCTTCGGCCTCCCCGCCGAGCAGTACGCGATCCAGACCGGCGTGCACCCGGCCGTCACCACCCGGCGCGCCATCGACACGTTCCGGCGTCAGCTCAAACGATTCGGCTTCAGCTACGACTGGTCGCGCGAGTTCGCCACGATCGATGAGGGCTACTACCGCTGGACGCAGTGGATCTTTCTCCAGATCTACAACGCGTGGTACGACGCGGCGCTCGACAAGGCCCGCCCGATCGGCGAGCTCGTCAAGGCGCTCGAGTCGGGCGAGTACGCCGTCGGCGACGCACACCGCGTCGTCCCGATGCGCACGCCCGCCACGCCCGCCCTGCTCCGCGATCGCGAGGCCGCCCGCCCCTGGTCCGCCCTCGACGAGCGGGAGAAACGGCGCGTCATCGACGCCCAGCGCCTCGCCTACGTCGGTGAGCAGGTCGTCAACTGGTGCCCCAAGCTCGGCACCGCCCTGGCCAACGAGGAAGTGATCGACGGCCGGAGTGAGCGCGGCGGGTTCCCCGTCTTCCGCAAGCCCCTCCGCCAGTGGCTCTTCCGGATCACGGCCTACGCGGACCGCCTCCTCCGCGACCTCGACGGCATGGACTGGCCCGCCTCCACCCGCACCATGCAGCAGGAGTGGATCGGCCGCAGCGAGGGCGCCGAGATCCGCTTCGAGATCTCCAGCCCCGGATCCACCGCCCTCCCTCCGCTCACCGTCTACACCACCCGCCCCGACACTGTCTTCGGCGCCACGTACATGGTCGTCGCCCCGGAGCACCCGCTTTGCGACGCCGTGATCTCCGGCGCCGCGCGCGTGGACCCGACTGCCGCGCGCGCCGTCGCCGACTACTGCGCCGCCGCCCGCAACCGGTCCGACGTCGAGCGCCAGGAAAGCAGGGAGAAAACCGGCGTCTTCACGGGCATTCACGCCGTCAATCCCGCCACCGGCGAGCGGGTCCCCGTGTGGACCGCCGACTACGTCCTCATGGGCTACGGGCACGGCGCCATCATGGCCGTCCCCGCCCACGACGAGCGCGACTACGAGTTCGCGAAGAAGTTCGACCTCCCGATCCGCGATGTCGTCTATCCGCGCACCCAGTCGGCCATGGCGTTCTTCTCCATGAACGCGACCGTGGACGAGCGGTCCGAGGTCCGCTGGCAGAGCATCCTCTCGGACTTTCTCGGCTACACCACCACCTACAGCACCCAGCCCGTCGGCTACGCCGCGGCGATGCACATGATCCGCACGCGCCGGACGCGCGGCGGGGACGGCACCGCCGTGCCCGTTGACTACGCCGGCCCGCGGACCACCGTCCCGGGAGCGGTCGGGGCCAAGCGCGGCTCGGTCTCCACCATGTGGCTCGACGCCATCGTCGGCGAGAACTTCGAAACGTTCGACGAAATGCGCGACGTCTTCCAGCGCCGCGCGTACTACGCCCGGCGCGGGGAGGCCTACGCGGGCCCCGGGGTCGCCGTCAATTCCGCCGCCCCCGGCGTCAGCATCGACGGCATGGGGCGCGAAGAGGCGACCAGGACGATCATCGCCTGGCTCGAGCGTGAAGGCATCGGCCGCCGCAAGGTCAATTTCAAGCTCCGCGACTGGCTCTTCAGCCGGCAGCGCTACTGGGGCGAGCCCTTCCCCATCGTCTACGACGCCGCCGGCGACCACCACCCCGTCGGCGAGGACGCCCTTCCCGTCGTCCTCCCCGAACTCGAGGAATACCAGCCCGAAGAGTCCGAAGAGCCGCGCCCGCTGCTCGCCAAGGCCCGCGCCTGGGTCGCCACCACCGCCGGCGCGGCAAGGGTCCCCGGCCTCGACCCCGCCGCCCCCGTGACCCGCGAGACCAACACGATGCCCGGG
>CAZCPB010000428.1:0-1925 GCA_964500365.1 uncultured Phycisphaeraceae bacterium
CCGCCCCTGGCGACGATCCTGACGCCCTTCTACAACGCCGGCGAGCGGTTCCGCGAGACGGCCCGCTGCGTCTTCGGCCAGAGCCTCCAGGACTTCGAGTGGGTGATCGTCAACGACCGTTCGACCGATCCGGCCTCGCTGGCCGTGCTCGAAGAGGTCCGGGCCGACCCGCGCGTGCGCGTGATCGATCTTCCCGAGAACGCGGGGCCGGGCGCCGCGCGCAACGCCGGGTTCGCGGCGGCGCGGACCGAGTTCGTGTACCAGCTCGACGCCGACGACCTGATCGAGCCCACCTGCGTCGAGAAGTGCTGGTGGTTCCTGCTGCGGCACCCCGAGTACGCCTTCTGCCACACCTACGAGGTGGGGTTCGGCGCCCAGCAGTACCTGTGGACCAACGGGTTCCACACCTCGAAGATGTTCCTCTCCGAGTGCCCCGTGGGATCGCACACGGTGATGGTGCGGCGCAGCGCGCACGCGGCGGTGGGGGGGTACGACGAATCGATCCGCGCGGGGATGGAGGACTGGGAGTTCTTCCTGCGCGCCGGGGACAAGGGGCACTGGGGCGCGACGATGGCCGAGTACCTCGCGTGGTACCGCCGCCGCAGCGACCACGGCGCGCACTGGGCCGACTGGGACGGGGCCGACCGCCAGAAGGCGTTCCTCTCGCGCCTGCGCGAGCGGATGCCCCGGCTGTTCTCCGGCGAGAAGCCGTTCCCCCACCCGGCCCCGCGCTGGACGTCGCCCTTCGAGCGGCTCGAGCGCGACGGGCCGCCGGCGGCGCGCCTGGCCAAGGAGCGGCCCCGCATGCTCCTGATCGCGCCCTGGCTGCGCATGGGCGGCAGCGACAAGTTCAACCTCGACATGGTGGGCCAGCTGGCGTCGCGCGGCTGGGAGATCACGATCGCCACGACGATCCGCGGCGCCCAGACGTGGCTCCCCGAGTTCAGCGCGATCACGCCCGACGTCTTCGTGCTGCACCACTTCCTGCGGCCGGTGGACCACCCGTGGTTCCTCCGCTACCTCGTCGAGTCGCGCCGACCTGACGCGGTGATGATCAGCAACAGCGAGCTGGGGTACCTCGCGCTGCCGTACCTCCGCGCCGCGTGCCCCGGGCCGGCGTACGTCGACTACATCCACATGGAGGAGACGTACTGGAAGAACGGCGGCTACCCGCGGTACTCGGTCGGCGTGGGCGACCAGCTCGACCTGACCGTCGTCTCCAGCCGCCACCTCAAGGGCTGGATGACGCAGCGCGGCGGGGATGAATCCCGGATCGACGTGGTCACGACCAACATCGACCCGGACGTGTACGCGCCCGACGGCGCGGCACGCGAGCGCGTGCGCGCCGAGCTGGGCGTCGGCCCGGCCACGGGCCTCATCCTCTTCGCCGGGCGCCTCACGGCCCAGAAGCAGCCGAAGGTGCTCGCGGAGACGCTGCGGCGCCTCGCCGAGCGCGGCGAGGACTTCCTGGCGGTCATCGTCGGCGAGGGGGAGGACAAGCCGTACCTCACGCAGTTCGTCCGCCAGCACGGGCTGGAGCGCCGCGTCCGGCTGCTGGGCGAGGCCACGTCGAAGCGCGTCCGCGAGCTGCTCAACGCCAGCGACATCTTCTTCCTCCCCTCGCTCTGGGAGGGGATCGCGCTGGTGCTCTTCGAGGCGATGTCCCTGGGCGTCGCCTTCGTGGGGGCGCGCGTGGGCGGCCAGGGAGAGGTGCTCACCGAGGGGTGCGGGGTGCTCATCGACCGCTCGAGCGAGCCCGAGGACGAGGTCCGCCGCTACACCGAGGAGCTGTCGCGCCTTCTGCGCAACCCCGCCGAGCGGGAGCGGCTCGGGCGGGCCGCGCGCGAGCGCATCGGCGCGCACTACACGCTCGACCGCATGGGGGACGGCATGGTCGCCGCGCTGGAGCGCGCGGCCGCCCTGGC
>CAZCPB010000429.1:0-1919 GCA_964500365.1 uncultured Phycisphaeraceae bacterium
GTTCGAGGACGGCACGATCTGGAACGGGGCGACCGTTGCAGCGCTCCTCTTCGCGGGCACGAGCGGCGGGGACTCGATCAACGGCCTCATCTCCGATGACACCATCACCGGCCAGGCGGGCGATGACTACCTCTACGGCGGCCCCGGCAACGACACGATCGACGGGGGCGACGGCCGGGACAGCCTCTCGGGCGAAGTCGGCAACGACGTGCTGCGCGCCGGCGCCGGGGACAACGAATCGCTCTCCGGCGGCGATGGCGACGACCTTCTCGAGGGCGGTGCGGGGAGCGACGCCCTAAACGGGAACCGCGGCAGCGACACCTATCTCTTCGGCCGCGGCGACGGGCAGGACACGATCACGAACTACGACTACTGGAACGGCGCCCCGGAGACCGACGCGGCGACGACCACCGACGTGGTGCTCTTCAAGCCCGACGTCCTGCCTGCCGAGGTCCTGGCGCGCCGCAGCAGCAACAACCTCGTCCTGTCGATCACCGGGACGAGCGACCAGGTCACGCTCCTCAACTACTTCTGGAACGACACTACCGCGCACAACTACCGGGTGGACGAGATCCGCTTCGACGGCGGCACCGTCTGGGACGCGGCGACGGTGAGGAGCCTGGTGCTCGCCGGCACGGCCAACGGCGAGACCCTGATCGGGTTCGCCGATCTCGACGACACGATCGACGGGGGCGGTGGCACGGACTACCTCTACGGACGAGCGGGCGCCGACACCCTGCGCGGCGGGGACGGCGACGACTCGCTGTCCGGGGAGGACGGCGATGACGCGCTCGAAGGCGGGGCGGGTGCCGACTACCTGGGCGGGGATGCCGGCAATGACGTGCTGGACGGAGGGGCCGGCAATGACCTGCTGCGCGGGGTCACCGGGAGCGACACGTACCTCTTCGGCCGGGGCGACGGCCAGGACACGCTGCGCAACTACGACTGGTGGAACGGGACACCGGAGGTGGACGCCGCCACGACGACCGACGTGCTCCTCTTCAAGGCGGGCGTGACCCCGGCCGACGTGATCGGGCAGCGCAACTCCAACAGTCTCCTCATCACCATCGCCGGCACGAGCGATTCGGTCAACCTCCAGGAATACTTCTCGGGGGGCACCACGGCGAACAACGTCCGCGTCGACGAGATCCGCTTCGCCGACGGCACCGCGGTGTGGGAGTTCCTACCAGGCGATGCCGCCGCAAATACGCTCGTCGGGACGAGCGCGAACGACTGGCTGCAGGGGGATGCCGGCGCCGACCAGCTGCAGGGTGGCGCAGGCCATGACCTCCTGAACGGCGGCACCGGCAACGACACGATGACCGGAGGCGCCGGCAACGACGTCTATGTGGTCGACTCGACGAGCGACGTGACGACCGAGAACGCGAGCGAAGGAACCGACGCCGTCTACAGTTCGGTGACGCTCACGCTCCCGGCGAACGTCGAGAACCTGGTCCTCACCGGGACGGCCGCGCTCAACGGCACGGGCAACACGCTCGCCAATACCATCACCGGCAACGCCGCGAACAACACGCTCTCGGGCGGCACCGGGTCCGACGCGCTGCGCGGCGGCGCGGGGGACGATACCTATGTGGTCGACAACACCGGCGACACGGTGGTGGAGAACGCGGGCGAGGGCACCGACCTCGTGCAGTCGAGCGTGACCTACACGCTCGCGGCGAACGTCGAGAACCTCACGCTCACCGGCACCTCGGCGATCAACGCGACCGGCGACGCCTCGAACAACACGCTCACTGGGAACAGCGCCAACAACACGCTGACCGGCAACGACGGGGAGGACTGGCTCGACGGCGGCAGCGGCTCGGACACGCTGCGCGGGGGGCTCGACAACGACACCTACGTGGTCGCGCAGACTGGCGACGCGGTGACCGAGAACGCGAACGAGGGCGTCGACACCC
>CAZCPB010000430.1:0-1917 GCA_964500365.1 uncultured Phycisphaeraceae bacterium
ATGTCTACGTTTTTCGGTCGAATTCTTTCATGCTCTGCACACAGTCCACAAAATTCGAGTGCTGCAAGGTTATGTAGCTAGAACACTCTAAGGGCCACTCACTTCATTTCGCCACAGAGGTCTGCGCGCCACTGGCGTCCACTGGATGCTCAATGCCGATCCGATACCAAGCTGAGGCTGGAACTGGCATTCGAAAGTGTCTGCATGCAATGAAGTCAAGTGCCCAGATCCCGGCTTTGCGAGTCGGCGACGATTCGACCCAATCGAACTCGGGTCGCTCGAGGAACTGCTTCATCCGCAGCCTCATGTCTGCGGTCGACGGAAGGAGTGCGTAAGGAGCCTCGGCTTCCCCCTGGTCCAGCGATCCGCCGAAGTACCACGAGCCGGACCACTCACTGGTCGGATGCCAGAGTTGAGCGCAGACCTTGTTATATGGGCCTGCGGCGCCTCGTGCCAGGACCGCGTAGTGGTCATCCAACTCGAGGATGACGCACCACGCGGCGATCTGGGCTGCTGCCGGTTTCGATGACACCTTGTTAAGGTGGAAGATGAAACCGGAGGTGGTTCATGGAGAGAAGAAGGACATTCAGCCGCGAGTTCAAGCTCGAGGCGGTCAGGTTGGTCACCGAGCGTGGCGTGGCTGTGGCCCAGGCAGCCAAGGACCTGGACGTTCACGAGAACGTGCTGCGCAAGTGGGTTCGTGAGTTGCGAGAGGAGCCCCAGGAGGCGTTCCCTGGCAACGGCAAGCAGAAGGCCCAGGACGCGGAGATAGCGCGACTGCGCAAGGAGGTTGCCAAGCTCAAGATGGAGCGCGACATCCTGAAAAAAGCCGCGGCCTACTTCGCGAAGGAGTCGATGTGAAGTTCGGCTTCGTGGCGAAACACCGAGGGGCCTGGCCGGTCAATCTGATGTGCGAGGCGCTCGGTGTCTCGCGGGGTGGCTTCTACGCGTGGCTCACACGGCCCAGGAGCCAGCGCAGCCTCAGCGATGAAGTGCTGGGCGCGCAGGTCTGCGCCAGAGCTTCATGCGCAGCGACCGTACCTACGGCGCCCGCCGTGTGTGGCACGACGTGTTGGAGCAAGGTCAAGCCTGTGGTCTGCACCGCATCGAGCGACTCATGCGAGAGCAGGCACTACGAGCCAGGCCCCGACGACGTGGACTGCCCAAGGACCGGGGCACGCGCGGCGCGGTGGCCGATAACGTGCTGGACCGCCAGTTCCGGGCCGATGGCCCGAACCAGAAGTGGGTAGCCGACTTCACCTACATCTGGACAGCCGAGGGCTGGCTGTACGTGGCGGCGGTGCTGGACCTGTACTCGCGGCGCATCGTGGGCTGGTCGATGCAGGAGAGCATGACCTCGCAGCTCGTGGTGGATGCGCTGATGATGGCCGTGTGGCGGCGAGGCAAGCCGGTGGCCTTGTTGCATCACTCGGACCAGGGCAGCCAATACACCAGCGAGCACTTCCAGAAGCTGCTGGATGAACAAGGCATCACTTGCAGCATGAGCCGGGCCGGTGAGGTCTGGGACAACTCGGCCATGGAGAGCTTCTTCAGCTCCCTCAAGACCGAGCGCACGGCCAGGAAGGTGTACCGCACACGAGGGCAGGCCCGTTCAGATGTGTTCGACTACATCGAGTGCTTCTACAACCCGACGCGCCGGCATTCGACGCTCGGCTATCTCAGTCCCGTACAGTTCGAGAAAGCTCAAGAAGCTTAGGTCGGTGTCAACGGAACCGGCAGCAGCCCAAATGCGCCGCTCCTGCTTCTGGTCAATGCGGACACCAAGGTGACTAATGGTGCCGAGTTGCGCAAGTTTGCCGCAGCTAACAAGGGCAAACTTTCGTACGGCTCTTGGGGAGCCGGTACGGTTTCCCACCTCAGCGCGAGCAAGCTGAACGAGATTCTCGGTGCCGACAT
>CAZCPB010000431.1:0-1905 GCA_964500365.1 uncultured Phycisphaeraceae bacterium
TCATCCAGGACGGCTCGTGCCGGGTCGGGGTGGTCGTTGCAGGCCATGTCGCCGGTTGGGTCTGAGTGCCCACCGCGGCCGGATGGTCCGTCGCCGGTTGAGCGGATTCCGGGTTGGGCGTCGTGAAGTGCGCGGATCGCGGGTGACGCGTGGTGGGCGATGCGGAGCGCCCGTTTCGCGAACGCGGTAGCGAGCACGTAGCCACGGCCGGGGGCGATGGGTTGGGTCATGGGATCTCCAGGGGTTGACGGCGGGCGATGCGGAGTCGTTGTCGGGCGGTCATGCCTCCCCAGATGCCGTGATCCTCACGGTGGGTGATGGCGTGCTCCAGGCATTCGGTGCGCACCGGGCAGCGTGCGCAGATGGCTAGCGCGGCGTTGATGACGTCGAGGTCGAGGGGTCGTCCGCGGCCTCCGTGCGGGTGGAAGGTCTCGGGGTGCATCCCGGCGCACGCGGCACGGGCCATCCAGGCCGGCCGGCCGGGCAAGTCGAGACGGGTCATGGCCGGGACCTGACTGGCGGAACACCACGACCACTGTCGGAACGTCGGAACGTTCCGACACGGGTGTCTCTCGCGCGGAGAGTGTTCGCCACTCCGCGTGCACGCACGAGTCCGCGAAATCCCCTTTTTTCACTTAGAGTGGTTTTTCGGGACGGATTTCGCGGGGGGGTGTCGGAACATGGTCCGACATTCCGACACCCGAGTTCCGACAGTGAGCGTGTCATTTCGTGCCCTTCCATCCGTCTCCTGATGGGGTGATTCCACCTGTCGACACGGCCTTGTCGATTACCTCTTCGAGGTCCACCAGGGCACGGTGCTTGCCGGCCACGGCACGACTCAGCTCGCGTCGTGACACCACGACCGAGGTGTCCCGGTTCGCCCGGTTCACCACCGAGCGCACCGCGGAATCGAAGGCCCGACGCTCCTGGTCCGCCTCCACCTGGGCCTGCTTGGCTGCGGCCCTGCGACCCTCGGCCCGGCGAGCATCCATGAGCACCGCGGCGATGCTGTCCTGGACCCATCGACGCACCTCATCGGAGTTGTCCATGATCATCCCAGCGAGTCGCCAGTCGTCCTCTGTGGCTTCCTGACGGCCCTCCAGTAGCGCCAGGGTGCCCATCACCTTGAGCCGCAACAGGTCCCTGTGTGTGTCCAATTCGCTGCCCTGTGCGTCCCCACGGCCTCGTGCGATCAGTCGCGCTCGCACCTCGTCGAACACGACATCGGGAGTGTCGATTGGACGGATCCCACCGATCGAGGTGAGTGGGTTGTCCAGTGTGCCCATCTCGGGGCGCTCTAGGGGCACCACAGCGCCCACGGGCTCCAGTGCGCCGATGTCAGGGTGCTGGGCACAGGACCACAAGAAGCGCTGTGTGGTGCCCGCTGCGACCTCGAGCTCGCCGAACAGGTCCATCGCTGCGCGTGGCTGGATGCCGAGCAGCACGCCGAACACGTAGGACCCGGCGGGCAGGTTGCGGTGTGTCTCTCGCGATGCGTTGGTCTGCCCGATCGTGGCCCCCGAGAAGATCGACCGCAGCGTCGAGGTGAGCGTGGAACCGCTGCGCGATGCGAGCTCGGTGAGCACCCGGCCCTCGTCCGCGTACACAAAGGCGTTGTGGCGCACCTGTTCCTTGACCGTGACGGTCTTGTCGTCGACCTTCTCGGTGCGGACCTCGAACATCGTCTCGACGAGGCCCTCCCCCGAGCCCAGGGGCAGCCCGTCCATCTGTGCCATCTCGGCCGGTGCCGGGATCAGCGTGGCGGCAAGGCGTTCGGCCTTCGACTTGCCGGTGCCCGATGCGCCGGCCATTGCCACGATCAGCGACAGCCCGGTGGGCGGGCCGAGGCGCGGCGGGATCACCATCTCGTGTGAGGCGAACGCTGCGACCCGGCACAGCACCGCA
>CAZCPB010000432.1:0-1892 GCA_964500365.1 uncultured Phycisphaeraceae bacterium
GACCGAGACCTCCCAGGTGACCGAGAACTCCATCTACAACTCGGTGCGGATGGCGTACGGCGTGATGGACGACACCCCGAGCACGTACATCGCGATCACGCCGATCGACATTGTCCCGGAGGATGACCAGTACTTCTGGATGTTCGGGGCGCGCATGGGTGCCGGGCCGTTCGGGAACAACCACGGCGTCTTCTCGTACTTCCGGATGGCGAACGTGGAACCGTACAGCCGGGCGCCGCTCACGGACGAGCTGCTGTACGAGCGGGTGGCGAAGTACGCGGCCCGGTACACGGCCATCCTGCACCTGGACTACCCGTATACGGAGGACAACTCCTACCTCAACTACTTCGAGATGTACGGGTTCAGCGACCTCGACAGCATGGGCACGACGTGGCCGTCCGGGCCGGTCCCGTGCCGTGGCGAAGGCCCGATTATCTGCATCGTGCCCGACAACGACTGGGACAATCCGCGGTTCCAATCCGACTTCGAGGCGGTGGTCGCGCGTATCGATGCCGAGCTGTCCGTCCGCGTCGAGGTCCGCACGTCGACGTCGTACTACCCGAGCAAGGACTCCTGGAGCATCGAATTCCACTCCGACCTGTCGCGAATGATGCGCGGGTACCTCGCTCAGCCGGGCGTCACGGTCATCGGGGTCACCGACGACGCGTTCTCGCAGGACCGGTCGGTGCCGCCGCACATCGATGCTGCCTGGCCCGAGGAGCGCATCGGCGTGGTATCGGCGCACGGCGCGGGCAAGCCCGGCACGGAGGAGCACCGGGAGCGGCTGTACCGGCTGATCATCCGCGGCATCACCCGGACGCACTACGGGATATCGCTCTCGCAGAACGGGAGCAGCATCCTCTCGGACGCCATTACGACGCCGGAGGAGCTCGACGGGCGGGGGATGCCCGAGCTGCCCTGAGCGGGCGGGGCTAGGCGCGGCGGAATTCGAGGAGGGACCAGTGGCGTTCGTAGCGGAGGGCTTCGAGCGCGAAGCCGCCGGGTTCGATGGCGGCGCGGACGCGGGGGACATCGACGGCGAGGATGCCGCTGAGGATGAGCGCGCCGCCGGGGCGGACGACCCCGGGGAAGACGCCGGCGAGCCCGATGTTCGCGTCGGTACTGATGTTCGCGACGGTGACGTCGTAGGCGCCGGTGGTGCCGGGTTCGAGGCGGCCGGCGCGCACGGAGACGCGGTCGAGGACGCCGTTGTCGCGGCAGTTCGCCGTAGCTACCTCGGCGGCGATGGGGTCGATGTCGATGGCTTCGACGTGGGCGGCGCCGAGGAGGACGGCGCCGATCGCCAGCACGCCGGAGCCGGTTCCGACATCGAGCACCGTGTTGCCGGGACGGATGTGCGATTCGAGCGCGGCCAGGCAGAGGCGGGTGGTCTCGTGGTGACCGGTGCCGAAGGCCTGCCCGGGGTCGAGGCGGATGGCGAGCTGGCCCGCGGCGGGCTGGTGGTCGATCCAGGAGGGGACGATGATCAGGCGCCCGCCGGTGTCGACAACGCCGAAGAACTCGCGCCAGCTCACAGCCCAGTCCTGCTCGTAGATCGGCTTCGCGATGAGCTCGACAAAGGGAAACGACTCCTGCATGGCGCGGCGGAGGTCCTCGGTGAGGACGGCGCCGAGCTCGCTACTGGGGAGGTAGGCGCGGACGAGGACGGGCTCGCCTTCGCGCACGCGGAAGCCGCGCTCGGGGCCGAGGATGTCGACCGGCTCCTCGACGGTGACGCCGCCGGGCGCGACGTCGCGCATGATCGCGGCGACGGCATCGGCGTCGGCGGGCGCGACGCGTGCGGTGATTTCGAACCAGAGCATGGGGGGAGGGTAGCAGGGGCGGGGGATACGGTCGGGACGGGGCGCGATCGCTCGTGTCTACGTTTTACA
>CAZCPB010000433.1:0-1891 GCA_964500365.1 uncultured Phycisphaeraceae bacterium
CCTGCACGACGGCGGCTGGGACTCGACCAAGCGCTACTTCCTGGTCGCTGCCAACCAGTCGAACAAGATCGCGGTGGTGGACACCAAGACCAACAAGCTCGCGGGGCTCGTCGATGTGGGCAAGATCCCGCATCCCGGGCGCGGCGCGAACTTCAAGGATCCGAAATACGGGCCGGTGTGGGCGACCGGACACCTCGGCGACGAGACCGTGGTGCTGATCGGCACCGATCCGGAGAAGAACAAGCAGCACGCCTGGAAGGTGGTGCGCACGCTCAAGGGCCAGGGCGGCGGCAACCTCTTCGTCAAGACCCATCCGAAGTCGACGCACCTGTACGCGGACACCGCCCTCAATCCCGACCCGAAGATCGCGCAGACGATCGCGGTGTGGGACATCAAGAACCTCGACAAGCCGGCGACGATCCTCCCGATCGTCGAGTGGTCGGGGATCAAGGAAGGCCCGCGGCGCATCGTCCAGCCGGAGTTCAACAAGGCCGGTGACGAGGTCTGGTTCTCGGTGTGGAACGGCAAGGACCAGGAATCGGCGATCGTCATCGTCGACGACAAGACGCTGAAGCTGAAGCAGGTGATCAAGGACAAGCGCCTGATCACCCCGACCGGCAAGTTCAACGTGCACAACACGCAGCACGACGTCTACTGAGTCAGAGGAGAACACCGCATGAACCTTCGCATCGCCGCACTCGGCCTGGCGCTCGCCGCGGGCTGGACCGTCACGCCCGCCGCGCTGGCCGACGAGGCGCTCGCCAAGAAGCACAACTGCACCGCCTGCCACGCGGTCGACAAGAAGATGGTCGGCCCGGCGTACAAGGATGTGGCCAAGAAGTACAAGGGCCAGGCCGACGCCGCCGCGAAGCTCGCCGAGAAGGTGAAGAAAGGCGGCAGCGGCGTCTGGGGCGCGGTGCCGATGCCGCCGAACGCCGCCGTGCCGGACGGCGACATCAATACGCTCGTGGCCTGGGTCCTGAAGATGTGACGCGGCGCTCGCCGCAGGGGCGCGAACAAGGGGGCCGATGGCCCCCTTGCTCTTTGCCCCGACGCCCTGCCCGGAGGCGTTTGAGGTGGGTCAAAGTCGCCCGGACGCCCCCGGACGAAGATGCGACGTAACCAGAGGCGGGTCGATGCCGGAGATTGCGACGAGGGTGGGCGGGCTGACGGCGGGCGTCGTCGGATTGCTCGCCGCCTCGTCGCTCGTCCTCGCGGAACCTGCTGCGGGCCGCCGCGCGGAGCTCACCCACCTCGTCCGGCAGGACTGCGGGTCGTGCCACGGCATGACGCTGAAGGGCGGTCTCGGGCCCGCATTGACGCGGGACGCCCTACGCGACAAGCCCGCCGAGAGCCTCGTCGTCACCGTGCTGTACGGCCGGCCGGGCACCGCCATGCCCCCGTGGCGCACGTTCGTGAGCGAGGCCGAGGCCACGTGGATCATCAAGCAGCTCCAGGAGGGGACCCTGGATGAGCGCTAGAGCCGCCGGCCGTCGGACCGCGGCGGTGGCTGCCTTTGCGGTGCTCGGCGCGCTCGCCGCGCTCGCCGACGCCGCGCGCGCGGAGACCGGCGTCGTGATCGAGCGCGCGAGCGGCAGCGTGCAGCTCGTCGACAACGCCAGGCGCGCGACGCTCGCCCGCGTCGAGGGCCTCGGCGACCTCTCGCACGCCTCGCTCGTCTTCTCGCAGGACGCGCGGCACGTGTTCGTGTTCGGGCGCGACGGCGGGCTCACCAAAGTGGACCTCGCGGCGGCGAAAGTCGCAGGGCGCGTGGTGCAGGCCGGGAACTCGATCGGCGGCGCGATCTCCCGCGACGGGCGCGTCGTCGCGGTGGCGAACTACGAGCCTGGCGGCGTGAAGCTCTTCGACGCCGACACGCTCGAGCTGCTCG
>CAZCPB010000434.1:0-1885 GCA_964500365.1 uncultured Phycisphaeraceae bacterium
GCCCGATCCACCGGCTCACGGCGAACTGCGGGAAGGTCATCGCCCATTCCTTCTCGCAGGACGAGCGCAGCGTTTGCCACAACCGCGCCCACGGCTCGACGCTCGCCTTCGCCCAGATGCGACGCACGCGCCGGATGACCGCCCCCTTGCCGCCGATGGTGACCAGCGGCGCTTCGCCCTCGGGCATCGTCTCGAAGCGCTCCCGCAGCAGCGTCATCAACCTCGGCGTGATCGGCACCACCCGCTGGTCGTGGCCCTCCCACCGCTCCGTCTTGGGGCTGTGAACGGTCAGGCGTGCTCGCTCGAAGTCCACGTCGGCCCAGGTGAGGCGGTGCGACTCGCTGGGGATGCGCAGCCCGGCGTAGCGGGCGAGGCCGAAGAGCAACCGCCATTCCGCATCGGGGCAGGCGTCGATCACCCGCTGGATCTCGTCGGGCGTGATGTACCGGGTGTACTTGCTCGGCGTCGGGCCGCTCTTGAGCGTGTCGAAGGGGTTTGTGTCGATGACCTTTCGCCGCTCCGCCTCGCCGAGCATGGTCTTGACGTTTCCGCAGTGCGTGCGGATGGCCGCCTCGGACAGGCCCAGGTCTTTCAGCGACCGCCGCCATGCCGTCGCGTCCTCCGCAGTGATCTTCCGCAGCGACTTGTCCTTGTCGAAGAACGCCAGCAGTTTTGTCTCCGTCTGCCGGAGTTTGCGGGTGCTCTCGGGCTTGAGGTCGTCCTTCCGCTCCGCGATGTACCGCTCGACCAGCGTGCCGATGGTGGCGCTCTGCCGCTCGGGCACGAGGCCGACCGCCGCGAGTTTGGCGTACAGGCGATCCTCGAGTGACGACAGCCAGCGCGAGGTATCGTCGGTTGGCGAGTGCCCGTGCAGCGCGGCCGCGGCGAGGTCCTCGACGCGAACCTTGAACGCCTCGGCGTAGCGCTTAGCGACTTGGCCGAGCGTGATGTGCCGCGGGTTGCCCGCGGCGTCGTGGAAGGTGATGAACCGGCTGCCGTTCTTGCGGGTCGTGATGCTCGCCATCGGGCGGACCTCCGTGTCGCCAGTCAGGCTCGGACGGGCCGAGTGTCAAGCGGAACTGGGGAATTCGAGCGGAATGTGGGCGGAATCACGCGCGGTGCGGCGGGGCTGTCCCGCCTGACGCCGACGAAACCGACGGAACCCCGGCCAGTTGGCCACCCGCGGCGTTTGGGGCCGCCGTGGGCGGGGATGTGTCGGAGGCGGGGACGTTTGCCCGAAGGACGAAGCGCCGCGACGGCCGCCCGCCACGCGGGCCAGGCGCGGACCACGACCAGTCGCCATGCCCGCCCTTGGCCAACGCGTCAAGTTCCGCTTCGGCATCCGTCGACCGCGCCAGCGAGCGGAGGCGTTGCCAGTCGCGGATGCTGACCGAGCCGTCGTGGCGTGCGATGAGGTCAAGGTGGCGGCGAACGGCGCGCTGCTCCGCGGGTTCGGTGATGCTGAGACGCGCGTGGCGCTCCGACGCGGCGAGGTAGTCGGCCCACGCGATCGCGGCGGCCGTCGTCTCGGCGTCGATCCGGGGCGCATCGTTCGGCGTGCCCGCTCGGCCCCACGTCGCCAGCGCGTGGAGCGTGAGGGCGATGCGGAGCGAGAGGCCGCAGAGTTTGCCGCCCCATGCGCGTCGCTCAGCCAGATCGCCGAAGCCCAGGGCGGCCTCGGTGCGGAGTTGGAACGCGTGGTAGAGCGCGTCGGCCTCGGGCGAGAGCGCGATGATCGCTGGACCAGTGTCGGGATCGTCGCTTGGCTCGAAGGACAGCAGGCGGGCGAGCGCGGCCTGCCAGGCCTCGCGTGCGGATGCACGCACTGGCTCGGGGCGCACGTCACGCATGCCGACGAGATCGGGCGGGGCGATGACGGCGAAGC
>CAZCPB010000435.1:0-1882 GCA_964500365.1 uncultured Phycisphaeraceae bacterium
TGCATATTTCAATAATTGATTATTTCTATCTCCTGTGCTTATTCTTTGTATGAACCAATTCTCTAAATGAGTTAAATTAGCTATTGGTTGTGCATTCTTGCGATGATTTATATAAACATCATTCTGTTTAGTTTTAGGAATGAATGGCAGTACATCAAATAGTTCTTTTACATTTGAGTGATACTCACCCCCAGAAAACGCATTCCATTTCCTGTTACGTTGATGAGTAGAAGTATCTGAACCAAGCGGTAAGTATTCCTGAATACTCTTCATGAATATTCTGAAATCTTCCTCATCCAACTTCAATATGTAATTAGTAGGTAGAACTACTCTGTATCTATTCTCTTTTTCTGTGTGGCTCTTGGTTGTATATATTGCATATGTCCAATCAGAGAGAATCTCTTTAGCTATAGAGATAGGTACTCCAGTATCCACATCTAGAACAATGAGGTTAAAGCCATCTATAACGTTATCCTCGCGTCTGTAGCATTCTTTAAAGGCATGAGTACACCAGTTGATTGCTTTGGTCTGGAATAGGGTCTGTAGCTCGTTAAATGGCGCTTTATCAGACTCATATCCTGCAGCAAACCGGTCACTATAACTAACGATTAACTCATCTAAATTAGTCTTTTTAAGAGATTCTCCAGACAAGAGTTCTACTCCATCTTGGAAGCTTCTCTTAATTAGAATATTGTTCTTATATCCCCAAGCAATAGCCAAGTTAAGGATATCTGTTTTAACTTGCTGAGGTTTATTATAGAAAGGCAATGCTTCTACTAAATCAGCTTGAGTTACTTCTGAGCCAACTTCAGCAATGTACTGAGCTAACAATTCATGTGGTTTATCTTTGATAAGTATCTTATGAAAGAAATTACCTGATTCTTCAGTAATCTTGATTGCCTGAGCTAAGTGTATCTTAGTCATAGAAGATGCTTTATCTATGAATGCTAATACTCCAGCTAACTTACTAGCCTTGAAGTATCTGTGCATTAGCTCAGTTCTATGTAGTTCTTTATGCTTAGGTAACTCTTCTGCTTTATTCTCACAATCCAGTTGATATTCCAGCAAAGCTATAGCTACATCGTCTGGAATAGTTATGGTTCTATTTACATAAGTTTCATCAGCAAATTGCTCAAAGTAGCTACTGTACTTATCTATAGTAGCGCTATTGGTTCCATTAGTAGATTGTAAATATAAATCAGTAGCATCCTCTGGTTTGTATTTGAGCTTAGAGTTATCAGCTAAAGCAAAGAAACATCTTCTAGCATACCCAGTATCCAGTAAAGACATGAATAACTGTTCTGTTTGAGATCCATCAAATAATTTGGAAGGAGTACCAAACAGAAGCATATTAGCTGGAGTCTTACCGGGTATCTCAGCATTACGCTTATTCTCTTTAGTATTCTTGATTAACTTACTCTTAACTAGTCCTTGGTCATACAGCTCAAGGTAGGTAGCAAACACTTCCATATTGGAAGCTAGATTCATACCTAGTTCATCACAGATAATATTAAGAGAAGCTAATTGAGCCAAGATAAGCTTATGTCTCATTTGCTTGATAGCAGGTACTGTTCCACTATCAAATGCATAGGTATATGGCCCAGCAGCTATATACTCACCTTTGTACTTATCTATGATTTGTCCTACATCTTCCCCAGTACGTGAAGCTACCTGTTGAGAAAGGCGAATAATATTCTTCTCAGCGACATTAGGAAGTAGTTCATTGATAAACCTTTTCTGGAATTTACCTAATATCTTCCTTTCCATAATACCGATAGAGTACCCTTTACCAATTCCACTATTACCTAAAAGAATCGTGTAAGTATTGACAGGTATTTTTCCTCTATCTTTACTTTCTATATTGGTTCTAAGTACAGAAGCT
>CAZCPB010000436.1:0-1857 GCA_964500365.1 uncultured Phycisphaeraceae bacterium
GGGCGTGGGTGCGGGGCCGTGGGCGGCGCTAGCTGCCGGCAACGATGTGGCCGATGAAGAAATCAAAGTCGTCACCGGTGACGAAGCCGTCGAGGTTGATGTCCGCGCCGGGGAGACCGAGGACGAAATCCTCCACGAAGGCATCGAAGTCATCGCCGCTGACAAAGGCGTTGGCGTCGTAGTCCGCGACGCACCGGACCGTCGCGACGATCTCGACGGGGGCTCCGTCGGCCGACCCGTCGCTCGGGGTGACCGTACACGAAAGGGTGTCCCCGTTCGCCGCGACGCCGTGCGGCACGCAATCTGCCAGGCCCGCGCTGACAACGTCCCGGATGGTCTGCCCGTTAACTCTCCAGTGGTAGCGGTACCGGACGACGTCCCAGTCCGTGTCGGAGAGGCCCGGCGCAAAGGCGAGGCGTGCGAACACCGCGACGCTCGGCGACGGGTTCGCGGGGTCGAACGACGCCGAGACGGGCTCCGGCGGGTGGTTGGCTCCGGTGAGCGCGGCCACGACGCGCACGGGGGCGTCGATGAGCTTCTGGGCGTTGAAGAAGACGGTGAGCGTCCACGTTCCGGCGATCGAGTGCATGTCCGCGACGGAGTACTGCCACCAGGACCAGCTCGATCTGATCCAGTCCCCGTTGTTGAAGGGGACGTTGCCCGAGTCGAAGGCCAGGAAGCCGTTCGGCCGACGGAACTGGACACGCCACGTCGAGAATGGCGGCGTGTAGTACGTCCGCGCGAAGAAGTACACGCGCGGGTCCGAGAGGAGGATCTCGGGGCTTGTCGCCGGCCGGTGGGGGAACCCGGGGCCGGTCGCCGGCGACACGCGGCTCACACCGAAGTCCGTCAGGATCACGGGCGCGCCGGTCGGCATCGCGGGCTGATCGCGCCACAGGCTCTCGCCCGGGCGGCACGAGCCGGCGAACGCCTCGACGGGCAAGCCGTTGTAGTAGGTGCCGAAGTGGAGATGGGGGTGCGTGCTGCATCCGCTGGAGCCGGTCAGGCCGATCTGCTGGCCGGCGCGAACGCTCTGGGCGGGCGAGACCGCGACCGAGTCCCGCTTGAGGTGGTAGTACACGGTGCGCCAGCCGCCGCCGTGGTCGATGGCCACGTAGTTGGCCGGGCCCGAGCACGACGTGTTCATGTCCGGGTTGCCGTCCACCGCCTCGGTCACCACGCCGTCCACGGCCGCGAAGACAGGGACGCCGATGAGCTGCTCTTCGAACCACTGGAGATCGACGTCCAGGCCGGTGTGCCCGTTGTACGAGAACGTGTTGCAGAAGTAATCGCGGATCGCGATCGTCGCGTCGAGGTCGACGTAATTGACGAAGGCGACATCCCGAAAGAGCGTGGCTCCCTGCGGCCAGAACCTGTAGACGGGGGGAGACTCCGGGAGCGGGCCGCCGGGAGTGAATGTCCCGGCGTTGACGGGGCCGGGCGGCACACAGTCCCGGCTTCCGGGCGGCAAGGGCGCGTGCCCGCCAAGACCGCCCGCATCCTGCGCGGCGCACGGGCGTCCAAGGAACAGCACGGCCGCCGCGAGGCATCGGCCCGTGGTGAGTCGCCGGGGCATGCGGACCTCCACACGCGGAATGCGGAATCGAGGTTATCGCGGTCGGACTCGGGACACAACGGAGACTCTGCGCGTTTCGTCGCGTTCGCGCGAGTCGGGAGCGGGCGAGTGGCCGGGCGCGGTGATCGAGGCGAAGGCCGAGAGAGGCTCGCGGCGCGGCCTACGGGGCGGGGCCGGGGGGGTGGTGGTGTGCGCCGTTGCGCTGAGATGGCGGGGCGGTGGGCGCGGGTGCGGCCGCGCGATGGGGCGTGTGGGCGGGCGGCTCGGGAGCGGGGGTTTCG
>CAZCPB010000437.1:0-1845 GCA_964500365.1 uncultured Phycisphaeraceae bacterium
TGGGCCTGGACCACCCGCGGGGCCAGGTCGGAGACCAGGATGAGCCCGGAGTCCGAGAGGGCCGAAGCCACGCCCCCGTCCTTGGAGAGCACGAGCTTGACGCTCTCGACCAGGTCCTTGGCCGGGCGGTGCCGGGCCCGCAGGAGCGCGCTGGTGTAGCCCGGGGCCCCCTCTTTGGGCTCTTCGATGGCGCCCTCGCGCGGCACGCCCGTAAGCGCCGTGAAGCCCTTGGCGTCGGCGATGCGGACCACCGAGAGCCCGGGGGCGCCGGGCGGCCGCACGGTGGTGAAGCCGCGCGACGCCAGGGCGGCGTTGGTGAGCTCCCAGAGCTCGGCGTCGGTGAGCCCGCTCTCCAGGCGCAGCGTCACCACGCCCTTGAGCGCGGCGGCGTCGTACTCGATCGGGACCTTGAGCCGCTCGGCCGCGACGTCCACGAGCCGCGCCAGTTCGATCTGCCCGGCGGGAGTGGTCCGCGCCGGGGTTTCTTGTGCCCGGGACCCCTCGCACGGCGCCAAGGCGATGACCGCCGCGGCGACGACCACCCACGCGGCGCTTGGACCGCGGCCGCGCCCAGTGATTCCAGCCGGACCTCGGTGCGCGGCCATCGCTGCCACTCCGCGAGCCGCCGCCATCCTCCCGCGCGGCGCCACGCCCCGCCGGGGGAAGGTTCAGCCGGCCACCGCGCTCTCCCATGCGCTCGACACGCCCGCGAGGTTGTTGCCCAGGCCCGTGGCCGCGGCCGAGACGGCGTTCTCGGCGTCGGTGTTCGAGACCAGGGTGGTGTCGGCCTCGGCGACCTCCTCGCCCGTCTTGTTGGCGATGCGCACGCCCGCGAGCGCGTCCCGCAGCGCGGTCCACTCCGCGTCCGTGCGCGCCGCGGTCTTGTACTTGACCGGCAGGTCGCGTCCCTTGTTGGCGCGCAGCACCGCCAGCACCGCCTTCTGCTCGCTCCCCAGGCCCGCCGTCGCGGCGGCGTAGAGGCCGTCCAGCGCGCTGTCGCGCCCGGAGCAGGCGCTCGACAGCGCCGAGCAGGCGGAGTCGGCGGCGGACTTCTCGTTCTGGCTGGCCACGCCCGAGACGACCTTGCGCAGGCGCGTGTCGCGGTCGGCCACGGCCTCCCGGTGCGCGTCCATCGCGGCCCAGAGCGCGGTGCCGTGCTCGGCCAGGTGCTCGCGGGCGTCGTCGATCACGCCCTCGACCGACTCGGCGGCGACGCCCGCCGCGGCCAGGGTCTCGGGGGTGATGCCGGCGAGCGCCAGCGCGCGGACCAGTCGCTGGTCGGCCTCGTGCTTGTACGTCGCGGCGAGCATCATGAACGCCCAGGGGTGATAGACCCGCGGGCCCGCCTCCGACGCGCTGGAGACCCCCGAGGTGACGGCGCCCGTCGTGGGGTCGGGCATCAGCGAGAACGACAGGTACGTCACCGCACCCAGCGCGATCGTGCCGGCGACGGCGATGCCGGCGCCGCCGCGGCGGACCCGGGGGAGACGGGGGGCAAGGGGGGCACGGGGTCCGGCGCCGGTGCGGGCGGAACTGACTGGACGGGTCGAGGTCATGGTCGTGCTCCTGGGTCTGCTCCGAGCCCGGGCGGACCACGCACGCCCGTGAGTAGGGGGCAGTATGCCCTCGGCGCGGCGGTTCTGCAAGGGCAATCCGGACGGTGGGGATCTAACCTTAAATCTTGCCTCCGACCGAGCGCCGCATAAAGACCACAGAGTTGTGTGTTCGGATATCAGATTCGCACGGATCCGTGCGGAACTAAGGTGAGGTTCTCGCGGTGGATGAGATGGTTACTGGGTGGCGGGATTCGGTTCTTACATCGTTCGCATGTGGATAAGTCCTGTT
>CAZCPB010000438.1:0-1843 GCA_964500365.1 uncultured Phycisphaeraceae bacterium
CCGACTCGCGCCAGGTCGTGTAGGGCAGCTGCTCGGAGAACGCCGGGGCCGCCCGCGCGCGCCCCGCGCGACGCAGGGCCTCGGGAACCGGCGCATCGGTCTCGAACGCTTCCCGCGCACCGAACAGCGCGCGGGCGCTTCGCGCGAGGCCGAAGGGGAGATCGAGCCGTCCCATTTCAACGCACGCCCATTTGCATGCTGCCACCTGTGACGCCCACAGGGGGCGTGACCTCCGGCAACGTCGCGTTTTGAGGTGCGGGCGTGCCCACCTCGCCGCCGCGCGTCGCACCGGGCCCTCCCGCAGGCGCGGCAGGGACCACGGCGCGGATGGGAGCGAAGCGGTCCTGGATCGCGCGGCGGGTGTGCTCGATCTGCCAGGTCCCGCGATCGACCGTGACATAGATGTGCGTCTGATCGCGAAGGTCCCCTTCGCTGTCTTCGTAGGGCGCGAGCCAGATGCGCAGGACCCGGGGTGCGCTGCGAAGCGGCATGCCGCTCGTGACTGGGGCACGGCGCGCGGGGAACCGGGCGCTGGTGCTCGACGGAATGGGTAACGCGCGCGGCGCGCCCGTCGTGGGATCGCTTGACGGGGCCGGTGGCGGCGCGGGCGATTGCGCTGGGAGGGCGTTCTGGCGGCTCGTTTCGTACACCCCCGAGACGGACATGCAGGTCACGCCATCGGGGGCCTTGCACGCGAAGCTCGACTTCGCATCCAGGCCGGAGGCGGAGCAGCCGGCAAGGAGCGCGGCGCATCCGAGAGCGAGCAGCGCGGCGCGCGCCGTCATCGTGGCGCTCCGGCGTGGCTCGGGCCGCTCGCGGCGAGCCATGCCTCGATCTCGGCGGCCGGCTGGGCGCCCACCAGGCGCCGGCCATCCCCGGCGAAGAGCGTGGGCGTTCCCTGGACGCGCAGGGCGGCGCCGAGCGCAACGACGCGATCGATCGGATGGGCGCAGGGGGCGCTTGCCGGCGCGATCCCGCGACGCATGAGGGCGGTCCAGGCCTGCGCGCGGTCCCGGGCGCACCAGACGGCGATCGCCTTCTCGCGGGCGCCGGGATGCAGCGCCTCGACCGGAAAGAGGAAGGTGTAGACGGTAACGTCCTCGAGCGTGGCGAGGCTCTCTTCGAGTGCCCGGCAGTGCGGGCAGTCCGGGTCGGAGAACACGGCCAGGCTGCGCCGGCCGCTCCCGCGAACCGTCTTGACGGCGGCGTCCAGGGGCAAGGCGCTGAAGTCGATCGACGAGAGGCGCTCCTGGCGCTCGGCGGTGAGGTCGCGCTGGGTCTGCATGTCGACGAGCCGCCCGAAGAGGAAGTAACGCCCCGAGGCGTCGACGTAGGCGACGTTCGTTCCCATGACCACTTCGCTCAGCCCCGGGACGGGCGTCACGGCGACGCTATTGAAGGGCGTGCCGGGGTAGCGCTGGCGAAGCGTTGCCGAGAGGCTCTCGCCCGATTGCGCGAGTGCGGCGCTGGCTCCGGCTGCCCACACAATCGCCACGCCAAGGACCTTGTTTGCGGTGCGCACGGTCACCTCCGATTCGATGCGAAGTACTCGCCCGTGCCGCCCGCGTCGCGCGAACGCGTGGCCGGCTCGCCCTCGGCACCGGTGACGACGTTCACGCCGCGAGTCACAACGACGTCGACAATCTGCCCGGCGTCGACCTCGACGACCGGGTAGATCTTGTCGGCGAGCGAGATGTAGTACTTGACGAGTGAATCGAGGCCACGAGCGAGGCCCTGGCCGATGCCCGCCTGTAGTGCCTTGGACGGGTCGACCGTTTGCGTGGCGCCCAGCGGCGAGACCGATTGCACGATCGCGCCCGAGGTGAGCGCGGTCCCCAGGCCC
>CAZCPB010000439.1:0-1830 GCA_964500365.1 uncultured Phycisphaeraceae bacterium
CCTGTGAGGGATCTTTTGACGCGTCTGAAGGCGGAGACGGACGGGCGGTAGAGCCGCCGCACACCGCGCCGGGGTAACGCACGGCGCGCGTCTTCGTCGGCGCTCCGGGCCGAGGTTGCCAATGAGCCGGCTTCCAGGGGCTTGCGAGGCGCTGCGCCCCTGGCAACGCACGCGCGCCCTCCGGGCGAGAGCTGGTCACGGAACAATCGCAACGCGCACGCTTCCCCTTGGCCGCGGTGCATCAGGGATCACGTCTCCCACCGCTGCGCGATCGGGATCCGGCGGCCTGAGCCGAACGTCAGACTCGTGACCTTCAGGCCCACCGCCGCCTGCTGGCGTTTGTACTCGGCTCGGGCGGTCATGCGGGCGATCCTTTGCACGAGTCCGGCGTCGAAGCCCGTCTCGCGCGCGATGCGCTCCACCGACTGGCGCCGCTCGACGACGCGCTCGAGGATCTCGTCGAGAACATCGTACGGCGGGAGCGTGTCCTGGTCGGTCTGGTTCGGTCGCAGCTCGGCGCTGGGCGGCTTGTCGATCGAGCGCTGCGGGATGGGCGGCGAGGCGAAGCCTGCGTCGCGCGCGTGGTCGTTGAGCCAGCGCGAGATCGAGTAGACACGCTCCTTGTCCACGTCGCTCAGGACCGCCAGCCCGCCGTTCATGTCGCCGTAGAGCGTGCAGTAGCCGACGGCCAGTTCGGACTTGTTGCCGGTGGTCAGGACGATGGCGCCGGTGCGGTTGGAGAGCGTCATCATGATCGTGCCGCGGAGGCGCGACTGGAGGTTCTCGTCGGCCACGTCGGGGTCGGACGCGCCGAGCGGCGGCTGCTCGAGTGCCGCGAGGGTGGGCGCGAGCGCGCGGCGCACGCCGTCCACCCCGCCCTCGATGGGGGTCTCGACGAGGCGGACGCCGAGGCGCGCGGCCAGGTCGCGGGCGTCTTCCAGCGAGTGCGCGGACGAGAAGCGGCTGGGCATCGCGACTCCGGTGACACTGCCGGCGCCGAGTGCCGCGACGCCGATGCACGCCGTGAGGGCCGAGTCGATGCCGCCCGAGAGCGCAACGAGCGCGGTCTTGAAGCCGGTCTTGCGGCAGTAGTCGCGCGTGCCCAGGACGAGCGCGCGGTACGCCTGCTCGTCGAGGGGCGTGGTCTCGACCGGGTCGGGGACGGGCACGTGCCGCGGCGCTGCGCCGATGTCATGGACGAGAAGGTCCTCCTCGAAGCCCCTTGCCGCGGCGACGAGCGTGCCGTCGGGCGCGACGATGCAGGCATCGCCGTTGAAGACCAGGTCGTCGTTGGCGCCGACCTGGTTGACGGAGGCGACGAAGGCGCCGAGGCGCGCGGCGTGCTTGCGGAGGATCGCGCGGTGGCGCATGGTCTTGCCGAGGACGAACGGGCTGGCCGAGGCGACGGCGATGAGCCGGGCCCCCAGCGACCCGAGCTCGGCGATCGGCTCGGGCACGCCGACGTACCGCCACGCGGTGCCCACATCGTCGCCGTGCCACAGGTCCTCGCAGATGGCCAGGCCGACGCGGGTCGTGCCGCCCGACCGGGCGGGGACGTCGATCACGACGGCGCGGTTTCCCGGGCGGAAGTGCCGGTCTTCATCGAAGACGTCGTACGTGGGCAGGAGGCGCTTGTCGTGGCGGGCGAGGAGCGCGCCCCCGCGGTAGGCCAGGAGCGAGTTGTGCGAGGCGGGCGGGCCGGCGCCGTCGGGGCGGGTGGGACAGCCGAGCAGGACCGTGACTTCCGGCGGGGCGGTCCGGGCGATCTGGTGGGCCGTTTCGACGCACCGCTCGACGAAGCCCTCCTCGAAGATCAGGTCGCGCGGCGGG
>CAZCPB010000440.1:0-1340 GCA_964500365.1 uncultured Phycisphaeraceae bacterium
GTGATTGGCCCCAGCGATTTCGGGGTGGCGCTGGGCATCCTGACCAACACCGGCGGGCAGATCACGACGGTGGATATCGAAGGGGTACGTGGCCCCTTGGATTTTGATCCCGACCGAGGCGAGGCGCCCTCTGGAATCGAGATGTGGCGTTTGGACCTCCGAGCCGGCTCGATTAAGAGCCTCAATGTGGTGTATAACGGCCAAGGCGCGTATAACTTCGACGCAGTGACGCAAGACCAGGAAACCCTGAACTGCGGCACTTCCCCTTGATCTTCGGGCACCTGTTGCCCTTCACTTGGAAACGACGACCTCGATGACTTGGATCTGCTCGCAATGTGGCGAGAGGTTCTCTCGCTACCGCCCGCGCTGCTCGGCAGATGGCCAGCGTGTTGTCGAAGATCTGTCCGGAACCGTCATCGGGGGGCGTTATCGCATCCACGAGCTGATCGGTGTCGGTGGGATGGATTCGACGGTTTGGAAGGCGTGGCAGACCGGGACGGAGCGCTTGGTCGCGGTGAAAGTGCTGCCTGCTCCGGAGGAAGCCGCCGCGCGGCGTTTTGCACGCGGCGCGCGCATCGCGGCCAATCTCAACCACCCAAACTGTACGGTCGTCCACGACTACGGCCAGGCCGAAGACGGAAAACTCTTTCTTGTCATGGAGTACCTGGAGGGCCGCGTGCTCCAGGCGGCGTTAGGCGCCGATGACAAGCTTCCGGTTCCGGATGTCCTGCACATCGCGGAGCAAGTGCTTCGCGCGCTGGAGCATGCGCACGCCCAACGCGCGGTGCATCGGGATCTCAAGCCCGACAACCTCTTTTTGACGCGAAAAAACGACGATCCGCTGCACGTCAAGATCCTGGACTTCGGTATTGCGAAATATGTCGAAGAGGATCCGGAAGCCCTCCCCGACGAGGCGACGCGCGTCGACGACGGCGGTTTTGAGAACCTCGTGACTGAGCAGCGGCAGGTCTGTGGGACCCCCCAGTACATGGCTCCCGAGCAGGTAGTCGGCGCACGCATCGATGGGCGAACCGACCTATATTCGCTGGGTTGCGTGATGTTTCGGATGCTGACCGGGCGTCTCCCGTTTGACGGGAAGTCGCGCTACGAGCTCTACCAGAAGCACCTCTCGGAGCCCGCTCCGAGCCTGCAGCAAGCATGTCCCGGTCAGGCCTTCCCCGACCGTCTGGAGCTGATCCTCGCCAAAGCGCTCGCCAAGCGCCCAGCGGATCGCTTCCAAGACGCACGCGAAATGCGTAAGGCCTTGGAATCACTGCAACCTCAGGCGAGATCGACCGCGCCAGTCACGCGCAGGAGCTTCGCGAGGCGATTCTGGGGGC
>CAZCPB010000440.1:1350-1794 GCA_964500365.1 uncultured Phycisphaeraceae bacterium
GCCCCGCGCGACCCCCCCTCCCCGCCCTCTGACGCGTCCCGTGATGACCGCTGCGGACGGCGCTCCGACCCTCCTGCCCGGGTCGAATTGGACCCTCTCGCGGCCCGCTGTGGGGGCAGGCGGCATGCCGTCCAGTGCGCCCCCACCACCCTTACCGGGCGACGTGGCGCCGGTCCGCCCGCGCTCGCAGGAGGCGAGCTCGCTGCTTCCAGACACCGCGCGCCGCAAGTCGCGGCCGGTGAGCTCAGCAGATCTGGCGGCGATCGTGCCCCCTGCGCCAAGCGGTCCAGGTTCGCAAATGGTGCGTCCTGTAACGCCGCTACCGATACCACCGCGTCCTCTGTCGATTCATGTTCCGGCCTCGGGCTCCTCACCTGCGGTGCGCGCGCGGCCCGCGACGAGTCTCTTGAACGACGCCGTGCTCCAGCACCCGGTGGGCCGCTC
>CAZCPB010000441.1:0-1789 GCA_964500365.1 uncultured Phycisphaeraceae bacterium
GGGACGGTGACGCCGCTTCGCAGCAGCCCGAGCGTGACGACCAGGCCCGCGAAGGCGGCGATATACCAGCCGCTCGCGTGGTAGGCGGGGTGCCAGTGGTGGCGGGGCGCCAGCACGGTGAGCCAGGCGCCGGCGATCGCCACCCCAAGGATGGCGAGCCGGACCGCCCAGAGCGTCGCGCCCTGGGCGATGGTCAGGTCCAGCGCCTGGAGCCGCCCGGCGAAGCCGACGAGCTCGAAGCCGCTGTAGGACTGGCCCGCGAGCACGCCGGGGCCGTGCGCCCATGGCAGGAAGAACGCCACGAACGCCAGTGGCCCGGCCGCGAGCCGCGACCAGCTCCGCACCTTCGCCAGGCTCTCCCGGGCGCGCATGCTGCTGATCGTGCTCGCGGTCGCGGCCATGGTCACGCGCCTACTCCGCGATGGTCAGCGCGGCGTTGATCCGCGCGATGTCCCGGTCGGCGACGAGGTTGACGATGAGGCCTTCGAGCGCGCTCGTGGCGTCGTCGAGCTCCTCCGGCACGCCCGCTTCTTCGAGACGCAGCACTTCGTGCAGGTCCACGAAGAGGAACGTGCCGAGGCGGCTGGGCACCTGGCTCACCGTGCGCTGGTAGCGCTCGCTGTCGGCCAGGCTCTCGCCGCCTTCGAGGATGCGCCGCACGCCCTCGACCGACCCGATGACGATGTAGCCGTCGCGGATGGCCCAGGCGGCCTCCTCGCCGTCCTCGTCCTCGAACAGCGTCATGTCGACGCCGTCCACCTTCTCGGTGCCCTTGATGCGGCTACCGTCGCTGGTGCTCATGCGCTCGATGATGTCGCGGGCGTCCGCTTCGCTGGCCACCTCGGCGAGGAAAATGCCCTCGGTCTCCTCCGTGTCCCCGGTGGGGAACCAGAAGGCCACGGCGGCTTCGCCGGTGAGCTGGTCGATGAGCTCCTGGATGCTTTCGAGGCCGACCTCGCTCCCGGCGTCGCGCAGCGCGTCATCGAGGCTGTCGTACTCGGAGTCCTCGCTGATGGCGTCGTCGATCGTGCTACGCGCCTGCTCGACCGATTCTTCCCAGGCCTGGGCGATGTTCCTGGTGACGGCGAAGACGCTCGTGTCCGCGGGCACGAGGTCCGCGAAGCGCGAATCCTTCGCCTCCAGCATCGCCGAGACCGTGCCCGGCCCGGCCACCGAGGCTGCCTGGAACTCGAAGCTGTCCTTCTTCGCGCCGGCCACGAAGGCCATTGGCTTGAGGGCCAGCTCGTCGACGCCCGCTTCTTCGAGCGCGTCGCGCGCCACCGAGTCGAGCGCGTCTTCGGCGAAGGCGTCGGCGTTCACGTAGACGAAGTAGAGGAAGTTCGAGCTCAGGTCGTCGCGGAGCTGCCGGTACTCGTCGTTCTGGTCGAGCGAGGCGACGTCGCCATCGGCGACCGCGAACACTTCGAACAGCGACTCCTCGCTCGCGGCGAGGACGATGTGGTCATCGATGCGGGCGAGCCAGATGCCGGAGAACTCGTCGAACTGGTACTCGCGGTCGTCTTCGGTGCCGTCTTCCCAGTCCTCGCCCGCACGGTCGAGGATGACGTCCATCGCCTTCTCCGCGTCGTCGGCCTTGAGGATGACCGCGCCGCGCATGTCGCCTTCGATGACGTCCACGCTGTGGAGGTAGACGGCGGCATTGCCCCCGAGGAACGGCGCCACTTCGTCGTCCCAGTCGATGTCCACGTCGTCCGCGCTGTCCTTGATCTGCGCTTCGGGGTCCTCTTCGCCCATGCGCTTCGCGAGGTCGAAGGTGGCGATCCACTGG
>CAZCPB010000442.1:0-1787 GCA_964500365.1 uncultured Phycisphaeraceae bacterium
GTCCACCAGGGTCCCCCACTTCATCGCCGGCAAGCGCACGTCCTCGACCGGCGGCGGCCCGAGCCACGCCGTGATCAACCCCGCCACGGGCGAGACGATCGCGCAGGCCGAGCTCGAATCGTTCCGCGACGCCGAGGCCGCGGTGCAGGCCGCGGCGGAGGCGTTCCCCGGCTGGAGCGCGACGCCGGTGGGCGACCGCTGCCAGTTCTTCTTCCGCTACAAGCAGGCCCTCGAGAGCCACTTCGACGAGCTGGCCTCGATGATCGTCAAGGAGCACGGCAAGACGATGGCCGAGGCCAGGGGCGACGTGCGGCGCGGCATCGACTGCGTGGAGTTTGCCTGTGCCGCGCCGACCCTGATGATGGGCAAGTCGCTGCCCCAGATCGCGGTGAGCACGTCCTTCTGCCGCACCGAGGACCAGGGCGGCGTGGGCATCGATTCGAGCGTGGACCGCGTGCCCTTGGGCGTGTGCGTCGGGATCACTCCCTTCAACTTCCCGGTGATGGTGCCGCTCTGGATGTGGCCCATGGCGGTGGCGTGCGGGAACACGTTCGTGCTCAAGCCCAGCGAGAAGGTGCCGCTGAGCGCGGTGCGCGAGGTCGAACTCGCCCACGAGGCCGGCCTTCCCGCGGGCGTGCTCAACCTCGTCACCGGCGGACCGAAGGTCGTGGACCACCTGATCACGCACGAGGATGTGCGGGCCGTGTCGTTCGTCGGCTCGACGCGGGCGGGCAGGCACATCTACGAGACGGCGACGAAGGCGGGGAAGCGCGCCCAGTGCATGTGCGGCGCCAAGAACTACATGGTGATCATGCCGGATGCCAACCGGGACGCCGTGATCGAGGGCGTCGTGGGCTCGGCGTTCGGCAACACCGGCCAGCGCTGCCTCGCGGGCAGCGTCGCCATCGCCGTCGGCGACGCGGGGGACTGGTTCATTCCCAAGATCAAGGAAGCCGCGGCAAAGATCAAGGTCGGCCCCGGCGACGGGCAGGGCGTGACGATGGGCCCCGTGATCGACCACGCCAGCCGCGAGCGGATCCTGGGCTTCATCGAGAGCGGCGAGAAGGACGGCGCGAAGCTCGTCCTCGACGGGCGCGCGATGTCCGATGGGGGAAGTGGGATGTCGGATGTGAAGAAAGCATCCGCGGCATCCACCTCCGGCACATCCGACATCCGACATCCGACATCCGGCATGGGCGGTTGTTTCGTCGGCCCGACCATCTTCGACCACGTCCGCCCGGGGATGAAGATCGCGGACGAAGAGATCTTCGGCCCGGTGCTGAGCGTGATGCGCGAGGACACGCTGGACGCGGCGTTGGCAACACTGAACCGCTCGCGCTACGGGAACATGGGCGTGATCTTCACGAGCAGCGGGTACAACGCGCGCCGCTTCAAGACCCACGCGCAGGTCGGCATGGTCGGGATCAACGTGGGCGTGCCGGCGCCGATGGCGGTGTTCCCGTTCGCGGGATGGAAGCAGTCGTTCTTTGGAGACCTGCACGCCAACGGCGAGGACGCGGCAAAGTTTTATACGGAGTCGAAGGTGGTTGTGTCGCGGTGGATGTAAATCTGAACATAGACGGATGAAATGGCCAAGACCAAGCCCGAGTCCACGATGCTCGACGATGTCCGTCGTTGGCGCAAAGAGGCGTACGACGAACGCCAGCGACAAACAGCCATCGAGCGCAAAGAAGAAGAGCGCCGGCTCGCCGAGTCGCTCGGCTTGGGCACCGTGCACGCGCGAGACCTGATCCGCCCGACACCCAACGCCGCCACAAGGTCCGGGT
>CAZCPB010000443.1:0-1779 GCA_964500365.1 uncultured Phycisphaeraceae bacterium
CCGCCACCGACCCGGAGGTGCTCGCGGCGGCGCTGGAGAGGTTCGGCTGCTGCAAAGGACATGGCACCGACGAGGTCGTCACCGAGCTCCTGCGGCACGGACGGGCGAGGACCCATGCCGGCCACTCGGTCCGGCTGGTGGCGTTCGGGTCCGTGCCGCCGGGAACGCCGGACCGCCGGTGCCGGGTCGTCCTGCTCGGGGACGTTGTCAGGGAGCTCCAGGACCACATCCTGACCCACTGGGACGCCATGCGGGCTTCGGATTCCAAAGACCCGGGCTTCAGTGTGCTGCTCACCCTACAAAAAGCCATACAAGGCGCGGCCCGTCCGTAACGCCATCCCCCAGAAGCGTCCACATGTTCACTTGGGAGTACAATGGCGCACGTTCAATGAGCACGCTCCGGCCCATCTTGGCTTGGGTGCTCGCGACGACGATCGCGTTGTGGTCGCCCATCTGCCTGTGCCAGAGTCACGCGGGCGCCGGCGGGCATCACGGCACCACCCAAGAGCAGCATCAGAGCGACAACGCACAGCCCAGATCGCACGGGTGTGCCCACCACTGCGGCGGCGGCGCCGGCGATACGGCGCCCGGCGGCGAGCCCGCGCCGTCGGACGATCGGCACCGCTGCGACTGTCCCCAGATGGTGGCGGCGCTCTCGAAGGTTGACCACGGCACCCAGGCTGCCGCGGTTGCGGTGCTCGTCCCGTCCACGTGGGTGCTCGTTGAGATCCTGCCGCCGGCCAGCGCCATCCCGGCGCGCCGACCGACGGATCACGCCCTCAAGCGACCGGTGACTTCACTGCTGCGCCAGCACTGCGCGCTCATCGTGTAGCAGGTCGCCCCGCGCGGCCCCGTTCGGGCCGCGCTCGCTGCCCTTGGTCGCGGCGGCGATTCGATCCACATCCCACCATTCGTCCAATGTGGCCCCGGGCATCTGGCCGTCACCCCCACGCGTGCGGCCCGTGCGCGGAGCAGCGTCCAGGTCTCTGCGCGGGAGGTCCGTTTTTACCCTCAGTTCAAGGAGTTCATGCGATGTTGAGAAACCAGTTCACGATTGTCTCGGCGGCACTCGCCGTTCTCGCCGGTTCGGCGCCCGCTTTCGCCCAGCACGACGGGCACAAGGCCCCAGCCCAGCCCAAGCAGCACGAGCACCAGCCCGGGCACACCGACAAGCCCGCGGACGCGGCGAAGGCGCCCGAGCGCGTCGGCGATCCGTACCCGTTCGACACCTGCCCGATCTCCGGAGAGAAGCTCGGGAGCATGGGCGAGCCCTTTGTCAAGATGTACGAGGGCCGAGAGATCCGCTTCTGCTGCGACGGCTGCCCGCCTCGCTTCGAGAAGGACCTCGCCGCGAGCATGGCCAAGCTCGACGAAAAGGTGGTGAAGGACCAGACCCCGCTCTACCCGCTCAAGACCTCCATCGTCACCGGCAAGGACCTGCCGGCCAAGCCCTACGACTTTGTCTACGGCAACCGGCTCATCCGCTTGGGTGTGGAGGCGGAGAAGGCCGAGTTCCTCAAGGACCCCAAGCGTTACATCGCCGAGCTCGACAAGGCGGTGGTCGCCGAGCAGGGGAAGAACTACCCGCTGACCAAGTGCCCGGTGAGCGGCGAGGCCTACGGCGGGGACATGGGCGAGCCGGTGGACATGGTCTACGCCGGGCGCCTGATCCGCGTCTGCTGCAAGATGTGCAAGAAGGACATCGAGAAGGACCCCGCGAAGTTCATCGCGATGGCGGACGCCGCCCGCAAGGGCCAGCACCCGGGCCCCGATGGAGAC
>CAZCPB010000444.1:0-722 GCA_964500365.1 uncultured Phycisphaeraceae bacterium
ATATAATCTTGGTTTGCACCAACAGCCCATTGAAAATTTGTAAAATCAATCAGGTCATACCAAGGAACAAAATTGTTGTTCAATAATCGTGTTTGTAAAGAAATGTCATTACCGCCTGGATTTATTCCTAAACCAACAAAGTGTTTAATGAGTGGTGCAAGATTTAATGAATTTGTGATGTGAACTAAACTTCTTACATTTAAAGTCAGCGAACGGATTTCATTCAACTTTATTTCTGCTTCTTGTTTTTCTCGTATGCGGCTTGCGTTTGTTCCTGTGTAAGCGGAATTTTCAACTAAGAATTCAATTTCATCAAAAATTGTTTGCGATTGCTCTTTTAGTTCTTGTTGTCTTGCTGTATTTCCTTTGTCAAAAGCATCTACAATTTGAAAACGGAACATCAAGTTTGAATGCAATTCTTTGACTAAAACTTCACGCATTAAATCAGAAAAGTGATTGCGTTCAATTCCGTTTGCAATTTGTGCTGCATCTTCTCTGCTATCGGAAAACACTACTAATTTTCTTTCTGCTTCGTTACTCGGAAGTTGATACATCAATTCCTTTGCAAACATTTGTGTTGTTTTAGCGAAACCGGTTCTAAAGCCACGAATAGAAGAAGTTTTATTTTTATTCCAATCTTGTCGTCTTTTTTGATGATTTACGCCACAGCTTGGACAAACGCTTGGTAATGCTTTGTGTGTTTCAATCTCAGAAATGTTTCC
>CAZCPB010000444.1:732-1759 GCA_964500365.1 uncultured Phycisphaeraceae bacterium
CATTTGCATCAGGCAAAGCAATGTCACGATTTGAATTGTTTGTAATGATGAAATAATATCCTTTTATCCATTGTTCAGGTTTTTCGTCCGCCTTGTTATGTGAATTATCAATGTCGCCCGAAATACAATTCAGTGAAGCGGGAATCCAATCTGCAAGAAAATCAGTTTGATTAAAACCATTCATAGTTGGTTGTCGCCAACCAACTTGCGGAATACCTGCTTCCGCATCGTGTGGCGTGTATTGTTGAATTCCGCAAGCCCAAAATACAGCGTATTCTTGGTAACTTCGCCTTTCAACTAATTTTGCAGGCGTTTTTTCAGGAATACCTTCAATGTTAGGGCTAATCGGAAGCATTTCAAAAGAGTTGTTTCCTGATTCATTTCTTGTTACCAATCGGCTACCACCAAATAAGGTTGTTCCGCAATTATCACAATAGAGCAATTCTAAAACACGGTTTCCATTTTCCGAGTTTATACGTGTGGTAGAATATAATTTCCCAACTGTTCTTTCTTCGTCTGAATATGCTTCGTCAATTTCATCTGGCTTAACAGAAGCCCAAATTCCTTCAATGTTTCTAAAAAAATAGTGAAATCTAAAACGTGGTAATTTCCTATCGTCAGGAATTGTTTTTGCAATGTCTTCAAATTCTTTTTCGTCTAACATCGCTCTTACAATCAACAAACCACGCAAAGCATTTTCTAAATCTTTTTTATTGGATGTTCTTTCAAAAATTGTTTCAGCAAAATATTTTCCATTATCATCATCACCTTTTGCTTGTGTTGAACAAACTGCTTTGTAATCTTGACAAGGCGAAAACAAACGTTCTTTTAATTGAAAGCTTGGATTGATTAATACTGAAATTAATTTTGAAATTCCGTTTCCGTCTTGTGTTAAATTAAACGTTGTTGCAAGTTGTGTTGCACTTACTTCACAAGTTGAAATGAAATTTACGTCAGTAATATTTCCTTTTACTTCCGAAAATTTATTCGCAATGACGTGTGTCTGGCGCGCGCCAGGACACGACAG
>CAZCPB010000445.1:0-791 GCA_964500365.1 uncultured Phycisphaeraceae bacterium
CGGTTCTGTGATGGATCGGGCGCACCTTCAGGTCGACCGTCTTCATCGAACGGAAGGCCCGCTCGACGTTGGCCAGCGCCTTGTAGTTGCGCACGCAGGTGGGCCCGTCCATCCGGTCCGGCGCCACCGAGGTGCGGATGATGTAGAGCCCGTCGAGCGCGGCCTCGGCGGCGATGCTCTGGGCATCGCGCTCGAAGGTGAAGCCGGTCTCGGTGATGGTCAGCACGAAGTGCTTGGCGACCTTGTGGCGGTTGACCACCTTGCCCACGCGAACGCCGATCAGGTCTTGCCCCTTGAGCTTGCCGGCCGCAACGCGCGCCTGGATCAGCCGCAACTGATCCTCGGTGGCCGCCAAGAGCGATTCGCGCTTGTGCGCGCGCAGCCTTGCCAGTGCCTCGTTGCGGCAGGCGATGAGCCGCTCGCCGGGATACTCGGGTGATTCGATCTCGACCAGGTTCGTCTGGTCGAACAGCCCCAGTTGCAGGTGCTGCTGCTCGATGAGCGCGCGGATCGAGGCGGACTTCAGCGCCGTGATCCACTGGATGCCGTCGGTTGCGTGCATCTCGCCGATCGCCTTCTTCGAGATCATCCCTCGGTCGCCCACCATCACCATCTGCTCGATGCCGAAGTCCTCGCGCAGGCGCTTGACCTCGGGCAGGAAGGTGACGCTGTCGGCGGTATTGCCCTGATGCACCGACACCGCCACCGGACAGCCGCGGACATCGGTGAGCAGCCCATAGTTGACCTGCAGCGTCCCAGGCTTGCCGTCGCGGCTGTAGCCGCGTGCGGCC
>CAZCPB010000445.1:801-1758 GCA_964500365.1 uncultured Phycisphaeraceae bacterium
TCGTAGAGCACCAGCGAGCCCTCGCCAAGATGGCGCGCAGCCAGCTTCTTCTGGATCGCCTGCTGGCGATCCAGAAGCCAGTCCATCGCGCCGTACAGGTCGTCCTCGGTGGCATCAGCCACGCCGAAGTCCTCGGCGAGCGTCGTGGCGTGCCACTGGCGCGTGGTGGCGAGCTTGGTGGCCGGCTCGACGATGCGTGCAGCGATCATCGCGAGTACGAGGTCGCGCTCGCGCGAGGCAGTGCCGCCCAAGAGCGCGGCGATGTTCAACTGCTTCATCGCCAGCGACACCGCCTGCACGTGCCCGTGGGGGCGCGAGCCGATGATCTCGAAGGCGTCGGTGACCGGGCGCAGCACCTCGCCGCGCAGCACGGCGCGAATCGCCTCGATCTGAGCGCCTGGCAGCGACGAGAGGTTGGCCAGGGTGCGCTTGCGGACCTTGCCGGCTTCGCGGTAGGACTCGCGCAGCAGCACCGTGGGGTGCGAGCCCCGGTTGGGCACGATGTCGATGTGCATGGCTACTATGATAGTTCACATACACGGTTAATACAAGCACACGATCCATAATACATGGCTACATTCCGCAGCCCGGCAATAGTCCTATCTCATTGATACAGCGGGAATTTACGGCCGTCCGGCGCCGCTTCGGGCGGGGAACTTCAGCCTAGACTGAAGGCCCGCATCAACGACCACAGCAGGCATCCTCATGGCAGATCATTCACTTCAGGGCAAGGTCGTGCTGGTCGCCGGTGGCGCCAAGAACCTCGGTGGCCTCATCGCGCGCGATTTCGCCGGGCACGGCGCGGCCGCGCTTGCCGTTCACTACAACGGCGCCGCCGGCCAGGCCGACGCCGAAGCCACGGTAGCCGCGGTCCGTGCGCTGGGCGCGCAGGCCGAGGCCTTCCAGGGCGACCTGACGAGCGCCGCCGCCATGAGCCGGCTGTTCGCCGAGGCCGAC
>CAZCPB010000446.1:0-1755 GCA_964500365.1 uncultured Phycisphaeraceae bacterium
CGAGGTGCGCTTCGAGCAGGTCGCCGGCCCCGTGCACATCGACCAGAGCCTTTCGGCGCCGGGCCCGCAGATCCCCGACGGCTTCGTGCCCGTGAACACCCGCGCGGGCGTTGACCCCGTCCCCGCTCCCGGCCCGGGCGCGACCCCGATCATCAAGGAGCCGCCCGCGACCCTCGCCGAGCAGACCCACACCGTCCGCGAAGGCGAGAACCTCTACCAGATCGCCCGCAAGTACTACGGCGCCGGAGCGGACTGGACGAAGATCGCCCGCCACAACGGCGTCCAGCCCGAGTCCCTCAAGGTCGGCATGAAGCTCCGCCTCCCCGGCGTGCAGCTCGCCGCGGCACCCCAGAAGCCCGCCGAAAAGCCCTCGCGCAGCGCGTTCACCCTCTACACCGTCAAGCAGGGCGACACTCTCGAAGGCATCTCGCGCCGCATGCTCGGCTCCCCCTCGCGTCTCCGCGACCTCGTCCGCGCCAACGGCATCGAGGACTCGGACTCACTGAGAATCGGGGACACGATCAAGATCCCGAACTCGTGATCGTTTCGCCGGTCGTGCCGGGTGATCGTGGGCCGTGGGAGGTCCGGGTGTTCGCCAAGCTGGTCGCCGTCATCCTCGGGATGGGAGTGGTGGGGGGCGGCCTGCTCGCCATGAGGCAGCAGCGCCTCGAAGCCGCCAGCGAGCTCGCCCGCGTCCAGGTCCACATCCGCTCGCAGGATGAACGCCTCTGGAAGATGCGGGCCGAGATCGCCCGCCGCACCAACCCCGAGCACGTCCGCGAGATGGCCGTCGCCCTGGGACCACTCCGCCCGAACGTCCCCGCGCCCGGCACCAGCGCCGGCCAGACGCGCCACGCCATGGCCGAGCCCGAAGTCCGCGACGCCGACCCCCTCCCCGCGGGCCGCGCGCGCCTCGCGCCGCCGCCCGGCACGCCCAGGCCCGCGCACCGCGCCCGGTTTGCCATCGTGGAGTCCGACCAGTGACCTCGCCGAACGAGCGCCCGCCCTCGCGGCGCATCGACACCGTCGCCACCGCCGCGGTCTTCGGCGTCACCGCGCTGCTCGCCGTCCTCCTCGTCCGCGTCGCCCAGCTCCAGGTCGCCCCCGGCGAAAAGCTCACGGCCTTCATGGCCGCCAAGCTCAGCACCCGCGCCGAGGTCCCCGCACGCGGCGACCTCCTCGACCGCCGCGGCAGGCCCCTGGCCGTCACCCGCTTCGCCGAGCGCATCATCGTCGATCCCACCCTCTTCCCCAACCCGCCCCACGAGGCCATCGGTCTTCTGGGCCAGGCCATGGGCGTCTCACCCGACCTCGTCGGCGAGCGCATCATGTGGGCCTTCCGCAAGAACGTCGAACGCGGCTGGATGCCCGAGGACCCGCCGGGCGCCGGCGCCAAGGCCCCGCTCCCCAAGGCCGTCGAGGCGATGCTGAGCGCCCTGGGCTCGAACGATCCCGCCCCCGCAGATGAAGACGATCAGGCCCTGCGCGATGCCGAGGCCCAGCTCGCCCGCGGCCCGATCCGCTACCTCCCCATCGCCGGCGTCCTCGACGAGAGCGCGAGCGCCAAGGTCCGCGCCCTCCGCATTCCCGGCGTCATGCTCGAACCCCGCGCCGTCCGCGAGTACCCCGGCGGCGGGGTCTGCGTGCTGATGCTCGGCTCGGACGTGGAGGACGGCGGCTATCCGTACTACCTGCGCTCGGTCGCGCAGATCTTCGAGGACCTAGGCCAGGGTGATGCCCAACCCGCCGCGAACG
>CAZCPB010000447.1:0-1752 GCA_964500365.1 uncultured Phycisphaeraceae bacterium
GCCGTCGCGCGAGTCGCGCCCGCGCCCGGAGCGCCCCCGCGGCCCATCGCTCGAAGACTACCTCCGCAACGGCGGGGCCCGGCCATGAGCAACGCCCTCGCCATCGCCGCCGTCACCGCCGTCCTCCGTGACCTGCTGAACAACGGGCTCATCGCGCACGACCTCTCGGCCGCAACCGGCCTGGTCAACGTCACCTCCCGCCCGCCGGACCAGGTGGCCGCCGGCGAGACCGAGCCGGCGCAACTCAACGTCTTCATGTACCACGCGCGCCCCAATCCGGGCTGGCGCAACGTCGCCCTCCCCTCGCACGACGCCGGCGGGGCGCGCGTCGCCAATCCGCCCCTCGCGCTCGACCTGCACTACCTGCTCACCGCCTACGGCACCGACGACTTCGTCCAGGACATCCTGCTCGGCTACGCCGCCCAGCTCCTCCACGAGCAGCCCGTGCTCACGCGCGAGGCGATCCGCACGGCCCTCGGTGCTCCCCCGCCCGTGACCGGATCGGCGCTGCCGCCGGGGCTGCAGGCGCTCGCCGCCGCCGCCCTCGCCGACCAGGTGGAGCTGATCAAGATCACGCCCTCCAGCCTCTCGGTCGATGAGCTCTCGCGCCTCTGGTCGGCGTTCACCGTGCCCTATCGCCCGACCCTCGCCTACACCGCCTCGTGCGTGCTCATCGAAAGCACGAAATCGACGCGCAGCGCCCTTCCCGTGCAGCGGCCGTTGGTCCAGGCCATCCCCTTCGCCGTGCCCCACATCGATTCCGTCGGCACGACCGCGGTGCCGCCCGCCGACCCGCGCGCCACCACGACCAGCACCCTCGCGGTCCGCGGCACGGACCTCCGCGGCGCGGTGACCAGCCTCCGCATCGGCGACGGCGTGGTCGCGGCCCCGCCCCTCGCCCTGACCCCGGCCGTGCTCACCCTCCCGCTGGCTGCGGTGCCCGGGCTCCGGGCGGGCGTCCAGTCCGTCCAGGTGGTCCACGAGATCCCGATGGGTGACCCCGCGACGCCCCATCGCGGCTTCGAGTCCAACGTCGCCGCGTTCGTCCTCCACCCGGTGGTCACCCCGGTTGCCTCCGGCGTGACGCCGACGCTGGAGAACGGCGCTCCTGTCGTGGTCGATGGTGTCGGTCTGCTCTCCGCGACGGTCGACGTGGGTTTCGTCCCCGAAGTCGGCCGCGACCAGCGCGTCACCCTGCATCTCTACGAACGTGCCGCTCCGGTGACCCGCCCGGCCCGCGCCTACTCCTTCGCGGCGCCCGCGAACAACGGCATCGCCAGCTCGTCCGTCACCGCGACCGCGAGCATCGCCTTCGCGGTCACGCACGTCGTCCCCGGCGACTACCTCGTCCGCGTCCAGGTCGACGGCGCCGAGAGCCCGCTGACCCAGGTGGCTGGCGAGTACGCGGCCCCCGCGGTGAGCATCGTATGAGCGCGCGCACCGACGCCGCCGAAGCCCGCCGCCGGGCGTTCGTCGCCGAGACCGGCCGCGTGCTCGCCGCGCTGGAGCACGGCCCCGGCGACACGGACGCCGGGGCTCCGGCCAATTCCCCCGCGCTCGATGGCCTCGCGGTGGCGTTCAACCTCTCGCCATTCGAGCGCGACCTCCTCCTTCTCTGTGCCGCGTACGAAGCCGACCCCGCGGCCGCCGCGCTCCTCGACCGCATCCAGCCCGGAGCGCCGTACCCCACTTTCGGCCTCGCGCTCGCAAGGCTGCCCGGCGGCCACTGGAACGCGCTCTCCCCGGCCGGCC
>CAZCPB010000448.1:0-1732 GCA_964500365.1 uncultured Phycisphaeraceae bacterium
GGCGGCCAACCCCGGCTGGGGCGATGACCAGGTGTACGAAAAAGCGCGCAAGCTGGTCGGGGCCGAGGTGCAGGCGATCACGTACAACGAGTGGCTGCCCGCGCTGCTGGGCGGGCACGGTCCGGGCTCGTACGCGGGGTACAACCCGAACATCGACGCGAGCATCAACACCGAGTTCTCGACGGCCGCGTTCCGCATCGGGCACACGATGCTCAACGATCAATTGCTCCGGGTGAACGCCGACGGCTCGACGTTCTCGGGCGGGCACCTCAACCTCTTCCAGGCGTTCTTCAACCCCTCGACGATCACCGAGCCGGGGTCGATGGACGCGGTGATCCGCGGCCTGGCACGCCAGCAGTCCAACGAGATCGACACGCAGGCGATCGACGGCGTGCGGAACCTGCTCTTCGGCGGGACGGACGGGCGCGACCTGATCGCGGTGAACCTGCAGCGCGGTCGCGACCACGGCCTTCCCGACTACAACACCCTGCGCCAGGAGTACGGCCTGCCCGCGATCGCCACGTTCAGCGACATCACGGCAAACCCCGAGCTTGCGCTGGCGCTCGAGTCGGCCTATGGAGACGTGAACAACATCGACGCGTGGATCGGCCTTTTCTCCGAGGACCACCTGCCCGGCGCCAGCGTGGGCGAGACGTGCGCCGCGATCTTCGCCGACCAGTTCATGCGCCTGCGCGAGGGCGACCGCTATTTCTACCTCAACGACGGAGATCTGAGCGCCCAGGACCTTGCCTTCCTCGAGGGAGTCCGCCTGGCCGACATCATCCGTTGGAACAGCGGCGCCGTTGACGTACAGGACGGCGTCTTTTTCGCGGTGCCCGCACCGGGCGTGCTCGGGGTGATGGGTCTCGGAGCCGCCGCCGCCGTGCGCCGCCGGCGGCGATGAGGTCGAGCAGCGTCAGGCAGGGCGCGCGGCCGGCGCGATAGCGACCCCGCCGGGCTCGCGGGCGGCTCCCATCCGTGCATAGATGAACCGGATCGACTCGGTAAGGTCCGCCTCCACGCCGGGCGCCGGCCGGGTGGTCCCGGCGCCCCGGGGGGGCTCGGCCTCGAGCCACGCGTGGTCGAGTTCCGCGACGATCCAGCCGTCGTAACGATCGGCCCGCAATGCATCGATGACTTCCCCAGGCCCGAGGTCGCCCGCGCCGATGGCGCACGGGCGACCGGCCTTGAGGTCGCGGAGCTTGACCGACGCCAGCCGGTCGCCCAGCACGTTCAGGCCGCTGACGACTGATTCGCCTTCGAGCGCCGCCACCGCCGGGACATAGGCCGCCATCAGCAGCGGGGAGCGGACGCGGTCGATGAGTTCGGCCACATGCGTCGCGGTCGGGAACGAGCCGCCGTTTTCGATGAGCAGCCGCACGCCGGTGTTGCGGCAGTGGTCGAGCACCTTTACGAGGCGTTCCGTGACCCTCGCGAGGAACGCCGCCGGCCTCTCGTCCCCATGCGCCTCGAACCCCAGAACCCTGACGAACGGCACGCCGAGTTCGCGGGCGAGATCGACGACGCTCTTCCCTGCCCGGACGCTCGCCTCGGTGTCCCCGAAAACCCTTCCGAGCACGGGGGGCTCGATCGGCGCATCGAATCGAATATCCGTCGCGAGGCAGAACGGCGTCACCCCGGCACGGTCGAACATCGCCCTGACCTTTTCGGCGCTGGTGAGGGCCGGGTCGCAGGCAAGGCCCATCGAGCCGTTCCCCTCGGTGCGGAGCTC
>CAZCPB010000449.1:0-1717 GCA_964500365.1 uncultured Phycisphaeraceae bacterium
CGGCAGGGTGGTTGGGGGGCGGATCGTGGGACATATTGGGGCGGCCGGCCCATCGCGCCGCCGGCGTCTTCGGTGCGTGGGGGGGGGAATGCCGAAGAACAGGTATCCGTTCCAGTGCGCTCCGGTGACGGCCTGCGCGACCGCCGAGAGCGACCTGTAGATCGTTCCGTCGTAGTCGAACCCGTCGGGCAGGACCCGGACCCGGATGGTGCGGCCGCGATACTCCCGCGTCAGCAGAGCCCCCGGCATCGGGAGGCGCGCGTCGGCGGACGCCTCAACGCTCTTGGTCACCACGCGGCCGCCGGGGGCGACGGGGGGGCGGGCCGCCACCTTGACCGGCTCGGCCCCGACGGGCGCTCGCGAGCGGAGGTCGGCGTCGTTGGCGATCTCCAGTGCGCGCCGCCGCGCCCGCTCGGGAAGCCCGCCCTCGGCGTTGGCCTGAACCCGCCACGCGATCCGGCGGACGAGGAACTCCTTGTGGTACGAGCGCGTCTGCTCGCCGAAGACCTCCACGTACTCGCGCCGGAGTTCGCCGACGGTCATCCGTCGGAGCTCGCTTACCTTTTGGCCCACGTTCAGCATCGGACATCACCGCCTTTCTCTGGCCGTTAACCAGCGACGCCATCAGGGCGAGTAGGGGGTGAGAGTTCAAGGCATGTGGCCGAGGATTCCGGCAGATTCTCGGCGGGGGCGGGATGCACCGGAACTCGCCCATGCAGCCGCAGAATCCCGCGGGCCAGGATGCTCGCAACCTCGTCGAGCCGCGCGTCGGGCGACATGTCCGCCGGGTCCGTCGGGTCGGGGCGCAGCGACATCGCGCACTCCTTCGGAGATGCTCACCCGTCCGTGGTCGGTCGTGGTGATCAGGGATCGGTCGCCCGCGGCACGCCGCCGTTGGCTACTGGATACCTACGCGATGGGATTCCGAATTCGCGCGCGAGGGGCGCAGAGTGCACGCGGGCATCAATCAGGACTTGCCCGCATGTCCGTCGGCGGCGTGGGCTCCGGCGACGATCGCCGCACGCAGCACGCCATCCTCCATCTCGTACACGGTATCGAACACATCAAGCGCCCTGTGATCGTGGGTGACGACGATGATGCCAGCGCCGTGCCGATGGGCGACATCACGGAACAACTCCATCACCTGGCGCCCACGCGTGCTGTCGAGCGCCGCGGTGGGCTCGTCCGCGAGAATCAGACTCGGCTGGTTCGCTAGGGCCCGGGCGACGGTGACGCGCTGCTGCTCGCCGCCCGACAACTGCGTGGGCATGTTGCCCGCGCGAGCCCCGACACCCAAGGCAGAAAGCAACTCCATTGCCCGCCGGCGTGCCACGGACGGGGAACGTCCGATCAACTCGCCCACGACCTGTACATTCTCGACCGCGTTGAGAAACGGGATGAGGTTGGACTTCTGAAAGACGAAGCCGATGTGCTCGCGGCGGAAACGCCGCAGGTCACCGAACGAGCGAGGGCCGTCCTGCATAGGTCGCCCCCCGATGGAGACGCGCCCCCGCGTGGGCTGGTTGATCAGCCCGACGCAGAGGAGAAACGTGGACTTGCCCGCGCCGCTGGGTCCCAGCAGGGCGACGACCTCTCCGCGACGCACTCGCATCGACGCGCCGCGCATGGCGACCACCTCGGTGTGCCCGCTGCCGTACACCTTGGTGAGTCCGGTCGTTTCCAGCGGCAGCGGGTCACTCATATGGCGCCGATGCTC
>CAZCPB010000450.1:0-1703 GCA_964500365.1 uncultured Phycisphaeraceae bacterium
ACCTCGAAGGGGAGATGATTGCGGCCGTTCGTGGGCCGAATCCGTCGGCGGAATTCAAGCACCGGAACGCCGTCTACCTTGTGGCAACCGCTGCGACACGGGGCGGCCGATCAATCGTTGTCGCGCAGTCCCTGGATCCGATGCTGCGATTGCTGCGGTCGCGGGCTATCGGCCGGCTTTTCGGCGTTGGTGCCCTCACACTCCTGATTTTCGTGGCAACCGGCGTCGGCCTATGGTTCTGGATTCGCCGCCCTCTCAGGCAACTTGTAGCCGTTGTCGACGAGGTCGGCCGAGGACGATTCCAAACCCGGGCGGATGGTGTGGGTAGTGCCGAAGTTCAGTTCCTTGCGAGGGGCATCAACGCGATGGCACAGTCTCTAGGCCGGGTCGAAAACACCCGCAGGGCAGAGATGGAGCGCGCCCGCAAAATCCAACAACGTCTCTTGCCACCGCGTGAGACCCGACTGCACGGCCTGAGCCTCTTTTCAGCTTTTCTGCCCACGACAAGTGTAGCCGGCGACTTGTTCGATTGCGTGGAACTCCCCGACGGATCCGTCGTTCTGGCGGTGATCGACGTTGCGGGACACGGCGTGCCCGCCGCTCTCTACACCGCCCTTCTCCGCACCGTGCTGCGTTACGAGATAAACGGCACGTCCGGCCTCGATGACCTGCTTTCAAGAACGAATCGGCAGCTTCAAGCGGTGTCCGATGCGGGGGACTTTGCCACATGCTTTGTCGTCCGAGTCGAACCAGACCACCAGAACATTCAATTCTCCAAAGCCGGTCACGATGCCGCGATCCTGCTTCATCTGGACGGTTCCGTGGACCATCTTGAAACCGAGGGCCTGCCGCTCGGGATTTCACCGGGTGAAGGCTATCAATCCGGTAGCGTGCCGTTTCGGCCTCAAGACCGGCTGATACTGTACACGGATGGATTGCACGAGTTGTTTGACGCGGGCGGCGTGCCTTTCGGCCGGGAGCGGCTGCTTCAACTTGTGCAGGGAACGCGGCATTTCCCGCCCGCCGAGCAAGTCAGCCGCATCATCGCGGCGGCACAGGAATTCCAGGGGTCACCTGCGTTCAGCGACGATGTAACACTCGTCGCCCTTCAGCGAGACTGATTCGGGGCTCACCAGCTCATGTTGCATACCGCCACCGCCCAAGCATTTGCGACACCACCCCAATCGCCGTCGCCGGCGCTGGCCCTTGGGCTATCATCTTGGAGCAAGAGGACTTATGCTACCCGATACGCGGTCCAGCGGGACAGACTCCGACCAGGTAGCAAGGCGAACGCGGTGGACGAACGGCAACTCATCACAGCGTGTCGACCGATGGACCGCAGCGCTCAGCGGCGGGTCTACGACCAGACGGTTGAGCGGGTATACCGCCTCATCCTCCGCATGGTCAGGAATGCCGACGATGCCTTTGACCTCACGCAGGAGGTCTATGTTCGAGTCTTTACCCGTATTGACGAATTCCGCGCCGAGAGCTCTCTCGCCACATGGATTCACCGAATCGCGGTGAATGAGTCCCTTGCGTTCCTGCGCCACCGGCAAACCGCGAATCGCCACCTGCATTCGTCCGCCGGCCGGGACGAGGCCCGGACCGCGGACCTGCAGGGACAGGACGAGCAGCTCGACGTGCAGACGGCACTCGACCGGCTCTCGGAAGAGGACCGGTTGATCCTATTTCTACGGTATGAC
>CAZCPB010000451.1:0-1701 GCA_964500365.1 uncultured Phycisphaeraceae bacterium
CGATGGTTACGCGGACGGCTGACGGATGGTGGGCGTAATCGACGATGACCTGGGCTCCCTTGAAGGTTCCGGCTCGGGTAAAGCGCCCCTCTGCGCCCTGGAAAGCGTCCAGGGCTTCCCTGACGGCCTGGGTGCCGGCACCGCACAGATCCGCGGCTGTCAGGGCGCCCATGGCGTTCTGGATGTTGAATTCTCCCGGGATGGAGAGGCGGAGGTCCATGAGAAAGTCTCCATGCCTGAAGACCTGGCAGCAGGGCCGGCCTTCCTCATCGTAGGTCAGCTGATCGTAGGCGTAGTCCGGCTCCTGTCCTGGCGGGGTCCGGTCGGTCCGGGCTCCAAACCAGATCTCCTGCAGCCGGCTCCTGTGGCCGGGCCGGATCTCCTCCAGGCGGTCCAGCATATTTGTCATATGCGGGTCGTAGGCTGGCAGGATGAGCAGGGAACCCTCGGGCTGAATGGCCGCGTACTGGGCAAAGGCGTCGATCAGATCCTGGTGGGTCCGGTAGCTGTCGATATGGTCATGGACCAGGTTGAGGATGACGGTCGCAGTCCCCAGGTAGTGGAAAAAGCCGCGTCTGAATTCACAGGCTTCGGAGAGGAGGAGGTCCCGTCCCTTCTTTTGCGGCAGGCGCACGGTCGTTTTGAAGTCGATCAGCTGGGCCCCCAGATGCACCGTCGGATCCATGCCCGCCCGGATCAGAGCCAGGGCGCACATGGCCGTGCAGGTGGATTTGCCGTTGGTCCCGCTGATATTGATGACCCGTGGGAAAAGGCGATTGATGGCTCCCAGGAAGACTGCCCGCTCGATACAGGGGATGCCCAGTTCCGCCGCCCGCAGCCGCTCGGGATTGTCATCGAAGACAGCCCGTGAATAGACCACCAGGTCGGGCCGGGCGCGGTCGATGGAGGCTGCTTCATGCCGGTGGATCAGGTCCATGCCCAATTCTTTCAAATAGGCTGTCCGGTTGTTGGCGTGGGCATCGGAGCCGAAGCAGAGGACTCCCTCATGGTGGGCCAGTTCAGCCAGGCCGCACATGCTGATACCGCCGATTCCTACAAAGAAGATCCGCCTGCCGGGGGCTATGAAGGAGCCGATGGCCCGGTAGTCGGGCGGCTCCTGGCCGATGACGGCCTGGTAAACCTCAGGCGGCGTCTCCCGGATGGCGGGATCGTCGAAAGACAAAAGGGAGCGGGCCGGGGGATCCGGCCGGGTGTTTTGATCAAGGCTCTTCATGGCCATCAGTTTAGCACGACTAAAAGCGGTCGTGCTAGAATGTCCAAGGCTTGATAGGAGAGGCCAGTCCATGAGTATTGTCCAGGCCAACGGAATAAGCAAAGCCTTTCTCGGGCGGGAGATTCTCCGGGACCTGTCCTTTGCTGTTGACGCGGGCGACAAGATCGGCCTGGTCGGCCGCAACGGCAGCGGCAAGTCGACCCTGCTCAAGCTGCTTTCGGGCACTCTGGCACCTGACAGCGGCAGCATCCATAAGGCCGATTCCATTCTGGTCTCCATGCTGGATCAGCGGCCCGCAAGAGCCGATCAGCAGGCTCTGGCCGTTTTGGATCATCCCCCTTTTATTCGTATGGAAGAGCGTATGCATGAGCTTCAGCGCGCTATGGAGGCGGGAGCGGAGGGCCGGCATCTGGACAGCCTGATACAGGAATTCACGGCTCTTCAGCAGCAGCTGGAAGGCGGAGGCG
>CAZCPB010000452.1:0-1699 GCA_964500365.1 uncultured Phycisphaeraceae bacterium
GATAACCTTGTGATCAAGGCGCCCATCGCCGGCCAGCTCACTTCGCTCGATGCCAACCTCGGCGAATCCGAGCGCCGCGGCCAGCGCATCGGCCAGATCGACCAGCTCGGCCGCTACAAGGTCAACGCCTGGATCGACGAGCACTACCTGACCCGCGTGGCCGCAGGTCAGCCGGCGACTGTCGATATTGCTGGACAACCGTTCCGGCTGGAACTGACCAAGGTGTATCCGGAGGTCCGCGAGCGGCAGTTCCGGGTCGATCTCGATTTCGAGGGCGAAGCACCGGAGTCGATCCGCCGAGGTCAGACATTGCAACTTCGCTTGGCTATCGGTGTATCTGCTGAAAGCCTCGTCGTCGCCAACGGCCCGTTCTACGACGACACGGGTGGCCAGTGGGCTTTCGTACTGAATGGTTCCGGTGTCGCAGAGCGGCGCACTATCCGCCTGGGCCGACGCAACGTCGAAAGCGTCGAGGTGCTCGAAGGGCTTGCTGAGGGAGATCGCGTCGTGACCTCCGCCTACGATGGATTCATGGAAATGGACGAACTGAGACTCACAGGCCTCTAGTCCCCCCTCTCCCATTGGGAGAAGGGCGGGTGAGGGGAAGACAAGTATGAATTGCGCATGAGCGGGGAGAGGCAAATGAGAACGCACGAAGCAGGAGCAGGTGACGAAGAAGGGGTCGTACAGGCAGTGGAGGATGGAACAAGACCTGCCGAAAAGGCCGCAACGGTTTCTTTTTCCTCCAGCCCAGAAACTCCAGATTCCAGGCCCCAGAGGACTTCTCCAATGATCCGCCTCGCCAACGTCCGCAAGGTCTACCGCACGGACGAGCTCGAAACCACCGCACTTGACGACGTCTCTCTCGAGATCAACAAAGGCGAGTTCGTCGCCGTCATGGGCCCGTCCGGCTGCGGCAAATCGACGCTGCTCAACGTCGTCGCCATGATCGACACGCCGACCAGCGGCAAGTACTTCTTCGGCGACGAGGAAGTGTCGAGCTACAAGGAAAGCAAACTGGTCAACCTGCGCAAGAAGAACGTCGGCTTCATCTTCCAGAGCTTCAACCTCATCGACGAGCTCACCGTCTTCGAGAACGTCGAGCTGCCGCTGCTATACCAGGACGTGCCCAGAGCCCAGCGCAAGGCCCGCGTCCGGGAAGTGCTGGAGCTCGTGGACATGGCAGCCCGTGCAAAGCACAAACCTTCACAGCTGTCGGGTGGCCAGCAGCAGCGTGTCGCAGTCGCCCGCGCAGTGGTTGCCGATCCCAGGCTCATCGTGGCCGACGAGCCCACCGGCAACCTCGACACCCGCAACGGCGACGACGTCATGGACATGCTCACGGTCCTGAACGAGCAGGGCGCCACCATCCTCATGGTCACGCATTCGCCGGCCCACGCACAGCGGGCGCATCGGACCATCAATTTCCTGGACGGCCGCGTGGTGCCGAGCGTGGAGAACGCACTCTGACCCTGTGGGGCGCTCGCCGGGTGAGCGCCATTTTTTTCAGGAATACGTCGATGCTGCGTCACTACTGGACCATTGCCTTGCGGAACTTTGCGCGCTTCAAGCTGGCGACAGGCATCAATATTCTCTGTCTGGCCATAGGGCTGAGCTGCTTCGTCGCTGCCATGGGAGCTGTTCAGTATCTGCGCAGCAGCGACCGGCATTGGGTGAAAGCCGACAGGATCGACTTCAT
>CAZCPB010000453.1:0-1690 GCA_964500365.1 uncultured Phycisphaeraceae bacterium
GTACCCGCATGCCGGTGCCGGCTCCGTCGCCTCGGTCCTCCCTCCCGAAGCGGCGGGGTGATTTCACCGGGGTGAGCGCCGGACGCGGGTGATGACCTTCGGCCGGAGAACGGTTACATTCACCGCGGTTGGCCGTTGCCAGCGACACGAAGGGAGTTGAGATATGACGCGGGAAGCCGGGCGAGAGGTCCTTCCGATCCCCGACCGGGCCTACGACGGCCCGATCACGTACGACGCGAAAGACCCGGACACGTCCTTCCCGCCGATCGACTCCACCGTCGCCTTGAGGCCGACGACCGCGTCGAGCTTGAGCAGGGCCACCGTCGTGTCCGGGCTCGTCAGGCTGATGCTCCCGTCGGCGATGCCCTTCGTCACCGCCGGCGGCAGGGCTTCCGCGTCCACCTTGAGCCCCACCGCGAGCGCGGTCACCGGATCGACCGCCGCGCCAATCACCTCGTGCAGGCGCAGCGCGTCGGTCCACTGCGTCTCGTCGCCGAAGGTGTCGTGCCTGAATATCGCCTTGCCCCGCGCGACGAGATCGGGCTCGATCGCCGTCGCATCCTGCCCGTTCCCGCTCCCGCAACCGGCGACCAGCACGGCGACCGCCCCGACCATACGCATCGACATTTCGACTCCTCGGTGATGTGCTCACCGGATTCGATGCGCGGGAACGCCGCGGCGTTCCCGCGCCGGGCGCAGGGACGCGGGGCGGCCGCGCCGCTACAGGCCGCGGGCCCGCTCGCGCAGGACGAACTTCTGGATCTTGCCGGTGGCGGTCTTGGGCAGCTCGCCGAAGACCACGGTCCGCGGCACCTTGAAGTGCGCCATGTTCGCGCGGCAGAAGGCGATGACGTCCTCCGCCGTGAGGTCGCCCGCGCCGGGCTTGGGCGTCACGAAGGCGCAGGGCGACTCGCCCCACTTCGCGTCGGGGCGGGCGACGACGGCGGCCTCCATCACCTTGGGGTGGCGGTAGAGGCACTCCTCGACTTCGAGCGAGGAGATGTTCTCGCCGCCCGAGATGATGATGTCCTTGGAGCGGTCCTTCACCTCGATGTAGCCGTCGGCGTGCCACACGGCAAGGTCGCCGGTGCGGTACCAGCCGCCGCGGAAGGCCGCGTCCGTCGCCTTCGGGTTGGCGAGGTAGCCCTTCATGATCGTGTTGCCGCGAAGCATCACCTCGCCGAGCGTGGTGCCGTCCCGCGGCACCGGCGCGCCGGAAAGCGGGTCGGCGACCTGCAGGTCCTCCATCGTCGGGTAGCGCACGCCCTGCCGCGCCATGAGGCGGGCGCGTTCGGCGAGCGCGAGCCCGTCCCACCCGTCCTGCCACGCGCAGAGCGTCGCGGGGCCGTAGCTCTCGGTGAGGCCGTAGAGGTGCGTCACGCGGAAGCCCATGCGCTCCATCGCCTCGATCACCGCCGAAGGCGGCGCCGCGCCGCCCGTGGCCACCTCGACGACGTGATCGAACCGGGCCTTCACGGCATCGGGCGCGTGCACGAGCAGGTTCAGCACGATGGGCGCGCCGCAGAGGTGCGTGACCCGGTGCCGCGCGATGGCCGGGAAGATGAGCGCGGGGTCCACGCGGCGCAGGCACACGTGCGTGCCGCCCACCGCGGTGACGGCCCAGGTGTAGGTCCACCCGTTGCAGTGGAACATGGGCAGCGTCCACAGGTACACCGAGCGCGAGGTGAGC
>CAZCPB010000454.1:0-1685 GCA_964500365.1 uncultured Phycisphaeraceae bacterium
CTGCACTCGGGCATGATGATCGCGCAGTACACCGCCGCGGCGTGCTGCAACGAGCTCGTCGGCCTGGCGAACCCCGCGAGCGTCGCGAACCTGCCGACCAGCGCGGGGATCGAGGATTACAACTCCTTCGGGCCCCGCAGCGCCGCCAAGGCGGCCCGCGCGGTCGAGCTCGCGCGCTGGGTGATCGCGGCCGAACTTCTCTGCGGCGCGCAGGGTGTCGAGGCCCACCGCCCGCTCACCTCGGGCGACGGCGTCGAGCGGGCCATCCGGACGATCCGCGCCGCGGTGCCGACCCTCACCGCCGACCGGCCCCCGTCGCCCGACCTCGAAGCGATCGCGGGCCTGATTTCCAAGGGTGAAATCGCACCCCGACGCGCCTAATATTGGCCCCGTGAGTCGGATCGACGATATCTTCCGATCCCTCCGGGAACGGGGTGGGCGTGCGGTGATGCCGTTCGTCTGCGGGGGCTTCCCGCGGGCGGGCGCGACGGCCGAGGTCCTCGCCGCCCTCGACGCCGCCGGCGCGTCCATCATCGAAGTCGGCATCCCCTTCTCAGACCCCATCGCCGACGGGCCCGTGATCGCCGCGGCCATGCACGAAGCGCTCAAGGGCGGCGCCACGCCCGAGAGTGTCTTCGACGAAGTCCGCGCGGCGCGCCCCCGCGTCCGCGCCGGGCTGGTCGCGATGGTCAGCGTCTCGATCGTGCACCGCATGGGCGGCGCCGCCGGGTTCGTGCGGCGCGCGGTCGAGGCGGGCTTCGACGGCTTCATCTTCCCCGATGCGCCGCTGGAAGAGTCGGCGCCGCTGCTCGAGGCCGCCCGCGCCGCGGGCGCTTCGGCGAGCCTGCTGATCGCGCCGACCACGCCGCTGCCCCGCGCCGCCGAGATCGCCAAGGCCTCGACCGGCTTCGTGTACCTGCTGGCCCGCGCGGGGATCACGGGGGAGCGCCAGTCCGTGCCCGACGTGGCCCCGCGGGTGCGGAAGCTCCGCGAGGTGACGGCGCTGCCGATCGCCGTGGGCTTCGGGGTCTCGAGCGCCGAGCACGTCCGCGAGATCACGCGCGAGGCCGACGCCGCGATCGTCGGCAGCGCGCTGGTGCGCCGCATGAAGGACGCCGCGGCGGGCGGGGGCGACGCGGTCGAGGCCGCGGCGTCGTTCTGCCGCGAACTGGTCGCGGGGCTCGAGGCGCGCTCCGCGTCGGCGACGACGGCGGAGCGACAACCCGCGTAGGGAATGAACCTGCGCCGGTCCGCGAGCGCGGACGCTACGATCGGCGAGCCCCGCCAATCACGCCTGAACCGATCGATCGCACCACTGATCTGCCCGATAAGGAAATCCGGGAGACCGCCATGAGCGTTGTTTCGATGATGCACCCTGAGACCACTGTCCGGAACGGAACCATGACGCCCAAAGCCGACGGCTCGCTGCCGCGCCACGGCGCGGCCGTGCAGGAGATGTTCGCCTCCGACGTCTTCACGGGTCGCGCGATGCAGCAGCGGCTGCCCAAGGACGTGCACCGCAAGCTCCAGCGGACGATCGAGCACGGCGAGCCGCTCGACGACGAGCTGGCCGACGTCGTTGCCGCGGCCATGAAGGACTGGGCGATCGAGCACGGCGCGACGCACTACACGCACTGGTTCCAGCCGCTGACGGGGCAGACCGCCGAGAAGCACGACGCGTTCCT
>CAZCPB010000455.1:0-1680 GCA_964500365.1 uncultured Phycisphaeraceae bacterium
GCGCTTGACCGCGATCCCGTCGGCGATCGTCGGCGCGAACTCCGTCGCGCCCGCCAGAGACTCCCCGTCATCATGCTCACCGCCCGCGGCGAGGAAGAGGACAAGGTCCGCGGTCTGAAAGAAGGCGCCGACGACTACATCGTCAAGCCCTTCGGCGCCGCCGAACTCCTGGCCCGGGTGCAGGCGGTGCTCCGCCGGTCCCCCGAGCGGCCCGTCACCCTGAAACGTCTCGCGGTCGCGGGTCGCGAGATCGATTTCGAACGCCGCGAAGCCATCCTCGCCGACGGCACCCGCCATCCTCTCTCCGAGCGCGAGGCCGAACTGCTGGCGTACCTCGCTTCCAGCCGCGGCAGGGCCGTCTCGCGCGACGAGCTGCTCTCGCGCGTCTGGGGCCTCGACCCGCGCGGCGTCCAGACCCGCACCGTGGACATGACCGTGGCCCGCCTCCGCGAACTGCTCCGCGATGATCCCGAAGACCCGAAGGTCATCGTCACCGTCCGCGCCAAGGGGTACATGCTCGGCCCCGACGCAGAGGGAGGCGCCGGCCCGTGAACGCCGCCTCGCGAAAGTCGCTCCTTGCCGTGGGTCTCTGCGCTGTCGGCGTCGCCGCGGCGCTCGGCTGGGCGACGCTCCACGCGCTGCGCCTGGAGCGGCGCGAGCGCGAGGCCGAGGCGCTGGCCCGTGTGAACGAGTCGATCCGCCTGGCCCTCTGGCGCATGGACTCGGCACTCACGCCGATCCTCGCGCGCGAGACCGCCCGCCCGTACTTTCACTACAGCGCGTTCTACCCGTCCGAACGCGCCTACACCTCGATGCTCGAGGACATCGCGCCCGGCGAGCACCTCGTCCCCTCGCCTTTGCTCACGCTCGACCAGCAGTTCGTCCGGCTCTACTTCCAGCGCTCCTCGCGCGGCGAGATCACCTCGCCCCAGGTCCCCACCGGGAACTTCCGTGACCTCGTCGAATCTGGCTACGGCGGGAGCGAGCGGTTGCTCGCCGCCGAGGCCCGCTTGTTCGAGATCGGCACGCTGCTCACCAGCGGTCGAGCACCCCTCGCCGCCGCCGACGAGATGGCAGCGGTCCACAAACAACTCGCCGGCGCTGCGGGCGAGCCCGCGGCGGTTTTCGGGGGGGACGTCTCGACACGTGAGCCTCTCCCGGATCTCGACCAGACCAGGCGGGCGGGAACTCAGCAGCAGCTGGCCCAGTCCGCCGAAGACCTCCAGCGCGAGTACCAGACCCGCCAGCAGATCGCCGGACGCTCGGTCCAGCTCGAAAAGCAATCGAACCTCGCGGATCGCGCCATCCTCCCGGAGCCGCCCCGGGCCGAAACGGCTACCGCGTCCCGGGGCCGCAAGGACGAGGATGTCCGCGAAAGTGCGCAAAAGAGCGGCACTGTTTCACGTGGAACACCCGCCGCCGCCGCGCCGGCTTTCGCGCCAGCGGAAAACGAAGACAACACCGAGGCCGCGCGGGACCCTCTGAGCAGCGAGACTCTAGAGACAAGAGCCCGGGAAACAGCGTCGAAAGAGGCGTTTCTCGGCGTCGAGGAGGCCGCCGACAAGAAGCGGCTCTTGGACGACGATGCGAACCGGGGCGTTCTGACCGAAGGCACGACCGAGTCCGTGGTCGAGGTCGGCGACATGGCCCCGGTGTGGCGGGTGGGCGCCCAGACCGGGG
>CAZCPB010000456.1:0-1676 GCA_964500365.1 uncultured Phycisphaeraceae bacterium
ACTTTAATTTCTTTGTCTTGAAACAAATCAAAACTTGCTTTTTTAAAATTTGGACGATTGGTTAATCCTATAGATGAATAGTTTGAAAAGCCAATTCCTTCTTTGGGTAAAATTAAACCTTTGTCAATCTTGCTGTTGTTATTTTCATCGTGTAAAATGTTTACAGCATATTTTCCTTTTGGCAGGTTTTCAAAAGTAATTTCTGATTTGCCGTTTACTATTTTTGCTTTCTCTAATCGGTAATATTTTTTGAAAATTTCATCGGGAATTGAGCCTTCTTTGTTATATAATGCTACTTGTAAAACACCTTTTGAGTTTCGTAAGTTTTCTACTTCAATAGTTAAGCTGTATTCTTCTTTTATACTTGAAAAGGAAGAAAGAAATAAGAATGAAAATGCTGAAAACAGGATATGTATTTGTTTCATTTTAAATTGATTTTTTATTACTAAATTTTTCTTTCGATTTATCCACTACATAATATACCATTGGCACTAAATACACCGTCAAAGCCAATGAAGAAATTAAACCACCGATAATTACCCACGCCAATCCGTTTTTCCATTCAGCTGCTGTTCCGCTGGCTAATGCTATTGGCAACATTCCTATTGCCATTGATAAGGTGGTCATTAAGATTGGTCGCATACGTTCTTTTCCTGCGGTAATCAATGCTTCTTTGTAATGTTTTCCCTCCGCTTTCAGTTGGTTGGTAAAGTCCACAATTAAGATGGAATTTTTTGTTACCAATCCCATTAACATAATCAAGCCGAGCAAAGCAAATAAGCTCAAATTGCTTAACGATAAATTCAAGGCTAAAAATGCTCCGATAGCTGCAACGGGTATGGCAAATAAGGCAACAAAAGGATAAATGTAACTGTCGTATAAGGCTACCATAATCAAATAAATCAGTAAGAATGAAATCAGCAATACTGAACCCAAAGCCCCGAAGCTGTCGTTTTGCCGTTTAATATCGCTTCCCCAAGTCATTTGTATGCCGTTTGGTAAGGGATTGTTTTTGAGATATGCCACGACATCGTCTGCTACTGTTCCCGAAGGTCTGCCGAGTGCATCGGAAGTTAATGTAACGGCAGGTTGTCGGTCTTTTCGTTCTAAAAGCGAAGGCGAATTATCTCTTTCAATAGTTGCAAACTGTGCTATTTCAATAGGTACACCCATTGGATTAACAATGTTCAATTGTTTTACATCATCTTCATTTTTCCTACTGAATTTATCCAGCCAAATTCGTACAGGATATTCCGTTCCTTTTTCGGTTAACGAAGCGTCATCATTTCCTGAAAAAGCGGTACGCAAATTCATTCCTACATAAGCGGTGTTTAATCCTAAGCGTTGCATTTTATCTTTGTCGGGAATGACTTTAAACTCCGGGCTTCCAGCCTCAACCGATAAGCGAACATTATCTGCTCCGGGAATTTTTTCAATGACTGATTTTAAATCATTGCCTGTCTGCATTACTTGGTTTAGGTCGCTTCCGCTCAAGGTAATTTCTATTGGTGCAGAACGAGGAATTAAACCCAACGCTATCATTGAAAAGTTAATACCTGAATACTCTTTTTGTAAATCATCTCTTAACTTCCGCATAAACTGTTCTGTCGGAATCTTTTTAATTCCAGCGTTTCGTAATTCGTCATTTTTAATTCGTAATTGAACAGTAAATTCCG
>CAZCPB010000457.1:0-1660 GCA_964500365.1 uncultured Phycisphaeraceae bacterium
TTTGAAAAATAAAATATAAATTAATACATTTGCACACCGATTTTTAAGGGTAAATTATGCCCTGACGGTGTGTTCTTTAAATTGCCGATGTAGCTCAGTTGGTCAGAGCAGCTGATTTGTAATCTGCAGGTCGGGGGTTCGAATCCCTTCATCGGCTCTTGAAAGAGTGGTAATTGTATGTCTTGGGAGATAAACTCTGTTTCAAGAGGGGAGATACCAAAGTGGCCAACTGGGGCAGACTGTAAATCTGCCGGCGAATGCCTTCGTAGGTTCGAATCCTGCTCTCCCCACTTAAAGCAGAATAAACCGTGCTTATTCAGGAAAGTAAGCAGCATTGACAGACCTCTTTGGACGATATAAGCGGGAGTAGCTCAGTTGGTAGAGCATTAGCCTTCCAAGCTAAGGGTCGCGGATTCGAACTCCGTCTCCCGCTCACTTTTTGATGCCAGAGTAGCTCAGGGGTAGAGCACTTCCTTGGTAAGGAAGGGGTCAGGGGTTCAATTCCCCTCTCCGGCTCAACGGGAAATGAATTTTAATTGATAACAGATAACTAAATTTAATAAGCTTGGAGTTATGGCAAAAGAAAAATTTGACAGGTCGAAACCGCACGTGAACATTGGTACTATCGGTCATATTGACCATGGTAAGACCACCCTGACCGCAGCAATCACAATGGTGCTTGCTAAAAGAGGTCTCTCTGAAATAAGGGATTTTGACTCAATTGATAATGCTCCTGAAGAAAAGGAAAGGGGTATTACAATCAATACTTCTCACGTTGAATACCAAACGGCAACCCGCCATTATGCACACGTTGACTGCCCAGGTCACGCTGACTATGTTAAAAACATGGTTACAGGTGCTGCCCAGATGGACGGCGCTATTCTTGTTGTTGCAGCAACCGACGGTCCAATGCCTCAGACTCGTGAACATATCCTTCTTGCCCGCCAGGTTAACGTTCCCCAGGTTCTTGTTTTCATGAATAAGGTTGATATGGTTGATGATGAAGAACTTCTCGACCTTGTTGAAATGGAAGTACGCGACCTTCTGAATTTCTATAAATTTGATGGTGACAATGCACCTGTTATCCGCGGCTCCGCTCTCGGCGCAATGAACGGCGAAGCCAAATGGGAAGACAAGGTAATGGAACTGATGGATGCAGTCGATTCATTTATCCCGGTACCACCCAGGGAAAACCAGAAACCATTCCTTATGCCGGTTGAGGATATCTTCTCAATCACCGGTCGCGGTACAGTTGCTACAGGCCGTATCGAAACAGGCGTGGTCCTTACAGGTGATGAACTCGAAATAGTCGGACTCGGCGCTGAAAAACGCAAAACAGTCTGTACTGGTGTTGAGATGTTCCGCAAAATCCTCGACAGGGGTGAAGCAGGCGACAACGTCGGACTCCTTCTCAGAGGCGTTGACAAGAAAGAAATAAAGAGGGGTCATGTGCTTGCAAAACCGGGTACAATCACACCTCATACAAAATTCAAGACTGAAATTTATGTTCTGAAGAAAGAAGAGGGCGGACGCCATACTCCGTTCCATAACAAGTATCGCCCGCAGTTCTATATCAGAACCCTCGACATCACTGGCGAGATCATCCTTCCGGAAGGCAGGGAAATGGTAATGCCGGGTGACAACGTGACAATCACAGTTG
>CAZCPB010000458.1:0-1645 GCA_964500365.1 uncultured Phycisphaeraceae bacterium
CCTGGGCCCGCTCGATCACCGGGCGCGGCAGGCCCGCGAGACGGGCGACGTGGATCCCGTACGACTGGTCGGTGCGCCCGGGCAGGATGCGGTGCAAGAAAATGATCTCGGCGTGCCCGTCGGCGCCCGGCCACTCGCGCACCGCGACGTGCAGGTTGGCGACGCGCCCGGCGAGCTTCTCTTCCAGGTCGGTCAGCTCGTGGTAGTGCGTCGCGAAGAGCGTGCGGGGCGGGGCCGCGGGGGCGGCCAGGTGCTCGGCGATCGCCCACGCCAGGCTCAGGCCGTCGAGCGTGCTCGTGCCGCGCCCGACCTCGTCGAGGATCACGAGCGACTTCGCGGTCGCGTGGTTGAGGATGTTGGCGGTTTCGGTCATCTCGACCATGAAGGTGGACTGGCCGGCGTGGAGCGCATCGTCGGCGCCGATGCGGGTGAAGACGCGGTCGGTGATGCCGATGGTCGCGCGGTCGGCGGGGACGAACGAGCCGGTGTGCGCCAGGAGCACGATCAGCGCGACCTGCCGGATGTACGTGCTCTTGCCTGCCATGTTGGGGCCGGTGATGAGGGCCATCCCCGGGCGCGAGGGCGCCGGCCCCAGCTCGACGTCGTTGGGGACGAAGCCCGTGCCGAGCACCTGCTCCAGCACCGGGTGCCGCCCCGCGTGGATGACCAGGGCGGGCTCGTCCACGATCTCGGGGCAGCGCCATCCCCGCCGGTGGGCTCGCTCGGCCAGGCCGAGCAGGACATCGAGTTCGGCGACCGCCGCGGCAAAGCGGGCCGCCGCGTCGAAGCACGTGGCGGCGCGCCGGCAGAGATCTTCGAACAGCTCGCGCTCGCGCTCCAGGGCCCGGGCCTGCGCGCCCGTGATCTTCGATTCGAGCTCGGAGAGTTCCGGCGTGGTGTACCGCTCGGCGTTCTTCAGCGTTTGCTTGCGGATGAGGGCCGAATCGCCGACGCGCCCCCCCGCCTGGCGCGCTTGGGCGCTCGAGAGCTCGACGTAGTACCCGAAGACCCGGTTGTAGCCGACCTTGAGGCCGGGCAGGTCGAGCTCGCGCGACAGGCGCTCCTGGTACGCCGCGAGGTACGAGCCCGCGTCGCGCTCGAGCCCGCGGGCCTCGTCGAGCTGGGCGTCGGCGCCGTCGCGGAAGAGCCCGCCGTCGCGGAGGTGGGGGGGCGGGGCATCGACGCACGCCGTCGCGATCGACTCGGCCAGTGCGCGCGCGTCGTTCCAGGCGTGTTCCACCGCCGCCGCGTGGGTCGAGAAAGCCTCGCACGGCCGCGTGATCTCGACGAGCCTCGGCGCGGCGAGCAGCGAACGTCCGAACGCCACCAGGTCGCGAGGCGTGGCCCGCGCCAGGGCCAGCCGCCCGACGATGCGCGCAACGTCCTGCACCTGCTCGACCGCCGCGCGGAGGTCGGCCGCGGTGCGGCGGTCCTCGACCAGCGTCGAGATGCAGCGCTGGCGCGCCCGGATCGCGCCCGCGTCGCGGAGCGGGCGGCAGAGCCACTCGCGGAGCAGTCGGCGCCCCATCGGCGTGCGGAAGGCGTCGGGGGTTGAAAGAAGAACCCCGAGGAGCGAGCCGTCGCCGGCGCGGGCCCCGTCCGCCCCGCCGGCGCGGAGGGTCTTCTCCACCTCCAGCGCGCGGAG
>CAZCPB010000459.1:0-1636 GCA_964500365.1 uncultured Phycisphaeraceae bacterium
CCGACACGACCGGCGACCACCCGGGGAACATGGCCACGACCGACCTCGACGATGGGGCATTCTGGTACAACAAGCGGCGGGGCATCGTGCGGGCGCGGGTCTCGCCCCAGGCGTCTTCCGCCGAAACGCTGGCCTTGTACACCCTGATTAACGGGGCGGCGGCGGCGGTGCTCGGGGCCGGCGGCGGAGGAACGGCGGGGGGCGGGGCTATCGAGCTTGGCGGGGGGGAACTCGGCGAACTTGGAGAGTTGACGCCGATCGAGCCTGAATAGCGCAGTCGCCAATGTCAGGGTTTCATTTGGCCGATCTACGAATGGCTATCGTTCGTAGGTGATGTGCCGTTCCCGCAGGCGAGCCCCCGTTGCGGGCCCGGCGGGAACCACGGGAAGGAAGGCGCGGCATGTGCGGGATCGTGGCGTACATCGGTTCGAAGCAGGCGCAGAACCTCCTGATCGAAGGGCTCAAGCGGCTCGAGTACCGCGGGTATGACTCGGCCGGCGCGGCGGTGCTCGACAAGGGCAAGATCCGCGTTGCCCGGGCGGTCGGCAAGGTCGCCAACCTCGAAGACAAGCTCGAGGACCTGGGCGGCCTGCCGGGGACGCTCGGCCTTGCGCACACGCGATGGGCGACGCACGGCGGGGTGACCGAGGCCAACGCGCACCCCCACACCGACGACAAGGTCGGGATCGCGCTGATCCACAACGGGATCATCGAGAACTACGCGGCGCTGAAGACCTACTTGGAGGAGAAGGGGCACGTCTTCAAGAGCCAGACCGACACCGAGGTCCTGGCGATGCTGATCGGCGAGCTGTACGAGGGTGACCTCGAGAAGGCGGTGCAGGCGGCGCTGCGCGAGGTGACCGGGGCGTACTCGATCGCGGTGATCTGCGAGAAGGAGCCCGACACGCTGGTCGTGGCCCGCAAGGGCTCGCCCCTGATGCTGGGGATCGGGAACAACGAGTACATCGTGGGCTCGGACCCGTCTGCGATCATCGCGCACACGACACAGGCCGTGCCCCTCGAGGACTACACGGTCGCGAAGGTGACGCGGACGGGGTTCAGGACCAGCGACATCCACGACGTGCCGGTGACGCCGAAGGTGATGCAGCTCGAGATGGACCTCGAGCAGATCGAGCTCGGGGGCTTCTCGCACTTCATGCAGAAGGAGATCTTCGAGCAGCCCAAGGCGATCCGCAATTCGCTGCGGGGCCGGCTCGACGTACGCGAGGGGCGCGTGGTGCTGGGCGGGGTCGCGAAGTTCGACAAGGAGCTGACCCGGACGCGCCGCGTGACGCTGACGGGCCAGGGCACGGCCCTGCATGCGGCGATGATCGGCGAGTACCTGCTCGAGGACCTCGCCAAGGTCCCGGCGGTCGCCGAGTACGCCAGCGAGTTCCGCTACCGCAACCCGATCGTCGAGGACAACTCGGTCGTGATCGCGGTGAGCCAGTCGGGCGAGACGGCCGACACGCTCGCCGCGCTGCGCGAGGCCAGGGAGCGCGGGGCGCTCTCGCTGGGCGTGGTGAACGTGGTGGGCTCGTCGATCGCGCGCGAGACCGACGCGGGGGTGTCCCTGCGCGTCGGGCCCGAGATCGGCGTGGCCGCGACCAAGGCGTTCGTCGGGCAGGTCGCGGTG
>CAZCPB010000460.1:0-1633 GCA_964500365.1 uncultured Phycisphaeraceae bacterium
CGTGATGGAAGGCATCGTTTCGGCGTTCGGCATCGCGTACTTGGCGCTGATGCCCGCCTTCGCGCGGCAGCTGGTCGAGCTTCAATACGGCGCGGCCTTCGCGACCCTCAGCAGCGAGCAGGTTCGCGAGGCCAGCTCCAAACTGGTCGGCGGCGCGATGACGTCGGTCGGTGTCGGGGCGATCCTCGGGCTGTTGATCACCACTGCGGTCGCGCACTTGCCGGGCAAGGCCCGTCTGATTCAGATCGCGATGAGTTCATTGGCGGTCGGGTTGCTGATCATCCCGTTTGCCCGCACGCCGTGGGTCGCCTTCCCCCTGTTCGCGGTGCTCGGAGGCTCGTCGATCATCCAGTTCAACACCACCAACAGCCTGTTCCAGCTTCTCTCGCCGGAGCGGCTGCGGGGTCGCGTCATCTCGATGCACGTGTGGGCCATCTCGGGCATCGGCCCGTTCGGCATGCTGCTCTTCGGCTGGATCGCGCGGGAGTCGAAGGGCGACCCGAGGTCGTCGTTCCAAGGCGTGCCCTTGATCATGCTGCTCGGCGGTATCTGCGTGGCGTGCGGGCTGCTGTGGAGCTATCGCAACCGCCGACACCTGGAAGGGGTGCCATGATCTCTAGGGCTCGGATTGGCACGGGTTGGCTCGGTTCCGTTCGTCGCACGTTCGTAGCCGCGGGATGTACTCGTGCCCGCGTAGCAGGGAACTCTCGCGTGGCTTCACGCCGGCACAATGGCATCCGGCGGCTACAAATGCGCCGAGGACGCTGAGACATGAGAAAGCCGATCTTTATCGACCGCGATGGCGTGCTGAACCGCGACATCACGCCGTATCTCGCCGACCTCGATCAGCTCGAGATCTTCCCCTACACCGTCGACTGCCTGGAGCGGCTGCACCACGCGGGGTTCGATATCTACATCGTCTCGAACCAACAAGGGGTCGCGCTCGGAATCACCACCCAGGAGGAGCTCGATCGGATTACGGAGGCTATCCAAGCGCCGCTGCGAGAGCGCGGGTTCGAGATTCGCAAGTTCTACTACTGCACCTGGCACGACCGCGACAAGCACCCGTGGCGGAAGCCGTCGCCGGGCATGATCCTCGCCGCGGGTGAGGAGTTCGGCTTCGACCCGGCCGGGGCGTTCATGATCGGCGACAAGTGGACGGACATCGAAGCCGGATCGCGGGCGGGCTGCCGACCCTTGCTGGTCCACACCGGGGTGACGGCACCGGACGCCGACGTGTCGGGGTGGAATTACGCGCCCGAGGCCGCCTTCCCGACGTTGGTGGAAGCCGTCGATTACGTGATCTCCCAAACTCCCCCTCTCCGCGAGTGATCGTCTCGCGGGGAGGGGTCGGGGGGTGGGGAGATGTGTTTTGCAGGGCACGAGACATCCCTGCCCCACGTGATCTTCCGCACGTCGCTAGTGCCGGCGCCATATCATCACTAGATTGGTTCCGCGAGGGCACAACACATCCCTCGCCCACAAACAGATGTGACGATGAACCCTAGGCGGCCAACAGCTCAAAGAACTCGTCCACCGACTCAGCGTGCTTCAGTACGTCAAATCGATCGAACTCGCCGTGGTTGTGGGCAATCTTCAGCCACTGCTTGAGTCTCATCAAGGCTCGCGGCTT
>CAZCPB010000461.1:0-1628 GCA_964500365.1 uncultured Phycisphaeraceae bacterium
TCGAAGCGGGCCTGCATGATCGCGAAGATCGGCTGGGCGTGGACGCCGGCCAGGAGGAGCCTGGTCCCCTGGCGCCGGCACTTGGCGTGGAACTCTTCGAGGGCGTGCATGCCGGTCGCGTCGATGTGGGGGACGTTCCGCATCCGCAGGATGAAGACCCGGGGCGGCCGCTCGAACTGGTTGAGCGTGTCCTTCAGGCGGTCGGCCACGCCGAAGAAGAACGGCCCGTTGATCTCGAAGACCTCGACGCCGGCGGGCACGGACCGTGCGCCCAGGCTCTCGGGGTCCTTCTGATCGCCGACGATGGTCTCGGTCTCGTCGCCGTCGATCTCGCGCGTGACCGCCCCGACCCTCGAGACCTCGGACATGCGCTTCATGAAGAGCATGGAGGCCAGCACCATGCCCACGCCCACCGCGATGGTCAGGTCCGCGAAGACGGTCAGGCCGAAGGTCGTGAGCAGGACGAGCACGTCGCTCCTGGGCGCCCGCAGCAGGCCCCGGAAGTGGTCGATCTCGGAGATATTCCAGGCGACGACGACGAGGATCGCGGCCAGGCACGGCAGGGGGACGGAGGTTGCCGCGGGCGCGAGCGCGACCATGAACAGGAGCAGGAACGCCGCGTGCAGCATCCCGGCGATGGGCGTTTGGCCGCCGTTCTTGATGTTGGCGACGGTGCGGGCGATCGCGCCCGTGGCGGGCAGGCCGAAGAAGCAGGCGCTGGCGACGTTGGCGACGCCCTGCGCGACCAGTTCCTGGTCGCTCTTGTGGCGGAAACCGGTCATGCCGTCGGCCACGACCGCCGAGAGCAGGCTCTCGATCGCGCACAGGAGCGCGATCGTGGTCGCGTCGGGGATCAGGTCGCGGATCATGTCCAGGTTCAGGCGCGGCAGGTGCGGGGCGGGGAGCATCGTGGGGATCCCCGCGCTGAACCGGGTCCCGATCGTCTCGACCACCGGCCGCTCGACACCGGGCGCGATGGTGTGCAGCGACCGGTCCCAGCCCAGGAAATGCACCGCCAGCGCGCCGAGCACGACCACGAAGATTGCGCCCGGCACGCGCGGCACGAAGCGGCGCATGGCGATCAGCACCGCGAGGGAGCCCAGACCGATTGCCGCGGACTGCCACGTCGCCGTCCCGGCGTGAGCCGCGAGGAGTTGGAGCTTCGGGACAAAGTCGGCCGGGACCACGATCGGCGCCCCCGCGGCGTCGTAGGTCTGCATGCCGAAGAAGCTCTGGAGCTGGCTGGCGAGGATGCTCACGGCGATCCCGGCCGTGAAGCCGGTCGTCACCGGGTAGGGGATGAACTTAATCATCGCCCCGAAGCGGAAGAACCCCATGAGCATCACGATCACACCGGCCATGACCGTGGCGGTCGCGAGGCCCTCGTACCCGTGGCGTGCGGCGATGCCGAAGACGATCGGGATGAACGCGGCGGTGGGCCCGCCGACCTGCACGCGGCTGCCGCCCAGGGCCGAGATCAGGAAGCCCGCGATGACGGCGGTGTAGAGCCCGAGCGCGGGGGGCGAGAGCGTGAGGCCGGGGTGCTCGGCCTGCAGCGCATCGGCGGTGTTCGCGGGGATGCTGGCGATGCCCAGCGCCATCGCCAGTGGCAGGGCGATGACCGCGAC
>CAZCPB010000462.1:0-1623 GCA_964500365.1 uncultured Phycisphaeraceae bacterium
CTGCCGCCGGTCGCCGTCCTCATCTGCGGCAAGCCGGTTCAGGCCCTGCTCAACCTGATCCTGACGCTGCTGTTCTGGATCCCGGGCGCGGTCCACGCCGTTCTCGTTGTTCACCAGTACGAAGAAAACGTCCGGGCCAACCGGATCATCGAGGCCATTGAGCGACGGCCCGGCCGGGCATGATCGCCTGACCGCGGCTCCGCCCGCAGAAACCGGCAATTTTCACCTCCCGGGCTCCACCGGGCCGATCACTCACCGTCGCTCCCACCGAAACGCACGGGGAGCATGAAGGGTCCGCGCCGTCGCGAAGGCCCGTGAGGAGTGATCGATGCCCGAATCCCACAGCAGCATGACCGTCATCGGCCCGGACACCCAGATCAAGGGTGAACTGACCTTCGACACCGCCGCCCGCATTCTCGGTCGCGTCGAGGGCAAGGTCACCTCCAAGGGCGAGCTCCAGATCGGCGACGGCGCCGTCTGCAAGGCGGCGCTCGACGCCGGGAAGGTCCTCATCGACGGCGTGGTCGAAGGCAACGTCACCGCGCGCGAGCGCGTCCAGCTCAACGGCAAGGCGCGCGTCGTGGGCGACATCGCGGCGATGACGCTGGTCGTGGCCGAGGGCGCTTCGTTCGTCGGTCACTGCCGCGTCGGCCCTGATGCGGCGCGCACCGCCGACACCGCCGCGCCCGAACCGACCGCCCGCGCGACGCGTTCGTCGAGCCGCAACGGCACGCCCACGGTCGTCGTCCCCGCCGTCGCCGCGACCGCCATCTCGCCCGCCCCGGACAACCTTGTCGCCGCGTTCGCCGGGCTCGAAGCCAAGCTGGCGGGGATCGGCCGGACCCGCGCGGTCGAGGCGCTGACCGACGCCGCGGCCTGAGCCGCGCGTCGCCCCTGGCTCGGAGAGCCGGATGGTGAGACTGGCCACCAGAGCGGTCGTCTGTTACCACTGCCGGCGCGGCTTCGACGCCGCCGAGCGGGCCATGATCCTGACCTGCCCCCACTGCTACAAGCCCGTCCGGGTGAGCGACATCGTCGTCAAGAAGGCCCACCACGCCCCGCGGATCGAGACCTGCGGCCGGCTCTTCGTTGACCGCAAGGGCTGGGTCAGCGCGGGGATCGTCCACGCGGGCGAAGGGATCGAAGTCCTGGGCACGCTCGACGCGCGCTGCGTCGTCTCCGGCCCGGTCCACATGGGTGCCCGGGCGACGTGGCGGGGTGACCTGCGGGCCCCGAGCGTCCATCTCGAGCCGGGCGCTCGCGTCGATGCGGGGTTCTTCGAGATCGGCGACGAGGAGCCCGCGCCCGGCGACCACGAATGATCGACGCGCCGGGCGTGTAGCATCTCCCCATGACCATCCGCGAGGCCCTCGACACGCTGGTTGACGGCGGCGAACTCTCCGCCACCGACGCCGAGAGCGTCTTCGAGCAGCTGCTCCGCGGCGAGTTCGACCCGGCCCAGATCGCATCGCTGCTCTCCTTGATCCAGGCCCGCGGCCCGACCGTGGACGAGGTCGTCGGCGGCGCTCGCGCGATGCGCCGTCACGTCACCCCGGTCCCCGTCGATCCGTCGCTGCCGGGCGTGCTCATCGACACCTGCGGTACAGGCGGCGCGCCCAAGAC
>CAZCPB010000463.1:0-435 GCA_964500365.1 uncultured Phycisphaeraceae bacterium
GGTACTTATTTATTATGAGAGATGAAGTAATTCGTTTGAACCGAGCCAGAAAGAGCAGAAGTTCAACCCTATTGGATAAAAGACGATCTGGTGGCAGCTTGTGGTGGCGTGCAAAGATGGCAGGGGGGATGTTGGGTAATTTATTTTTACGGTCGATTGAACGCAGTGATAGGGTTTATTCCGCAATGCTTTCACGAGGTTATTCCAGAGTTGGAGTGCAAAGCAAACTGTATGCAAGATCCTTATTCAAAAACGAGATATATATTTTATTTGTTGGCATTATTTTAATTCTAATTATTTGGACTTTCGCCATGTTAATTGGATAATATTAATGCCAGCAAACATTGACATCCATGACTTATCTATATAATATCCGCATTGCAGTCAAGCCATAAAAAATATCACTCTCCAAATTCAGACACTCGACAAAGTTGT
>CAZCPB010000463.1:445-1606 GCA_964500365.1 uncultured Phycisphaeraceae bacterium
AATCAACGCTTCTATATCATATGAATGGTGTCCTTACTGGAACAGGAAAGATTATTATCAAGGGATATGAAGTAAAGGAAAACCTTTCATTCGTTCGGTCCCTCGTTGGATTGATTTTTCAGAATCCTGATGACCAATTATTTTCCACTACTGTATTTGAAGACGTAGCGTTCGGGCTTATTTACCAGGGATTAGATATTAATCTGGTCAGTGAACGTGTAAAACTTGCGTTAGAAGTTGTGCAAATGGCTGGTTCTGAGGACCGAAACCCATATCATCTCAGCACCGGCGAAAAAAAGCGAATCGCAATTGCAACCGTGCTTTCCATGCATCCAGAAATATTAATTCTGGATGAACCCACTGCTGGCTTAGATCCGCGGGGAAAACGGGAGTTTATAGAGTTATTGAAGAAATTACCGCAAACCATGCTGATTGCAACACACGACCTTGATCTGGCTGAAAAAGTATCTGAACGGATCATTTTAATTTCAGATGGTCACATCAGAGCAGATGGTAGCACGAAAGATATTCTATTGAATAAAGATTTGTTGGAAAAACATGGTTTGTATTGAATTGGTTGAGGTTATTTTTGTAAATAGGTTGCGACCAAAATTTTGATATCGAATCAAGTCAAACACAGACTCAGGGTTTCCATACTTTTTATTGCAGCTGTGCTGCCATCCGGAAGAGGTAGAAATTCCCCGGAGACAAATCCATTGTAACCAGTTTGTTTTAACGCCGAGAGAATCGAATTGAAATTGAGGTGGCCACCTCCAGGGTACCAGCGGTTGGAATCGGCTACGTGGAAATGAAAAATGTGCTGGTCACACAAACGGATGCTTTCCTCAATTTGGGGTTCTTCAATATTCATATGGAAGGTATCCAGTAAGAGCCCAAAATTAACGGCACCAACATTTGAGATCAATTCCAATCCTTCCTGGACATTATTGATCAATGAGGTTTCGTAACGGTTGATCGGTTCGAGAGCCAGGCGCACACTGTGTTCTTGCGCATTGGCACAACATTGTTGTAGTGCCTGAGTCAGCCAATCCATTGCCTGAGGGTGAGTGATTTCCGGTTTGAGGACATGGAATTTGTGGAAATTTTATGTTGCATTATTCATGGAGTATGATGTGTTTATTAATGTAACTTGCGACGGAA
>CAZCPB010000464.1:0-1602 GCA_964500365.1 uncultured Phycisphaeraceae bacterium
GAGCATCACGCGTCGCGAACTCATTGCCACCGCAGCGGGGCTCACCGCCGCGCCGGTCGTCAAGAACTTCCCCCACATCTGGGTTCCCCAGTCGTCGATCAAGCCGGTCGTGATTGCCTCCGGCAACGGCAACACGGTCAAGCACGATACCAACGAGACGTGCGTGCAACGCGCCTTCCGGATGATGACCGGCGGCACCGACGTGCTGGATGCGCTGGTCGCGGGAGTGAACATCGTTGAACTTGATCCGGCGGACACCTCGGTCGGCTACGGCGGATTGCCGAACGCCGAGGGCGTGGTCCAGCTCGACAGCTGCCTCATGCACGGCCGCAAGAAGTGGGCGGGCGGGGTCGCGTGTCTCGAGGGCGTGCGTACGCCGAGTTTGGTTGCCCGGGCGGTGATGCAGCACACCGACCACCACTTGCTGGTCGGCCCGGGAGCGCGGGAGTTCGCCCGTCGGATGGGGTTCACGATCGAATCCGACTTGAACACCGATGCCTCGCGCCGAGCGTGGCTGGAGTGGATGCGACGCACCGACCCCGGCCACTACCTAGATCCCGCCAAGCGCGACGGCGATGCGGCCGCGCTCTCGATGATCGAGGACGGCTGGATTGACCCCGAGCACTATTACGGGACCATCAACTGCAACGGAATCAACGACAAGGGCGACGTAGCCGGGGTGACGACGTCCAGCGGCCTCGCGTTCAAGATTCCCGGCCGGGTGGGCGACTCGCCGATCCTCGGGGCGGGTCTCTATGTCGACAACGCGGTTGGCGCGGCGGGCTCGACGGGTCGGGGCGAGGCCAACCTCTACAACCTGAGTTCCTACTTGATCGTCGAGGAGCTGCGCCGCGGAGCGCACCCCAAGGATGCGGGCATCGCGGCTCTGAAGCGGGTCGCCGCCAACACCGAGAAGCGGCTGCAGCATGAGTCGGGGCGTCCGGGTTTCAACCTGCAGTTCTATGTACTGGATGCGAAGGGCCGCCACGCGGGCGTGGTGATGTTTGGTGGCGGCCGCTACGCGGTGTGCGACGAGGCCGGCCCCCGGCACGAAGACCTCGTGGCCGCATTCTGATTCCGAGCCCCCTCCTTTCACTCCGGTGAGAGGAGGGGGTTGGGGGTGGAGAGCAAGACTGTTTGAGGCGAGATACGAACCACCCTCGCGCCTCGTGGATGTCTGTGATCGGTGAAAGGCACTCTACACTCGACACTCTACACTCGGTACGCGCCCCCTCGGATGGTATACTCCGCGAGCCGTGTTGGTCTTCTACAACATCCTGTTTGGTCTTGCCGTCGCTGTGGCGGTGCTGTTCGCGTTGCTCGTGTTCGCCACGGGTAAGGGCGACGCCATGTCGGGTGGTGGAAGCATCCGCACGTCGTTCAAGGGAAAAGCCAGCATCGACGACCTGATCTCACGGATGACGCTGGGCTTGGGCATCGGCTTCATGGTGCTCACCATCATCCTCGACGTCGTTGGCAACAACTTGCCCTCCTAAGTACGCTTGAACCTGACGCGGGTACAACCTTAGGGTGATTCGGCACGATCTCACCCAGCGGCTCCAGCATGCCATCGACGCGCTCGTCAGCGAGGGGCGTCTGCCA
>CAZCPB010000465.1:0-1586 GCA_964500365.1 uncultured Phycisphaeraceae bacterium
TCTCTAGGAAAGGATACCTGTTGCCCTCCTATACCTTGACTTAGTTTCACTGTTCCAGCAGACATAGATAGCTTTGGATAGATATGAATATCAAGACCTGTTGAGGTTTCACCAACATTAAATAAAATAATGGTTTCCTCTGAACGGACCACACCGTTAAACCAAACAGGATTCTTGATACTGCCATCTTCCTTTAGTTTTTCTAACCTGCTCTCTGTATGAGGCGCATAACCATTTAGAACAGGTCCTTCTTGTAACTGGATGTCCGTAAACCAAATCATGCCAGTGCAATCATAGAGGGTAGGTTTTATGCTTACACTCATGACACGCTTATCTTTTTTTTTATTTATGACTTCTGCCAACCTTATAAATTTAACCTTAGCCATCTAACGTCCACCTTATTTCACAAGGATGACCTACCCATCCCGTGACCACTGACCCTGCTTGTAAAAAGAGATCCGTAATATAAAAAGTGCCTGTGCAATTTGTGACACAGACACGGATGGTAATGGATTTTACTTTAGAAGAGTAGCTTTCTGGGAGTATCTTTTCTGATGTTCTTGAAAAATAGGCCACCAATCCACCTCCTTAATACAAATCAATAAACCTTGCTTCTGTCGTTCCATCTTCATATTCAATAACCACTTCAATGCCAACCTGTGAATTGCTACTCAGCTTTTCAAGGTTTTCAGATGCGATTTGTGCCGAGAGCGTGTAGCTAGAGCGATTAGCCGGATAGATGGTCTGAGCCATACTCTTTTTCATATTGGCTACACCAATCGCCTTAAAGGATGTCGACCCACTTACACCGTTATCACCATCTACTTCAAAGCCTGAGTTAACCCAATAAGCCATCGCATCATCACCACGAGAATTTCGCAATAAATTAAATGGCACCATTTCCCGGATATCATTGTTTGTCACCATACTTGTGCCTTCAAGAGAATCTGCCACGTTATCCCACTGGCTTGCAGAACTACCCAGATTTTTAAGGGTAGTAGATAGTTCTAATACTGTATTCCATGGTTCTTGTAAGTTGTATTCTCTTCGTATGACACGAGTGGTCACCGACAGCCCTAAATCCTTATCTTCTACATGAACGTAATCACCAAGCGACCATGCCTCATGCTCATAACCCGTTAAGACTGATAAATCCATTGCATTTAAAACATAGGAGATATTGGGTTTTGCATACTGAGCAAGCCTCATCTCGGTATATTCTTTCATCTGATAGGGATTGGTAAAGGAAGAACAATCAAGCGTTGATATTCGAATATCAGACAAATAAGTATAGTCCTCCACATATGCCTTTCCTCCATTGATGTCTGCAAAGGTAAGACCATCGCTACCAATGGCATAGAGCCTTGTTACAAGACTTCTGGTATCAACGACTCTTTTAATGCTCTTCATATTTTTCTTATAGGCGAACAATGCACCACTATCCGTACCATAGACCGTTAAGAGATGGACCAGTCTATTCGGGCAATCAAAGACAAGGTCTCCACCGTGTAAGTCAGCAACCGTGCGAAGGATGGAAAGTGCATTCTTTTCTGTACTTGTCCAGGTTCTTTTAGTTCGTACATTGA
>CAZCPB010000466.1:0-1582 GCA_964500365.1 uncultured Phycisphaeraceae bacterium
GGTAGCTGGGGTCCGCGGGGCTGTGGTTCCCGTGGGCCATGAACACGATCGGGGCGCGGCCGAGCGCGGCCAGCCTGGCGTTGAAGGGCTGGTCCTTGCCGTCGTCGTCGGCCGGGTAGTACACGCTCCCCTTGCGGCCGCCGTCGCGGTACTCGAACGTGCCGATCGGGAAGAGGTTGAGCGCGTCCGGGCTCGTCCCAACGGGGGGGTCAACGCAGGCCACCGTGAGCTGGGTCGCCCATTGCCCCTGGCACGCCTGCAGGTCCTGCATGACGACGACCACATCGCCACGGACGACCGGCTGGGACAACTGGACGACCGGGCCTCCCCCCATCCCCGTCAGGACGCCGTTGACGTACACCCGGATCACGGCGTCGGGGACAAAGCTGGTGAGCGTGATGACGGCGTCGCCGCCCTGGACCGGCCCCACCCCGGGGGCGGGCAGCGACGAGCACGGCTGGGCCGTGCCCGAGCCGGGCGGGCTCGCGGGGTCGCCCGGGCACATCTCCTGGGTTGCGCTGAACGTGTCGCCGCTGGCGAAGGGGGCGAAGCCGCTCAGGCTCAGGGCATAGCCCCAGCACGGCCACGTGCCGTGGTTGACGCCGTTGATCGAGAGCGTCACCTTCGCGCCGTTGACCACGCTCTTGATGGTCACCTGCGTGCCGCCCGCGTAGACCGGATCGATCGTCGGGGCCGGGAGCGGGCTCGGCGGGGCCTGCGCGACGTGCTCAACCGACGGCGGGCTCGGGTCCTTGCACATCGCCGACCACGCGCGGACCCGCTGGTTGAGCTGGTACGCCGGGCTGATGTTGACGCCCTGGTGGTCCGCGCAGCCGTTGACCCGGCCGACCTCGACGCCGTCGGCCGTGATCCAGACCTCCGCGCCGATGAGCAGGTTGGAGACGCCCGTCCGGACGCCGCACTTGTAAACCGGCGCCGGGTTGATCTCTGGCCGCGGCGGCCCGGCGGGGTAGTCCTGCGTGTGCTTGCCGACCGCGACGGCCGTGCACCACGGGCTCGTCAGCGAGGCGGTGCGTTGGCGGGCCCGGACCTGGTCGCCCGCGACGAGCGGCGCGGGGAGGGGGACGGTGACGCCGTTGGGCCACGGCGACCCGCCCGGCGCCGAGGCGACCGTGGTGCCGTTCACCTGGACTTCGATCTTGGCGTTAAGCGCGTAGCCGCGCACGACGACGGCCGTCGCGCATTGGTACAGCGGCCGGTCGAGGATGGGCGGGGAGAGCGCGTCCTTGCCCTTCTTCAGGTCGAGCCTGCGCCGACTGACAACCTCCGATGGCATGGTGGCCCCCTTTGCTCCGGTGCCGGGGTAGCCCCTGCACCGCACTGAGAATCGCTCCGCGAGGCTGTGGTGTGACGGTTGATCGCGCGGAATTACCGCAAAGCGGGACTGAGGCGGGCTAAGTCATTGCGGAGACAATTCTTGCGTTTACGGCCGAAATTGAGGCCGCATGCGTGAGATACGCTTTCTGGCGGAAGGCGTAGCTTGGTGATGATGAGCGGCGCGTTGCCCTATGCCGCGGTCGCCATGCCAATTCGCGCCAGCCTGTTCTCTCCCGTGGGCGCT
>CAZCPB010000467.1:0-1582 GCA_964500365.1 uncultured Phycisphaeraceae bacterium
TTGAATGTGCCGTGTGCGTACCAGGATCTGCTCGAGCGCTGGGACCAGAGGTTTCCGGCCGGCCCGCGCAGCATTCCCTCTGATCGGTTGCCAGCGCAGCATGCGGAACGCGGATGGGACGTAAGCGTCCGGCGAACCCGTCTTGCACTGAGGCTGTCTGGCGATAACGATCCTGTCCAGTTAACGAATAGCTGGACACGATGGAAACGGAGAGCAGTCGTAAGCGCCGCAGGTACGGGGCGCAGCTGAAGGCACAGATCGTCGCCGAGTGCGAACAGCCTGGCGCATCGGTGGCCAAGGTCGCGATGGCGCATGGCATCAACGCCAACATCGTGCACGGCTGGCGCAAGCTGGCACGCGAGGCCGGTACAGCGACAGTGCCCGAGCGGTTCGTGCCGGTGACTGTCGCGCCGGTCGTGCCGCCTGTGGCGCACGAGCGCGCCATCGAGATCGAACTGCGCCGCGGCGGCATCACGGTCAAGCTGGCTTGGCCGATGAGCGCGGCGATGGACCTGGCGGGCTGGATGCGCGAGATCCTGCGGTGATCCGCGTCGACGCGCTGTGGCTGGCGGTGCAGCCACTGGACATGCGCGCCGGCACGGAAGCGGCGCTGGCGCGCGTGGTCACGGTGTTCGGCGCGGCCAGACCGCACCATGCGTACCTGTTCGCCAATCGGCGCGCCAACCGCATGAAGGTGCTCGTGCACGACGGCATCGGCGTGTGGCTGGCGGCGCGGCGACTGAACAGCGGCAAGTTCGTCTGGCCCAGGGATGTGGACGGCACGCTCACGCTCAGCCGGGCGCAGTTCGACGCGCTGGTGCTCGGCCTGCCCTGGCAACGCATCGGCGAAGCCGGCGTGATCACCTTGCTGTAGTGCGTCCATTGGCGCGTCCATTGCGGCATGTGCGGATGGCGTCGATGCGTGTCGGGCGGCACGATCAGCGTCCGTGATCGCCGAAGACCTCGACACGCTGGAGCCCGAACAACTGCGCGAAGCCTTGCGCGCCTCGCGCGCCGAGGTGGCGTTCAAGCAAGCGGTCATCGACAAGCTCACGCACGAGAACGCCGTGCTCAAGCGGTTGAAGTTCGCGGCGAAGAGCGAGTCCTACAACGCCGAGCAGAAGAGCCTGCTGGACGAGACGCTCGACAGCGATCTGGCGGCCGTGGCGGCCGAGATCGAGGCGATGCAGCCCGCGAGCAAGGCTGTCGGTGGCAGGCAGCAACCCAAGCGCGAGAAGCTGCCCGCGAACCTGCCTCGCCGCGAGATCCGCCACGAGCCCGAGGACACGACCTGCGGCTGCGGCACACCGATGCAGCGCATCGGCGAGGACGTGGCCGAGAAGCTGGACTACCAGCCCGGCGTGTTCACAGTCGAGCGCCACATCCGCGGCAAGTGGGTGTGCAAGTGCTGCGAGAAGATCACCCAAGCGCCGGTGGCCCCGCACGTCATCGACAAGGGCCTGCCGACCACGGGCTTGCTCGCCCAGGTGCTGGTGGCCAAGTACGCCGACCACCTGCCGCTGTACCGGCAGGAGGCGATCTTCCAGCGTGCCGGCCATCTGATCGCCCGCTCGACGCTGGC
>CAZCPB010000468.1:0-1570 GCA_964500365.1 uncultured Phycisphaeraceae bacterium
CGGCGAAGGGCAACAAGGAGACGATCGCTGCGTGGATGGGAGACATCCGGGCGATCGGCGGGTTCCTGGCGCTGTCGGGCGACCAGCTCAGGACGTTCACCGCGAATGCGAAGGCGATGGACGATGCGACGAAGGGTGCCGGGGCGACGGCGGGGGCGTTCGCGGAGCAGTCGAAGTCGCTGGCGTTCCAGTGGGAGCGGGCGAAGCAGTCTCTGGCGGCGGCGGCGATCCCGATCGCGACGCTGCTGTTCCCTGCTCTGGTGAAGGGCGCCCAGGCGGTGGCTGACTTCGCCGGGAAGGTGTCTGCACACATGCCGCAGATCAAGGCCGGGTTCGAGGGGCTCGTGGGCCCGATCAGGGCCGTGATCCAGGGCGTGGTGAGCGGTCTCAGCGAGCTGTCGAGCGCCGCGGAGAGCGTGGGCAAGGCGCTCGGGCTCGGAGGCCTGGGCGCAGGGATGCGGGACGCCGAGGGTGCTGGGCGCACGTTCGGGTCGCTTCTCGTGGGGGCGGCGGGTGCGCTCGTCGCCTACAAGGTGGCGGCGATGGCAGCGAAGGTCGCGACCACGGGGCTCACGACGGCGCTCTCGAAGTCACCGTGGGGTCTCGCCGCGGCAGGGATCGCGGCCGTGGTCGGATACCTGTGGTCGAGCCAGGCGGCCGCGGACAACGCCGCCGACGCATTCGAGCGGGCGACGGACGCCATGCGCGGATACACCGACGCGACGAAGGCGCTGCGCGACGCGAAACTGTCGATCGCCGAGGCAGACCTGCGCGAGCGCCAGACAGCGGACGCGGTCACGGCCGCACGCGAGGCGTACGCCGAGGCCGTCAAGAAGTCGGGCCGCAACTCCGAGGAAGCCCGGGCGGCCCACATGACGCTCGAAGGCGCGGTCCTCGCGCACAAGCGGGCGGTCAACGATCTCACCGACGCGCAGGACCGGCTGAACGAGGCGCTCGCCGCGAAGGCCCAGAACTGGAACACGTTCCGCGACAACCTGCAGGGGATCGCCGACGACCTGGCAGGTTCGGCGTTCAACGTCGATGAGCTGCGCCGCCGCATGGATCTCCTGGTGAACGGGCTCGACAAGACCGGGGAGTCGCTCGGGATCAAGGTGACGCCGCAGATGAAGCTGATGGCGGCGGCGATGGCGTCGATCGTCACCGAGACCGGCAAGTTCCCCGACATCATCGAGGTCGAGACCCGGCTGAAGGGCGACAAGGAGTTCCGCGACAAGGTGCTGCTCGGCATGGAGATGATGGGCCAGATCGACGGCGAGCAGGCCGAGGCCTTGATGAAGATGGACGACGCCGAGTTCGCGAAGGCGATGGCGAAGGCGCGCGGCGACATGGACGCGCTCGGCCGGATGAAGGCCACAGCGAAGGCCGACGCTGACATCACGAGCGCGACCGGGAAGCTGAAGAAGGTGAAGGCCGATCTCGGTGTCGTCGACCGGACGAAGCCGAAGCCGAAGGTGGACGCGAACATCAGCCCGCTCTCCCAGGCGATCGCGAGGGCGAAGGCGCAGCTCGCGTCGCTGAGCTCGGGCTCGCCGTACCAGGAGTTGGGGGC
>CAZCPB010000469.1:0-1562 GCA_964500365.1 uncultured Phycisphaeraceae bacterium
CGACGAGCCCCACCTCCTCACCCGCGACATGGACGACCGCGTGCACTGCCTGAGCAACGTCTGCACGCACCGCGGCACGGTGCTCGTCGAATCCCCCTCGCGCGAGCGCACCCTCACCTGCCGCTACCACGGCCGCCGCTTCGGCCTCGACGGCACCTTCAAGTTCATGCCCGAGTTCGAAGCGACCGCCGACTTCCCCTCCGAGTCGGACCACCTGAAGAAGATCCCCTTCGCCCTCTGGAAGAAGTTCGTCTTCGCCTCGCTCCTGCCGTGCGTCCCGCTGGAAGACGCGCTGCGGCCCCTCACCGAGCGCCTCGGATGGATGCCCCTCGAAGACTGCGTCTTCGACCCCTCCCGCAGCCGCGACTACCTCGTGCGCGCCAACTGGGCCCTCTACTGCGACAACTACCTCGAGGGCTTCCACATCCCCTACGTGCACGCGGGCCTGAACGCCGTGCTCGACTACGGCAGCTACACCACCGAGCTGCACCCCTGGTGCAACCTGCAGCTCGGCGTCGCCAAGGGCGGCGAGCACGCCTTCACTCCCCCCGCCGGCTCGCCCGACCGCGGCAAGTCCATCGCCGCGTACTACTACTGGATCTTCCCCAACACCATGATCAACGTGTACCCCTGGGGCGTGTCGGTGAACGTCGTTCGCCCCCTCGGCGTGGACGCGACGCGGGTCTCCTTCCTCTCGTTCGTCCGCGATGCCTCCAGGCTGGACTCGGGCGCGGGGGCCGGGCTGGACCGCGTCGAGCGCGAAGACGAGGCCGTCGTCGAGGCCGTCCAGCGGGGAATGCGCTCGCGCCATTACGACCGGGGCCGCTACTCGCCCACCCGCGAGCAGGGCGTGCACCACTTCCATCGCCTGCTGGTGACGGCACTTACGGCATAAGGGCCGCCCCCGGGACCGCGCCGGCAGTGGGGGGCGGATGCCGCGCCGGCCCGGTGGATAACTCGCCCGGACCCCCACGCCCTTGCGACCGCGCCGATCAATCGTGCGTATACTGAATCTTGACATTGTGGAGGCCCCGGGGGCACCGGGGGCCGAGCACGGTCGGACCGACGCGGATTTGCCCGAGGCTGCGCACAGGTTCATTTCAAGTTTCGGGCTTGGATTCGCGTCATGAAGATTTACGTCGGTAACCTGCCCTTCTCTTCCTCGGACGCCGAAGTGCGCGCCATGTTCGAGCCGCACGGGGCCGTGGCCTCCGCCTCGGTCGTGATGGACCGGGAGACGGGCCGCAGCCGCGGGTTCGCCTTTGTCGAAATGGACAACGGCACCGAGGCCCAGAACGCGATCAACGCCCTCAACGGCCAGCAGGTCGGCGGTCGCGCCCTCGTCGTCAACGAGGCCCGCGCCCGTGAACCCCGCGCCGGCGGCTTCGGCGGCGGCGGCGGTGGTGGCGGCCGTGGCGGGTTCGGCGGCGGCGGCGGCGGTGGTGGCCGCGGCGGTTTCGGCGGCGGCCGGGGCGGTGGCGGCGGCGGTCGCTGGTAATCCGCGGCACCCAGCCGCAAGACTCAGCCGCAACACTCAACCGCAATTCTCAGCCTGAGCAAAA
>CAZCPB010000470.1:0-1553 GCA_964500365.1 uncultured Phycisphaeraceae bacterium
GTGCGGGCGCCGAGGGCGATGCCGTAGAGCGCCTGCGATACGGAGTCGTGCAGCTCGCGCGCGAGGCGCTGGCGCTCCTCCACGGCCGCGAGGTTTTGGGCCTGCTCGTAGAGCTGCGCGTTCTCGATGGCGATGCCGGCGCGCTGGGCGAGCGCACCGAACATGCGCTGGACCTCCCGCGGGAACGACTGGCGCTGTTCGAAGCCCATGAGGTAGAGGCCGAACACCTTTTCGCCGACGAGCACGGGGAGCTGGGCGACGGAGTGCACCTTCGCGATCTGCGCGCCGAGCTGGACCATGGGCGAGTCATCGAGGGCGTCGGAGATGTACACGGGCTGCCAGTTTTCGAACCCGGCCGGGTTCGCCATGCGGCGGAACGCCTCCGCGAGCTGGGAGTACATCTCCTCGTCCACGCCCGTGGCCGACATCGGGACCGGGTAGCCCGCTTCGGCCGACCAGCGGATGAACATGCTCCGGTCGGCGCCGAGGTACTGGACCGCGACATCATTCAGGGTCTGGACGACGTCGTCCAGGCGGAGCGAGCGGTGAAGCTGCTCGTCGGCGCGGTAGAGGACATCGAGCTGGCGCGTCCGCTCCGCCGCGTCGGCGAAGAGGCGCGCGTTCTCGAGCGCGAGGGCGGCGCGCTGGGCGAGCGAGAGGAAGACGCGCTGCTCGGCGTCGGTGAAGCGGCGGGGCTGCGCGTAGTTGGCGTCGAAGATGCCGACCATGCGACCGTCGACGACGATCGGGACCTGCATGAGGGCGCGCACGCCGAGGCGCTCGGCCTCGCGCGGGTCCAGGTCCGGTTCGGCGAGCGTGTCCTCGACGATGCGGAAGCGCGCCTGCTCGAGCTCCCTGAGCCCGCGCGCTTCGACGAGCTCGGTTTCGAGCGCCTCGACGGTCTGGCTGAACCCGGTCCCGGCGACGCGGACGCGTGGGCGGTCGGTGCCCGCGTCCCAGGCGACGACGGCCGCGCTGTCGGCACCGAGGAACTCGACGATGACGTCGGCGATGGCCTGGAGCACGTCATCGAGGTCGAGCGAGCGGTGGAGCTCCTCGTCGGCGTTGTAGAGGGCGTTGAGTTGGCGGGTACGCTCGGCGGCCTGGTCGAACAGCCGCGCGTTCTGGACGGCGAGCGCGGCCTGGTCGGAGATGCCGCGGAGGAACTGCATGTCGCGGTCGTTCACGTCGGATTCGGGGAGGAAGTAGCAGTTGAGGATGCCCGCGGGCCGGCCTTCATAGACCAGGGGCATCACCGCCAGCGTGTCCCAGCGCATGGTGTCCAGCAGCGGCTGGGCCTCCGCGTAGGCGGGGTCGCGCAGCAGGTTGGTGCGGGCGTTGTGGACGACCTGGATTTCGCCAGTGCGGTAGGCGTCCTGGGTGGGCGAGGGTGCGCCCCGGCGCCAGCCCTTCGCCATGGCGAGCATGTAGCCCTCGGGGAGGCCGTGCTGGGCCGCGAGCCGGAGGTCGCCCCGGTCGTCGGCGAGGATCACCGAGCAGGCGACGGCGCCGGTGGACTCGACGATGATCCGGGCGAGGGTGTCCATCGTCCG
>CAZCPB010000471.1:0-1553 GCA_964500365.1 uncultured Phycisphaeraceae bacterium
ACACCGGCCGCTCGGCGGCCTTGGGGAGGAAGTAGTACATCAGGCCCAGGAAGGGCGTGGTCAGGAAGAACGCGACGGCGTTGTGGCCGTACCACCACTGCATGAACGCGTCCTGGACACCGGCGTAGATCGAGTAGCTCTTGAGCGCCGAGACGGGCACCGAGAGGCTGTTGAAGATGTGCAGCATCGCGACGGTGACGATGGTCGCGATGTAAAACCAGAGAGCCACGTACATGTGTCGCTCGCGCCGGCGGGCGAGCGTGCCGAAGAAGTTCACCCCGAAGAACCCGGCCCAGACCACGGCGATCGCGATGTCGATGGGCCACTCGAGCTCGGCGTACTCCTTGCCCTGCGTGAAGCCGGCGGGGAGCGTGAGGGCCGCGGCGACGATGATCGCCTGCCATCCCCAGAAGTGCAGCGCGCTGAGCTTGTCGCTGAACAGGCGGGCCTTGCAGAGCCGCTGCGTCGAGTAGTAGATCGCGGCGAAGATGGCGTTGCCGGCGAAGGCGAAGATCGCGGCGTTGGTGTGCAGCGGCCGCAGCCGCCCGAACGACAGGAACTCCGTCACGGGCTTCAGGAAGTCGAAGCGGCTGAAGACGGTCGGGAGGGCGAGTTCGATCGCGACGATCAGGCCGACCAGGAAGGCGACCAGGCCCCAGACCATCGTCGCCAGCAGAAACTTTCGAACAATGGCGTCGTCGTAGACGAACCGCTCGAGGCCGGTCGGCGCGGCCGAGGTCGCTTGCTCGGATTCCGATCGCGTGCGTGATGCGGAGGTCGGGACCAACGTCGCGGCGGCGGTCTTCACCCTTGACTCCTGGAGAGGCGGACCAAAGCCCGCCCGTAAGAAGGGACGTACCACTCCTGAATCGCGATCAATTCCACGGCTTCGGCGGACTTGATCAGCGTCCCGTGCTCTGGCCCGCGTCCGACTTGGACAAACGAATCATCGGACCATTCTATCTTGTAGTCCTCATTAGGCCTTCAATCAAGTCGAGCTTCTGAGTCAACTGCTCGACCTGCTCTCTCGTCGATAGGATTTTGATCGCTATCTGAAAGCTCCAATTTGGTCTCCAGGAGCAGCTTGACAATCCGAAATAGAGGATGCATTATTCCTGTTTGATCTGGATACGGGAGGCGCGGCATGCTCACCCAAGCGGTCGGATACGCGGGAACCGCGTTGGCATACATCGCCGCGGCGGGTGGAAAAGCCGTCCTGATCAAGGACATCGCCGACGCCGCGGATATCCCAGGGCCGTACCTGGCGAAGATCGTGCAGGTGCTCTCGCGCAAGGGGCTTGTAAACACCCAGCGGGGGGTGGGCGGCGGCGTCACGCTGGCCCGGCCGGCCCAGGACATCTCGATGCACGAGTTGTGCGTGGCCCTGGACGACCCGGCGGTGCAGGCGCGGTGCATGCTCGGTACCGCCGAGTGCTCGGATGAGCGGGCGTGCCCTTGCCACCAGTTCTGGGTGAAGCACCGAACGGAGTACCAGGAGTTCCTCCGCCCGACCTCCGTCGCGGACATCGCGGCCTTCGAGACCCGCCGGCGCT
>CAZCPB010000472.1:0-1543 GCA_964500365.1 uncultured Phycisphaeraceae bacterium
TGTAGTGCACCCCATCCCTTTGGACAAGTCGTAGCGCTATTCGCAGAGCGAGCGGGTCGCCGCTGCGGTCACCTGTGAAGTTTGTAAGTTCCGCCCGCACCCCGGCCGGCGGGTGATTCTACATGCGGTGTGACGAGCCTCGTTCGGGATTGAAGGACGGTCGCCGTGCGCGGCGGTCACGCACGACGGACGCCGCCGACCGGGGTGCGGGCTCGCTCTGCCGATGCCGGCTTCAGGCCGCGGCGGCCACGGGAAGCATCGAGGCTCGGCGCTGCGCGGGTGTCCGGTACTTCAGCGCCGAGTGCGGACGCTCGTGGTTGTACCAGGCGATCCATCGGGTGATCGCCCGCCTGGCTTCCTCGAGGTTCTCGAAGCGATGCTGCCAGACGCACTCTTCTTTCACGGTGCGGATGAACCGCTCGCAGAGGCCGTTCTCCTGGGGCGTGTAGGGCGTGATGTACTCCTGCGAGAGGCCGTAGTCCTTCGCGGTGGCGATGTAGCCCCTGCTGCCGAAGACCAGGCCGTTGTCGTGACGCAGGACCAGCCCCGGCGGGGCGCCGCGGGTGTACCCGAAGCGGCGGATGAGCGCCGACTCCAGGGCCCGCTCGGCGGTGCGGGCCCGCCACGAGTCCGACAGCTCCCACCCCACCACCTCGCGCGTGCAGCAGTCGATCACGGGCACGAAGGCGCACCAGCCGTCCACGCCGCAGTGCACCAGGGCGATGTCGGTGGCCCAGCGCCGGTCGGGGTACTCGGTGATCGAGGTCCTCACCGCCACCCGCGGCCGGCCGCCCTTGCGACGCTTGTGCACCGTCCACCCCTCGCGTCGCATGATGCGCTCGACACGCTTGCGGTTGACGGCGATGCCGAGCGTGAACCGGAGCTGCGACCACACCATCCGCACGCCGAAGGTCGGGTAGGCCTGGATGAGCGCGTAGATGAGCGCGGCCAGGAACCCCTCGGGCATGGCGCCCGTGTTCTGCCGCGGCCGCCTGGGTGATCTCTGCCTCGGCAGCGCGTACGCCGTGGACCGGGGAACGCCCAGCCAGGCGCAGACCTTTGTGACCGCGACCGCCTTGCCGTCGGCCCGCATCGCCCCGACCACGGCGTTCACAAGCCGGCGGCCTGACCGCTCGCCGCGGCCAGGCTCGACGGAGAGGTCGTCTTTTTTTTGAGAGCATCGACCTGCAGGGTCAGCTCACCGACCTTGGCGAGCAGGTCCTTGCGCTCGGCGTCGAAGCGGGCCTCGAGGTCGCGCGGCACGGCGCGGAGCCCTTCCCGGCCGCCCTCGAGGAACTTCTCGACCCAGCCCTCGATCTCCCCCACGGTGAGGTCGTGCTGGCGTGCGAGGTCGGCGGGCGTGGCTCTCCCCTTGATGATGTCCATCACGACCGCGGCCTTGCGCCCCGCGGTCCAGCGCTGGATCTCGTCACCCCGCCCGCCGCCCGGCTCATCCGTCCCGTTTACGCCGTTCCTGGCCGCCATGGGTGCCTCCTGCCCTCCCATTGTTGAGCGCCCAGCGCTTATGGGGGACGGAGCACGA
>CAZCPB010000473.1:0-1530 GCA_964500365.1 uncultured Phycisphaeraceae bacterium
CGGGGGGTGACAAGGACAAGGCCGGCGAAGCCCGGCCCGTGGTCATCGACTTCGGTGTCGCCAAGGCGGTGGCCGCGAGATTGACCGAGAAGACCGCGTGCTGGGGGAGGAGCACCCGGAGACGCTCGCCTCCATCAACAACATGGGCCTGCTGCTCCGGGCCCAGGGCAAGCTTGCCGAGGCCGAGCCGTACTGGCGTGAGGCGCTGGAGAAGAGCCGTCGCGTGCTTGGAGAGGAGCACCCGCACACGCTCACATCCATCAACAACATGGGCGTCCTGCTCCTGAACCAGCGCAGGCTCGCCGAGGCCGAGCCGTATTCCCGCGAGGCGATGGAAAAGGCTCGGCGCCTTCTGGGGACCGAGCACCCCGACGCCCTTGTCTTGCTCCACAATCTCATCAGTTTGCTCATGATGCTGGACCGCTTCGCCGACGCCGCGCCCTGGGCCGAAGAGTGCATCAAGGGGAACACTAACCGCTTCGGCCCCGCGCACAAGTACACCCGCCGCGCGATCGCGCAGGCGGTCACGCTCTACGAAGCCTGGGACAAGGCCGAGCCGGGGAAGGGTTACGACGCCAAGGCCGCGGAGTGGAAAGCCAGGCTCGACGCGATCCCGCCGCCGGACGATGCGAGCTCGAAGTGAGCGTCAAGGCCGACGGCGGGCGCACAGCGTCTGGGCGTCCGGCCCGCCACGCGAAGAGCGCAACAGCGCGGGCCCCGTGCTCCGGGGCCCGCGCCGAGATGAAGAGCCCGCGACGCCGTCGCGGAGGACCCATGCGCCGTCCGGTGGCGCCCCGGCCGTCGCGGGCCGCGGGGGTCACTTCTTCTTCAGGACAACCTTGACCTCGTTCTTGGTCGCGGGCTTCACCTGCGCCAGTTCGCGACCCGCGCCGACCGGGCGGCGGAGGGCGAGGACGGCGAAGCGGCCGGCGTGGATGCGCGGCACGGCGAACTTGCCGTCGCGGTTGGTCGTGCCGCGGGCAACCAGGCGGTCCCCGTGCTTGATGTCCACGTGAGCGCCGGGCACGGGCTTGCCGTCCTCGGTGCAGACGGTGACAACCAAGGCCCCGAACTTCGGATCGCCGTCGGGGTCGGCGGGCTGGGCGCCGGCCCGGCCGGGCAGCGCCAGCATGAAGATCGCGGCGATCGCCGCCACCAATGACACGACCACGGAACGCCTGCTGGACATTCGTGACTCCTTCAAGAAAATGTGCCCTGTTCCCCGGGCCCCGCTCGGGACCTCCGACCCCCGCGGCAGAACGCGGGGCGCCGGGCCGTATTGCCGGCGCGCATCACGTTTTTCCGCTCCGCCGCTCGGGTCCGCCGGTCGCGAACCGCTTCTTCGCGCGCCGTTCGGCACCACCCGATCGGCGGTCAATCCGCGCCCGCGGCATAGCCGGACCCGGCGGCGACCTCGGGGGGCAGCGACTGTTCCTTGGACAGCGACTGCGAGCGCGACAGCTCGGTGAATGCCGCGAAGCCGAAGGGCTCGCCGGTGCCGGGGCTTGCGCCCGCCGCGGCCTGCGAGAG
>CAZCPB010000474.1:0-1527 GCA_964500365.1 uncultured Phycisphaeraceae bacterium
CCGTCCAACTGAAGTTATACCCCACGATCCGCCCGGTGGGTCGCGAAATCGTCCCGCGCGCGGTGAAAAACGCTCTTTCCCTGCGCGATGTCCGCGGAAGTGCGCACCAGGGCGGACATGCGTCGTCCGTTGAAAGGACCGGCGCGGGCCGCCACGCAGACGGGCACGAGAGTTCAATTCGACCGCATTGGTTCGCTCGTCGGATCGTCCCACCGGAGGCCTGCTCAGGGCGCGAGCACCCGGAAGCCTCGCCGCGCCGTCAGCACCCGGCCACGAAGTCATCGACGAACTCGTCGAAGTCCTCGCCCGAGACGAACGTGTCGTCGTTGTAGTCGGCCCGCGGGTCGCCGAGGATGAACCAGTCCACCCACGTGTCGAAGTCTTCCCCGTTGACGAAGCCGTTGTCGTCGATGTCCGCGGGGCAGCACTCGTCGGGGTTGCCGTCGCCGTCGAGGTCCTGGCTCGTGCCCAGCGCGATGTCGCAGTCGTCGGAGATGCCGTTCTGGTTGCAGTCGTGGACGATCGTCTGCGGCACGATCTTGTAGACCTCGCCGTTGGCGGCCCCGCCGCCCTGCTTGCAGATGTAGATCTCGCCGAGGGCGTCCTCGCCGAATGAGGTGATCGCGTTGATCGACAAGCCGCCGCCGGGGGCCAGTTCGGCGGTGCGGTTGGTGAACTCGGTCATGCCGTTCATGGTGTCGTAGCGGAAGCTCCAGATCTGGGCCGAGCAGTAGTCGGCGACGAAGTAGGTGCCGCTGAACTCGGGCATCGCGCAGCCGCGGTAGACGTAGCCGCCCGTGACCGAGCAGTTTCCGCCCGCGTGCGAGAAGGTGTGGATCGGGAGGGTGAGCGCCGGGGCGTTGCAGGTGCAGCCCGAGAGGCCGGTGCAGTTGAGGCCCTCCATGCAGCGCCAGCCGTAGTTGCGGCCGGCGGTGCCGGCGGGCTCGAAGTTCACCTCCTCGATCGCGTTCTGGCCGACGTCGGCGACCCACAGGTCGCCGGTCAGACGGTCGAAGCTGTTGCGCCACGGGTTGCGCAGGCCGTAGGACCAGATCTCGTCGCTCCCCGGGATCGCGCCCGCGAAGGGGTTCGTGGGCGGGATGCGGTAGTTGGCGTTGGCGTCGCCGGGGAAGTCGTCGCCGTCCACGTCGATGCGGAGCATCTTGCCCAGGAGCGTGTCGATGTTCTGTCCGTTGCCGATGGTGCCGTGCTGGTCGTTGCCGCCGCCGCCGTCTCCGGACGCGATGTAGAGGTAGCCGTCGGGCCCGAAGCCCATCCAGCCGCCGTTGTGGTTGCTCTCGGGCTGGTTGTACCGGATGATCGTCTGCACGGGCGTCGCGTTGGCCACGTTCGAGCTCGGCGGGCTGGCGACGTACTCGGCGACGACGGTGCGCCCCCCGGCGCCACCGCCGGTGGTCGTGTAGTTCACGAAGAAGCGCCCGTTGTTGGCGTAATCAGGATGGAACGCGGCACCGAGCAGGCCCTGCTCGTTGCCGGTCGTGACGCCCGCCACCGAAAGGAAGGGGG
>CAZCPB010000475.1:0-1527 GCA_964500365.1 uncultured Phycisphaeraceae bacterium
CCACCTCCTTGGGGTTGAGCACGGGCTGGTTGGCGTTGGGGGTGTCCGACGGCGTGGAGAGCCCGAAGTTGGTGTCGAAGACGCCGCCCGTGCCGTTGGCGTTGATGAGCTGGGTCTCGAACGCGAGGCGGAAGCGGTCGCTGGCCGTGACCGCGATGATCTTGGCCTCGATGAAAACCTGCGGCTTGCGCAGGTCGAGCGTGTCGATCAGGCGAGCGAACTCCTTCTGCTCGCGCCCGGGCGCCTTGACCAGCACCTGGTTGTTGGCCTTGTTGGCCAGGACGAACGCTTCCTCCCCGCCGATCACCAGGTCGCCCTCGGCGCCCGGCGCGGCGTTCAGGTTCTGGCGCGGGCGGTTGCGGTAGGCCGTCCCGGCGGTCGCGTCGAACGCCGCGGCGCCCCCGCCCTCGGCCAGGAGCGGCGCGCTCCCGACCGGCTTGGTGTTCTGGATCAGGTTCAGGATCAGCTCCGCGACCTGCTCGGAATCGGAGTGCTTGAGCTTGTACGCCTTGATCGTGATCCGCTCGTCCTCGACGTTGAGCTGATCGATCAGCTCGCGGAGCGCGGCGTGCTGCGCGTCGGTGCCGTAGTACAGGATCGTCCCGAACTTCTCGTCGATCACCATGACCGGGCCGCCCGCCGACGGGGCGGCGCGCTGGCTCTGGCTGGGCGCGGCCGAGGGGTCGATGTACACGGGGTACCCCTGATTCTGTCCGCCCTGCTGCGGGGCGCTGATCAGGGTCACCTCGCCCAGGCCGCGGAGGCGAGCGGTGTCGGCGATCTGCTTGGCCCGCGAGCCCACCTCGTACTGCTGGGGCTTGAGCGGGTTGGGCGCGTCGATGATCGCCAGGAGCTTGCGGACCTGGTCGATCTCCTCCGGGAACCCGCGGAAGATCAGGGCGTTGCCCAGGGGGTCGACCGTCAATCGCTCGGACAGGTTGTCGATGCCGCGACCGCCCATGCCGGTCATCCCCGGCTGCATCACCTCGCCGGTCTGCGGGTTGACGCCGCCGGTGGTCTGCCCGGTGGTCTGGCCGACCAGTTGCAGCGCCCGGTAGCGGGCCTGCGGCGCCGCGACGTGCTGGAGTTCCAGGCGCGTGTACTCGGCACGCTCGTAGCTCTCGAGCAGTCGCGCCACCAGCGCCTCGATCGCCGCCACGCGCCGGGGCGACTCGGTCACCACGATCACGCCAAGTTCGTCCACGTACGCCACGCCCTTGGACGTCGGCGTCTGACCCGGCTGCGACGGGACCTGGGCCTGGCCCGACGCGGCCCCGAAGAACTGCGAATCGATCGCGGGCTTGAGGTACGACGGACGCACGTTCGGCGTGGGGATGATCCGCGTCGTCGGGATCTCACCCGCCGGGTTGAACACCACGTCCGTCAGCGGGTGCACCGTGTGGAACTGGCTCTCCGGGTCGTACGTGATCGTGTACCCGTGCTGCTCGAGCAAGGCGTCGAGGAGCTTCAGCAGGCGCGCCCGCGGCACGGAGACCGGCGCGTTGAAGACCACCGAGCCCGACAGCG
>CAZCPB010000476.1:0-1526 GCA_964500365.1 uncultured Phycisphaeraceae bacterium
GTAGCTTGGCATCCCCTATGATGACATCGCCGGGGTTGAGCCCCACGGTGGCGCGCCGGAAGTATCCGTAGTAGAACTCGAGCACCTCGACGGAGGCCCGGGCCGGCCCGATCGCGTCCCGGTCCGAGGCGCTGGTGACGAAGTAGTACGCCCTTCGGTCCACGTCCACGGGGTCCGTCCAGGCCGACCACTCTCCGTAGGCCAGGGCCTCGCGGGCGAGTTCGCGCTGCTCGGCCTCGAGGGCGGCGTCGCGCCCGAAGAGCGGGCTGTTGGTCACCACGCGGGCACGGTAGCGATACGTCGCGCCCGGCTCGGCCGTCACGTCGTGCGCCCACAGGCGCACGCGCGGGTTCTCGAGCAGCGGTTGTCCGGGCGCACTCGCCGCCGCGGCCTTGCCCCCGGCGGCCTGGAGCGCGAGCAGCTCCTCCTTTTCCTTCGCGAGCGTCTCGAGCTCGGCGTTGGAATCCCGGAGTTTCTGTTCGATCGGGCTCACGCGCTGCCGGTCCGGCTGCGAGGGTCGCTCGGCCGGATCGTTCCGCGGGCTGCCGGCCTGGCCTCGCCCGCCGCGTCCGCCCCGGCCTTCGGGCCCGGGGGGCGGCGCTGCATCGCGGTTCTGCTGGCGCGCGAGCGTGCGCTGCATTCCCTCGATCGATTCGGTGAGCTTGTTCATGCGGGCGGTCAGGCGGTCGATCCGCTGGGCGAGGCTGAGCCCGTCGGCGGCCTCGCTGGGGGGCTGCCACGTGGGACCGGCGATGAGCGTGTAGTAGTCGGGGCGCTGCACGTCGGCGGCGCTGGCCCTCACCTTCTGGATCATGGCCGGCACGTCGCCGACGCTGCGAACCGTGGTGCGGAACTCGCCGAGCAGGTCGGGTCTTCCGGGGACGGGGGGCACGATCGCGGCGTCGCCCCAGGTCACACCGTCGGGGCCGAGTCGCTCGCGCTGAAGCTCGACGCCGACGATCTCGAGATCATCGCGTACCCAGCCGATCGGGATGGACCGGGCCGGGCCTGGCCCGTCGGGGTCGGTCTGGATCGCCTGCTTGAGCGCCGTCCCGTCGAACGCGCACTCGACACTGACGGCGAAGAGATCGAAAGGCTGTTGCTTGGCGATCGTGGGGATCTGCCCGATCTCTGGGCTGGCGACCACTTCGAGCGGGTCCACCGTGCCCCCGAAGGCTCGGGCGATCACGTCCCTGGGCGCGGGGATCTGGAGGGCGGCGACCGGCCCGGACGCGCCGCCGGCGCCGGCGTCGATCGCGGTCTCGCCGAGGGCCAGCACGGGGCCCATGGGGACGAGGGCGGGGCGCGGCGCCACGCCGCGCGACAGGTCGCTCTTGAACCGCGTCAGGGCGTCGGTCTTCGGCGCGGGGGGGAGTTCGGGGTTGCCCGAGTTGACGCGCGCGATGAGGTCGTTGGCGGCGCTCGCGACGGGCTCGTACGCGCGGGCCGGCGGCAGCGTGTCCTTCCCGATCTGCACCTGGTTGGGCTCGGTGAGGAACTGCATCGCGACGACGCCCAGCGCCGCC
>CAZCPB010000477.1:0-1522 GCA_964500365.1 uncultured Phycisphaeraceae bacterium
CGCCGGTGTACCTGAACCGCCTGTCGGATTTCCTGTTCGTGCTCTCGCGCGTGCTGGCGAGGCGCCAGGGGGGCACTGAAGTGCTCTGGGATCGCAGCCGCTTCGAATAGCGGGCCGGGCTTCAGCGCCGCGCCGCGCCCAGCAGCTCACGCAGACGAGCCCAGTCGAAGGCTTGCCCGGGATCGGTCTTGCGGCCGGGCGCGATATCGCTGTGGCCCACGATGCGCCCGGCATCCAGCGCCGGATAAGCCGCCAGCAAGGCGCGGATCAGGCCCGCGCCGGCCTCGTACTGGGCCGGCTCATAAGGCATCTCGTCCGTACCCTCGAACTCGATGCCGATGGAAAAGTCGTTGCAGGCCGCGCGGCCAAGGTACTCGGAAACACCCGCGTGCCAGGCGCGCTCATGGAAGGGCACGAACTGCACCAGTTCGCCATCACGACGCACCAGCACATGCGACGACACGCGCATGCCCTGAATCTCCCTGAAATAGGGATGCACATCCGGCGGCAGGCGCCCGTTGAACAGTTGCTCGATCCAGGGGCCGCCAAACTCTCCGGGCGGCAGGCTGATGCCATGCAGGACGATGAGATCCGCCGCAACGCCCGCAGGGCGCGCATCGCGGTGCGGGCTGAGCACTTGCCGCGCGCCCTCCAGCAGGCCAGTGGCCCGGTGCACACCCGGTGTGGCGGTCGTGGCGCTGTTGGGTCTCACGGCGGGCTCGCGGGAATTTCCCGGGTTGCTGATTGCATGTGGAGTATAGCCCGGGACTATCATTGCCACCGGTCACACCCCCGTGACGCATGGGAGAACAACAATGCCTCTTTCGAAGAGACTCGCGGCCGAATTGCTCGGCACCTTCTGGCTGGTGTTCGGCGGCTGCGGCAGCGCCGTGCTGGCGGCGGCCTTTCCGGAGCTCGGCATCGGATTCGCCGGCGTCGCACTGGCCTTCGGCCTCACCGTGCTCACCATGGCCTATGCCATCGGCCATATCTCCGGCTGCCATCTGAACCCCGCCGTGTCGGTGGGCCTCGTGGTGGGCGGCCGGTTCCCGGCCAGGGATCTCGTCCCCTATGTGATCGCGCAGGTGCTCGGAGCCGTCCTGGCGGCCGGCGTGCTCTATTTCATCGCCAGCGGCAAGGCCGGTTTCGATCTCGCGGGCGGCCTGGCCTCCAACGGTTATGGTGAACACTCGCCAGGTGGATACACCCTGGCCTCCGGGCTCGCCATCGAGCTGGTGCTCACCTTCGGCTTCCTCATCGTGATTCTCGGCGCCACCGACTCCCGCGTGCCGGCCGGCTTCGCACCCATCGCCATTGGTCTTGCGCTCACGCTGATCCACCTGATCAGCATTCCGGTGACCAACACCTCGGTGAACCCGGCACGCAGCACCGGGCCTGCCGTGTTCGTGCAGGGCTGGGCGCTGTCGCAGCTGTGGTTGTTCTGGGTAGCGCCGATCGTCGGCGCCGCCGTCGCCGGCGTGGTGTACCGCTGGCTGGGCAGCACGCAGAAGAACTGACGCGC
>CAZCPB010000478.1:0-1521 GCA_964500365.1 uncultured Phycisphaeraceae bacterium
CTGTTCATCATCGGATCGCGTTAGGAGGTCGCGAACAGCCCCAGGATCGACGATCTCACTGACCATACACGCGACACGTACGCCCGAGCGTTCCTTCAGCGCCACCATCGCGTGGGTGGCGCCGAAGAGTTCGCGCGCCTCTTCCACGTAGACCCCGGCGACGGTTTCGAACGTGGCGTCGGGCGTGAGCGCGGCGAGGACGCGGGCCTGGGCGGTGCGGACGGCGGCTCCGCGCGAGATCTCGGCCACGAGGTCCGCCCGTTCGAGGGCGACGCCGAGGGGCCGGCACACATCCATCAGGCGGGCGGGGTCGTCGTCGAGGAAGAAGTCCGGCTCGCAGCTGCCAACCGTGACGATGCCAACCTGCCCGGCCGGCATGGCGAGGGGCGCGCGGATGAGCGAGCGAAGCCCGTAGTCGGCGGCGAGCCGGGTGGTGGGGTTGAGCGGCACGCCCTGCAGGTCGCGGAAGTGGACGGCTTCACCCCGCGCCGCATGCGCGAACGCCGCCAGGTCTTCCCTGGTGAATGACCGCGGCAGTTCGGAACGCGTCATAATGCGCGAGCTGAACCCGGGTGGGTCGAGTATGTCGGCGGCGACGGACGCGAGCGCGCAGTGGTCGGCGCCGAACATCCGCCGGATGCGGGCGGCGATGTTGTCGTAGACCTCGGTGAGCGTGCCGGCGGCGGGCACCTCGTTGAGGATGTCGGCGGTGGCCAGGAGGACGGCGTTCTGCCGTTCGAGCCGGGTGAGCAGGTCCCCGCGCCGCACGAAGACGGAGATGAGCGCGGCGAGGTCGCGCAGCTCCTCGAGGTCGTCCTCGGCGAAGACGTTGGGCTCCTCGCTGCCGACGACCACCACGCCGATGAGCTGGGACTGCTCGTCGCGGAGCGGCAACCGCATGGCGGACCGCAGGAGCGATTCCTTGTCCCTGTTGGTGCGCACGTCGGGATCGGGGTGCTCGTTGCGGTCGCGGATCAGCACGCCGAGCCCGCGGTCGATGTCGGGGAAGTAGCTCGAGGGTCCGATGCGATCGAGGAGCCACTCCCGGGTCATGAGGTCCGAGCTGAGGGCGATGGACTGGCGGCGGAAGGGCTGCCCGCGGAGAGCGACATGGGTGTGGCGGGTGCCAAAGCGCAGCCGCAGGACGACGACGGTGGTGTCCAGCGCGGTCTGGAGGTCGAGGAGCCCGGCGTCGGTGATGCGCGCGCGGGCGGTCGGGCGGTCGAGGCGGCGCGGGCCGGCCCCGGGGCTTGTTCCCGGCACGATCACATTGCCCCCGGGCGGAGGCTCCGGCTCCCCAGCATGGGTCTAGGGTCACCGGTACTACCTGCGCGGGATATCAGGGAATCCCCCAGCCGCGCAGTCCCTAATAGGACCACAGGCCGTCGCTCGAAAGCCGGATGAAGTACGACTGGCCGGGTTCGAAGTGCGTGAACTCGGCGGCGTAGCCGGGCACGCCGGGCGCCCACCGTAGCCAGCGCTGCGCGAGCGGGTCCCAGCGGTAGGCACCGAGGACCTTGC